>NZ_QTMD01000094.1:0-518 GCF_003602995.1 Bacteroides sp. AF25-38AC | reverse complement strand
CTGTCGTATGCCTGCGTCGGCGTACCGAGGTAGTCATGCACTATCGTGTAGCGTTCCCCATCCGTGACCTTCGCCACAGGAGTGAACGACGTTCCGTCATAGACCCATGTCACAAGGCCCTCCGGCTTCTCCGTGCCGTCGTATTCCTCGCGTCCGGTCTCGTCCGTGACGAGCTTCGGTCTCCGGGCTTCGTCGGTGTCCCATTCGTGCAGCACCACGTTGCCGTCCCAGCCGAAACGGTGCACGGTGCCGCCCGTCCTCTTGGATATTCTTCTGCCGAGGGCGTCATAGCCGAACGTAACCGTCCTGCCGTCGGGAGTCCTCACCCCGGCAAGCATACCGTTGGCCTGCCATTTGTAACAAGTGTCGCCTTGCTGCCAGCCGGCGAACGGGTCGGTCTCACGGCTGTTGTCCTTGTTGTCGGCATCATCCGCAGAGAACAGCATACCGAGCCATCCCTTCTTTTCGGTGTGCCCGCTTTCCGGAACGGACACATCCCTGCGGCTCTTGTGTACGAG
>NZ_QTMD01000093.1:0-745 GCF_003602995.1 Bacteroides sp. AF25-38AC | reverse complement strand
GTGATAAGAACGTTGCAATAATTGGTGGTGGACCCGTTGGACTGACTATGGCAAAATTATTACAGCAAAACGGCATAGACGTTTCAGTTTACGAAAGAGACAACGACCGAGAGGCAAGAATTTTTGGTGGAACCCTTGACCTACACAAAGGTTCAGGTCAGGAAGCAATGAAAAAAGCGGGATTGTTACAAACTTATTATGACTTAGCCTTACCAATGGGTGTAAATATTGCTGATGAAAAAGGCAATATTTTATCCACAAAAAATGTAAAGCCCGAAAATCGATTTGACAATCCTGAAATAAACAGAAATGACTTAAGGGCTATCTTGTTGAATAGTTTAGAAAACGACACGGTTATTTGGGATAGAAAACTTGTTATGCTTGAACCTGGTAAGAAGAAGTGGACACTAACTTTTGAGAATAAACCGAGTGAAACAGCAGATTTGGTTATTCTTGCCAATGGCGGGATGTCCAAGGTAAGAAAATTTGTTACCGACACGGAAGTTGAAGAAACAGGTACTTTCAATATACAAGCCGATATTCATCAACCAGAGATAAACTGTCCTGGATTTTTTCAGCTATGCAATGGAAACCGGCTAATGGCATCTCACCAAGGTAATTTATTATTTGCTAACCCCAATAATAATGGTGCATTGCATTTTGGAATAAGTTTTAAAACACCTGATGAATGGAAAAACCAAACGCAGGTAGATTTTCAAAACAGAAATAGTGTCGTTGATTTTCT
>NZ_QTMD01000092.1:0-836 GCF_003602995.1 Bacteroides sp. AF25-38AC | reverse complement strand
GCGGCCAATAATACTACGACCTCTTCCCGTAGTGTGACTTATACGGCCACTCATGAAGGCAAGTCCGCCACTTGTACGGTCACCCAGTCTGCAGGTAGTAAACAGTATGCTTCTTGGAGCGACTGGACTGTTACTGTATCAGCTAATCCGACTACTATTGCCCGTACCGGTGGTACTTCTACAATAACCGCATCCGCTACCCGTACCCGCACCTGGACATGGAACGGTGTTTCCGGTTCCGGTGGTACCGAGTCAGAGAAGGGTACTCCTGCATTGAGCGCGAGCGGTACCGGCTTCTCTTTGAGTGGAACTACACTAACTGCCAGCAACAATACCACGACATCTTCCCGTAGCTGTACGGTAACTGCTACCCATGGTGGTAAGACTGCCACTTGCACGGTCACCCAGTCTGCGGGCGAGATAACTTATGGTGCCTGGAAGGTTACCATTACGGCCAACCCGACTACCATCGCTGCTGCGGGTGGTACGTCAACTCTGACCTATTCTGCTGTCCGTGATGTCCTGACCAATGGAACTGTTACCAATACCGAAAAGGCTACTCCGACAATTAGCGGTAGTGCCACCGGCTTCACCCGTTCCGGCACTACGGTGACGGCTGCCAACAATACTTCTGCATCTTCCCGCAGTGTGACTTATACTGCCACTCATGAAGGCAAGTCCGCCACTTGTACCGTTACCCAGTCTGCCGGCAGCAAGCAATATGGCAGTTGGAGTGCTTGGACTGTTTCCGTTTCTGCTAATCCTACTACTATTGCGCGTACCGGTGGTACTTCTACAATAACCGCATCCGCTACCCGTACCCGCACCTGGACATG
>NZ_QTMD01000091.1:0-860 GCF_003602995.1 Bacteroides sp. AF25-38AC | reverse complement strand
AGAGCCTGTTTAAATTTTGTTCAGCAACATTCTTATTGCAGCAAGTTTCACCATCTCCTCTGCCGAATCGAACGTAAATTCGTAGTTTCGGCAGAGCCTCCTATAATTATCAAACCATGAGAAAGTTCTTTCCACAATCCATCTCTTTCCTATTGGTTTAAAGCCGTTTGACTTGTTTCCGCTTACAATGACTTCAAGCGCATATCCGAAAACTTTTTTAATTTTGGCAGCCACTTCTCCCCTATATCCGGCATCCGCCAAGATAACTTTGATATTGCAACAAAGCTCCTTCAAACATCTGGCCAACAGGTAAGCGGCCTTTCCGTCATGTACGCAAGCTATTGTTACCATGACAGCTATCAGGAAACCGTTCTTGTCCACGACAACATGACGCTTAATGCCCTTCACCTTCTTATTGCCGTCAATGCCATTGAGAGAACGGTTATCACCCCAGCGGACGCTTTGACTGTCCATAATACCCACGCTCGCTTCGGCTTTTTGACCTTGCTTGACACGGACTTTCTCACGTAAATTATTCAGCAACAAGTCAAATTCACCCATGGAAGACCATTTGCGATAATAGTAATAAACCAGTTCCCAAGGGGCAAAATGGGAGGGGAGCATACGCCATTGGCAACCCGTTTTCACGAGATAGAAGATGGAATTCCATATCTCACGCAAATTATATTTTCGTTTTCTTTCTTGCAGGTTCAAGATTTTCTTGATAACTTGCCACTGTGTTTCTTCTAAATCCGTCGAATACATAAAATTATTTCAAGTGTGGTAACTTAAAAATAATCATTTTCGAGGAAAGAAGAAACACTCTTTCAATATCAAACTTGAAAATTTAAACAGGCTCT
>NZ_QTMD01000090.1:492-956 GCF_003602995.1 Bacteroides sp. AF25-38AC | reverse complement strand
AATCCCTTCTGTGTATGGCTTGCCAATGCTGAAGCCAGGTAAACCGCACCCGGACGTTCCGTACCGTTAAAGCCCCAGATGGCTTTCGGCATCTCTCCGTCCATATCAATAGTCTCGAATCCATAACACCAGCAAGGAGTTACAGAAAGTACGACACCCACTCCACTATTACGGAATTTTTCAGCCGCCATGGCGGCTTCAGCCACTCCACCGATAGTTGTATCTGCAATGACGCACTCTACGGAAGTGCCGTCACTATGACGTAAGACAGAAGAATAAAGCTCGGCCACTTTATGGGCCATGCCCATAGTCATATCCTCCAATGACTCACGGATACCTCCACGGCGACCGTCAATAATAGGTCTGATACCAATTTTCGGCTTTCCACCGATTAATCTTGAATTTCTCATGGTTCAACTGTTTTTATTGAGATTAATATAAAAATTAACTAAATCGATTAAGCT
>NZ_QTMD01000090.1:0-482 GCF_003602995.1 Bacteroides sp. AF25-38AC | reverse complement strand
TAATATAAAAATTAACTAAATCGATTAAGCTATCATGTAAAAAAAACAGCTCTCCTAAGGAGCCATTTCAATAAATTCTCCCTCGGCAAGCACAGACTGCACTGTATTACCGTTAATAATGATATCTATCAGTATTTCAAGTGCTTTCTGTACTAAAACATCTATAGGCTGCTGAATATAGGATATAGGGGCATCAAAAAAGTCAAATACCGGATTACCGTCAAAACCCACTAGACCTATTTTACCAATAATTCCCTCTCCCATGTCCTTTATTGTATATAAACAAGCCAATGAAATCATGTTGGTGGCAAAAAGAAAAGCGTCTACACCGCCATCAATCATTTTAGGCAACAAACGGTCTGCCGACTTTCTGGGAGCATCCTGCTTCAGAAAGACCACGTTAGCCAAGTTTCTCTTACCGGTTTCATCCATAGCCTTTTTATAACCACGGATACGCTCTTTCATATGGATAAGGTTGACAT
>NZ_QTMD01000009.1:0-165686 GCF_003602995.1 Bacteroides sp. AF25-38AC | reverse complement strand
AAATGCAGAGGATGAAATATTTCACGGGAGGGCTGACATACAAAATTCATTTGAAATAAGAAGTAAGTCAAAGTCTCGTTGACTCCATAAAAAAAGCAGCTAAAGTATGACATCAACTTTAACTGCTTTTATTCTAATAGACCAATTTTACATTGTCAATCCATAGCGAATTGCCAGGAGAACCTATATAAGCACCACCATGACTAGAGGTGAATTGCAACAGCAAATGAGTGGGCACATCGTCCTTCGTCCCCCAGGCAACCTCCTTAATAGGCACACTCTCTCCTTTACTGTTAACTGTATAGCGTTCTTCAACCTGAAGACGCATCATGTGGGCCTTGTATGCAGGGTCACCGGTGATATCACCGTACATGATGGAATAAGTGGCATTATTATGCCAATCGGTAGTAGTATAATATCGTACGACCATCGTTCCTACACGCTTGGCATAGATATTCCCCTTCTCATCTTCCCAACGCTTTTGCAGAAACAGATTCACTTCCGGGAAGTCCTTTCCCTCAACATCTGTGATACGGCTAAAGCCCGTTGCACGGATACGCTTCTCGCGGTCGGACATCTTTACTTTATAATCAAACTGTATGGCGATAGGTTTCTTTGTGAACGGTATGCCGGAATTCAGCATTTTCTGCGGATTTTTAGTCCCCTTGATAGGTTCGTGCACCTCACCCAGAAACATAGAGCCGGCAGCCAGCACCGTGATATCCACTATTCCAAAAACTTTCACACTCTCCATACGGGTGTCCATACGGGCGCAGAAACCATTCCCTCTCTTTTCCGGGAAAACAGAAGTATTAGTTTTCGTGATACCGGCTACCCGCGCCATCACATTGGATGTCGCCCACGGCGAACCTCCCATATTCTTGTATGCCTTGGTTTCAGTGATAGTAGCAGTAGGCCCGATGGCATACACATTCTTCGTGGCACCGCCGATAATACCGGATTCCTTGATTTGGCGGTCAATCCATTGATCCATATTTCCGAAAGGAATCATCTCTACCTCGTGCTGCTGCGCAGAAACGACTCCGCAACAAAGCATGGCAGACAGCACTCCCAACATACGAATTTTCTTTTGAATCATTTCTCTCATTGATAATTGACAATCATTATAAATCGTACTTCCACTGTTCCAGCGCAAAATTCCAGTTATCCTGAACCAACTGCACTGTACGCTCATCATACTTGTATTTATTCTTCTTATATCCTTTCTTTCCACCTACATACTTCTCAATATCGACACGCGCCTCTACAAAGCCCGGAATGGACAAAGCCTTGTAGATATATTCAGTCATTCCCATTGCATCCGCTTCGAAGTCCTCAAACTTCACCTCTATCAAGTTTCCTTCAGGAATGCATGCCTTGTCCGCTTCGTACTTATGATACAGTTTGGCATAAATGGACAAAATATTCTTCTCAAGCTCCTCATGACTGATATCCTGCAGTTTCAACGGCTGAATGGTGTTAGTAAAGAAACTACGTGTGCTTTCGAAAACAGTATAAGGATTACGCATCAGATAGATAAACTTGGCATTGGGGAACATCTTGACAAGCTCTTTCACACGTCCCGTATGAGGCGGATTCTTACTAAGAAACTGGGTTCCGTTCGTATTCCAAAGAGAAATCTTTATCAGTTTGACGAAAGTCTCCTCAAATACTTTCAGCTCTTTCTCTGTGATGTCATCAAACAGCAGGTATTTATCGGCATACTCTTGCTGATATTCGGGCAGGAACCAGAAATTATAATAGGTGTAGGGCATCATATTTGCCAAAGCAAACTCCTCTTCTTGCGGAAGGTCAACGGCAAGTTCCATATTGTCCGTGGGACGTTTGTCCGGCATCAACCAACTCATGTTCTTCTTGAAGAAAGGCTGCCCCCACATCATAAGATGCGGAAATACAGTCTGGTATGTCGTGTTGTAGCCGAAATGCTTGTCGCAGGAGAAAACATTATGCACAAACGTAGTCCCGCTACGCCAGTGTCCCAAAATGAATACCGGATCATGCTCCAAGGGCTTATCTGCCAGGAGCTTTTCATAGCGTCTGTCCTGCAGAGGAGCCAAAGTGGACAGCAGGCGGCAGACGGCTTTTGTCAGCCGATACTTGCCTTTGTAGGCAGCACCGATGTCACGACCGCCCGTTATATCCTTGAATGTTTTCCAATCCGCACCTACCAGGGTGTTTATCGGAAGCTTATTGAATTCTAACAATCCCATTATTATCTTTATATTAATATGTTATGGTTTTCTTCCGGTGATACCGAGAGAGAACTGCAATACTTATAAAGAAGTACTGCGCTCTATCCGTACAGCCACGCCCTGGCGTTCCAGCTCTTTCACAGCCTTTTCTATAGCTTCGTAATGTTCGGGAGCTATACCCAGCTTAGGCAAATTCAGTATAGGCAGGTCCTCAGCTAAGTGCATGTCCTTATCCTCCACCCTATCGATAATCATACCTACAGCACTGGTATTGTTGGTTATCGGGTCTATCAAGATAAACGAACCGGTAGCCTTATTCTGCCGATAAGGGTCAAAGAAAAGCTCTTTGGCAGTGGTCAGCACCACGCGCGCAATCTGATTGAGCTGCATCGGCAATGTTTCCTTGCTCAACTTTCCGTTGTCAATGGAAAGATGCTCCATCGTATTGACATCCACTTTATACTTGATGCTGTCGATGCGGGTGCGGCTTATATTGGTGGTCTGTTTGATGAAGAATGATTTGTTGATATCCATCGGCTCTTCATCCATCCAAACCAGCATCGTTTCAAAATTGCGGTCCATGACGGGCAGGTTATCCGGATGTACCAGCATTTCCCCTCTCGACACATCTATTTCGTCCTCCAAAGTCAAGGTGACGGACTGGGGCGGAAAGGCGTAATCCAATTCGCCGTCGTATGTAACTATACTCTTGATATGCGACTTCTTACCGGAAGGCAATGCCATCACTTCATCTCCCTTACGAATAATACCCGAAGCCACCTTACCGCAAAAACCACGGAAATCGAGATTGGGACGCAAGACGTATTGAACCGGGAAACGAAAATCCTTCAAATTATGGTCGTTGTCAATATGTACCGTCTCCAGAAAGTCAAGAAGTGAAATACCCTCATACCAAGGAGTACGTTCCGATTTCTCCACCACATTGTCGCCATCCAAAGCTGACAGCGGAATGCAGTTTACGTCAGGAATACCCAATGGAGCTATAAACTTCCGATATTCATCGACTATCTCATTAAAACGTTCTTCGGAAAAATCCACCAGGTCCATCTTATTGACAGCAAGCACCACATGCTTGATGCCAAGCAACGACACCAGAAAAGTATGCCGGCGCGTCTGCGTAATGACACCCATACGTGCATCCACCAGAATAATTGCCAAGTTAGCTGTAGAGCCCCCGGTAATCATGTTGCGTGTGTACTGCTCGTGTCCCGGAGTATCGGCAATGATAAACTTACGGTTGTTGGTCGAGAAGTAGCGGTATGCCACGTCGATGGTGATGCCTTGTTCGCGCTCTGCCTTCAAGCCGTCCAGCAAAAGGGCGTAGTCAATGTGGTCGCCGGCATTTCCCATGCGCTTGCTGTCGCGTTCCAGTGCGTCCAGCTGATCCTCATATAGTTTCTTGCTGTCGAACAACAGACGGCCTATCAATGTGGATTTTCCGTCATCCACAGAACCGGCAGTCAGTAAGCGCAATAAGTCTTTCTGCTCATCCTTATCAAGAAAAGCCTTTATATCAAGTGTAGAATCGTTCATCCTTAATGATTTAATTTTTAATTCTTAATTTTTAATTCCTTTAGAAGTATCCCTCGCGCTTCTTCTGCTCCATGCTTGCGTCTTGGTCGAAGTCAATGACACGGGTCGTCCGTTCACTCTTGGTGGTGGTCATCATTTCCTCGACAATCTTCTCGATGGTATCGGCATCGCTTTCCACAGCACCGGTCAACGGCCAGCAACCCAGCGTACGGAAACGCACCATACGCATCTTTATCTGGTCGCGGTACTGTTCAGGCAAGCGGTCGTCATCCGCCATTATCAGATTTCCGTCAATCTCCACACAAGGACGTTCCTTGGCAAAATACAACGGCACAATAGGAATATTTTCCAAACGTATATATTGCCAGATGTCCAGCTCCGTCCAATTACTTAACGGAAATACTCGGATACTCTCTCCTTTATGTACCCGGGCATTATAAATATCCCACAATTCGGGACGCTGATTTTTGGGGTCCCATTGATGGAACTTGTCACGGAAGGAGAAAATACGCTCTTTGGCACGTGACTTCTCCTCGTCGCGACGAGCACCACCGAATGCCGCATCAAACTTATACTTATCCAATGCGTGGAGCAAAGCCTGCGTTTTCATCAGGTCCGTATGCACCTTGCTGCCATGCGTAAAAGGCCCGACACCTGCATTGAAAGCTTCCATATTGCTTTCCACTATCAGGTTCCAACCATACTTCTTGGCATACTCGTCACGGAACTGTATCATCTCCTTAAACTTCCACTTGGAATCGATGTGCATCAACGGGAACGGCACTTTGCCGGGAGCAAACGCCTTTTCGGCCAAGCGCACCATAACCGAAGAATCCTTGCCGATACTATACAGCATCACCGGATTTTCAAACTCCGCTGCCACTTCACGGATAATATGAATGGACTCTGCTTCGAGTTCCTTCAAATGGCTCAATTTATATTCTTCTTTCATTATATCTTATTTCTTCTGAATTCTTGGTAAAATGAGTTCCAACAGTTTATTGACCGATTCTTCCAGGCTGAGAACAGAGGTATCCAACGTCAGAGCCGGATGAGCCGGTTCCTCAAAAGGCGCGGAAATACCTGTAAAATTCTTGATTTCTCCCTTACGTGCCTTGGCATAAAGTCCCTTCACGTCACGGCGTTCACACTCTTCAAGCGGGGTACTGACATAAACTTCCAGAAAATCGTCTTGTCCGATAATATCAGCCGCCATTTCACGAATATCGTTATTAGGACTGATAAAAGCCGCGATTGTTATAACACCCGTATCAAGAAAGAGTTTGGAAACTTCGGCTATACGCCGGATATTCTCCACACGGTCGGCCTCCGTAAAACCGAGGTTATTGTTGATGCCACTGCGGATGTTGTCACCATCCAGGATACGGCAAAGCAATCCTCTTTTATGAAGTTCGCGCTCCAAGGCAATGGCTATCGTACTTTTGCCGGAGCCGCTCAAACCGGTAAACCAAACCATCACGCTGTGCTGCTTCAACAAGTCTTCTTTGTCTTTCCGCATCAGCATTTTGTCAAATATCGGATATATGTGGTTGTTTTCTTCCATATGTTATTATTTCTTCTTTTTTTAAAATGGCCAAATTAAAGGAATCAAGAAAATGGATATCAGGAAAGTAATGATATTCAAAGGTAACCCGATGCGTACAAAATCCGTGAACTTATAGTTACCGATACCTTGTACAATCAAATTAGTCTGATACCCTATAGGAGTGGAGAAGCTGGCAGAAGCCGCCATACAAATTACAACGAAGAAAGGCATCGGACTGACTCCCATCTGTGAAGAGATGGAAAGTGCCAACGGGAAAGCGAGTGCCGCGGCCGCATTGTTCGTAATCAGTTCTGTAAACAAGTTCGTTATGATAAACACAGCAGCCAGCAACACGTGGGGGCCATAATGATGGCTCATGCCTATAATGAAACGCGCCACAGCATCTGCCACTCCGGAATTCACCATCGCCTTGCTGATAGCAAAAGCACAAGCAATCGTTATCAGAATATCCCAAGATATATATTTGGTATACTTGCGGGCCGGAAATATCTTTGTCCAGGCCATAATGATAGTAGTAATGGAAACGAAGAAAAACATATCCAACTTGATTTCCGGAAAAGCTTCCTTGACAACCGGAAGTTCACCAACCGTTGCACCCACTATCATCAATATCAGCAAAACCAAGGCAAACCAGCGCTTTCCCTTTCCGGGCACCGGTTCCGTATCCTTGCCATTGGCCAGCAACACGAACACCGAAGATTCCCCCCAGGTCTTTACAAAAGAGTCATCAGCCATCACCACCAGCGTATCCCCTTCGCGGAGATATTCATTTTCCAGATTTCCGACAATGCTCTGACCGCTACGCTTAATCTCCTTCACTTCGGCCCCATAATGCCGCTTGAAGTTAAAATCACCAAGTTTCTTGTTGATACCGGGAAAACGGGCGCCGAGTACAGCTTCCACCCGATGTAAATCTCCATGCTCCTCCGGTTCCTCATCCAGCTTTACCGCATCCGTACGAACATCCGGCAAAAGCCTTGAGGAAAAAGCGAACAGATAAAGGATGCCTGCAATCGCGACGAAAATGCCCACTTTACCCAACTCGAACATAGTAAAGCCTTCATATCCGGCTTCCAATATCATACCATGCACCACCAGATTGGTCGACGTCCCTATCAGGGTGCAGATTCCGCCAAGTATCGTCACATAAGAAAGGGGTATAAGGAACTTGGTAGCAGGCAATTTTACAGATTCGGCCCAACGCTTGATAATGGGAGCAAAGATAACAACCACCGGAGTATTGTTTAGAAAAGCTGAAATAAAAGCAATGGTGGGCAACATACGGAACTGCGCTTTAAAGACCGTAGTCTTACCTTGGGGAAGCAGCTTCTTGATTACTTGCCCCAAAGCACCCGATTGCCTGATGCCTTCACTGACCAAAAACAGCATGGCAACAGTCATCATCCCCTTATTACTGAACCCTTCCAGCATCTCCTTAGGAGTGAGGATACCTGCACACAAGAACAATACTACGACAGAAAAGAGCACCATGCCCGGACGCATTTTATCCAGAACCAAGGCAATCACCATGCCCAACAATGCCAGCAGCACAAACAATATCTCAAATGTCATAAAGTCGTTATTTTATTTCAGTATGCTTGGGTTCTACGATAAACCACGGATTCAGCAAATCCTCCTTATTATATTGCAAAGGTTCTTCCTTCCCCGCCTGATAAATTTCCATTCCGGCAGCACGTGCAATAGCATGCCCAGCCGCCGTATCCCATTCCATCGTAGGGGCAAAACGAGGATATACATCAGCCTTGCCTTCAGCTACCAGACAAATCTTGATGGAACTTCCACTTGATATAAGCTCAACTTCCGCATGGCTGCATTTCATTTTCTCGATATAATCTTCTGTCTCGGGCGTCAGATGCGAACGGGAAGCCACAATTACAAACCGTTCGTGCACGCTTGTTTCCGGCAGCCGAACAGCTTTCGCAAGCAGTTCATCCCACGACATTCCATCACGTGCAGTAATACCGGATAGCTTATAAGCACCCGAATCATGCACTCCAAAATAGAGCTCCTTTTTTACCGGCACATAAATGACTCCCATTACCGGTACTGAGTGATGCACCAAAGCTATATTCACTGTGAACTCACCGTTCCTCTTGATGAACTCCTTCGTACCGTCCAAAGGGTCTACAATCCATAAAGTTTCCCAACTCCGTCGTTCCGAAAAAGGCAAATGTTTGCCTTCCTCGCTTAGCAGAGGGAAAGGTGTATCAGCCAAAAAACGGCAGATAGTTTCATGAGCCTTACGGTCGGCAATAGTAAGAGGAGAATTATCCGCTTTTTTTTCTACCTGAAAATCCGATGCCGGATCATCGTAAATGGAAAGAATTTTCTCGCCAGCCTGCAAAGCGGCATCAATCGCATTCAGTATATATCGTCGTTCCATACTATATTCTTCTCAAAGATAAAGCACAAAATTAAAAACTTTTTCAGGTCTAAAAGTTTCCACCTCTTGTTTTATAACTTCTTTTAAACGAAAGAGAGAATATTATAAGCACTTTTCACAATCAGAAAAATCAATCCGGAGCAGAGAAATAGAGTGAAATATTCACGAAGGAAGAGGAACTAAAGAGACTGTGACAACATGAGTTTATCTGGGTCTTTTCTCAATTAGTCCGTTAGTTCACAGTACTGAACACTTTGTTTCAACCTTTAAAAACAAGTTGTTTCAGTATATAAAAACATTTTGTTTTTATGCGATAGAACGAGATGTTCTGTTAAGAGAAACAAAGTGTTCTCTTTAATGAAACAAACTGTTCTGTTAAAGGAAACACTTTGTTTTGCCAAACCAAACACGCGACAGCGCCAGCCTTCACATTCTTTCGGCATATCATGAAAAAGGCAGTAACTTCGCAGTTACTGCCTCATCTTGAAAGGAAACATACATTCCTTTCTGTTATGAATTACCAAAAAGAATTCTATTAATTGACGCTATACAGCAACCATGCCTTCTGGAAGTCATCATTCGAAGGATGTTTAGCTTTGAAAGAGTCGCGCAGATTCTCGGCGGATGCTCTGTCATCGAATGTACCGATAACTACACGATACAGGTTTCTTTCTGCATTGTAAACCACCATTGCAGTATAGCCTTCATTCACCAATGCCTGCTTCACACCTTCCGCATTAGCTTTCACGCTATAAGCTCCGCAAACTACACTAAAGGTTTTCAAGCTGGTACCACCTGATACCACAGTCACCTTTTCCTGACGCATGCCGGCAGGTGCACTTTCCACCACCTTTACTTCTACTGGAGCGGTAACCACTGGAGCCACCTCTTCAGCAGGGGCAGTTGTTTGCGGCTCAGCCAATTCCTGCTGTTTTGCCTTTTCATATGCTTTCTTATAAGCACTTTCACTTGATTTACAAGAAGAGAATGCCAGAGCTATGCATACTCCCATTCCCAATACGGCTAATTTTTTCATCTTTTCTATTGTTTTTATTAGTAAAATCGTCTATTCTTATTCTTTATCTCAAAATTTTCGAAAAATAGATTTCGTGCCCCCATATTCCAAACGCAATGAAGAGTAGGACAAATCTTCTACTTTAAAGGTACATTTTCCTTCCGGCCACCCGAAATAAGTATCATAATTTTTATCGTTAACGCTTTCAGGCAACAAAATAATGGAAATTTCAGCACCTTTCAAAGAATAATTTCCAAAAAACGTAGTCAACCCTCCATCTTTCAACAAACATATGGCAGAAAAACTTCCTTTTTGAAAATTATAAAATACACTGTCCACCTTCTCTGATGTACCGTCGGCATATTGGTACTGACGCAACTGCCACTTACCGGCCAAGTCACCCCCACCATTCATGCAAGCAGTCAAAGTACAAGCCATCAATACAATCCAAAGATATTTTAAATGCAATTTCATCATTTTTCCATGCCACTATCTAAATATGGAGCAAAAGTACACCATAACATGCGATTATACCTCAGCATCCTTAGTTAAATATAATTAAACCCCTCCATAAAAAGAGATTTCCCGGAAGACTTGACGTATATTTGCCAAATATAAACAGAGCATGAGGCTCACTTAATTGATTACATGACATTTGAAAATTTGAATTTGATAGAACCTATATTGAAGGCTCTTCAAGAAGAGGGGTATTCCACCCCTACCCCAATCCAGGAAAAATCGATCCCTATATTACTTCAAGGAAAAGACTTATTAGGATGTGCTCAAACCGGAACAGGCAAAACCGCCGCATTTTCCATCCCTATCTTGCAAAAGTTGTATAAAACGGATAACCGCAAAAGTATCAAAGCACTCATTCTGACGCCGACCCGCGAGTTGGCCATACAGATAGGAGAATGCTTCAGTGCATATGGTAAGTATACCGGATTGAGACATGCCGTCATCTTCGGCGGTGTAGGACAAAAGCCACAGACAGATGAACTGAAACGTGGAGTACAAATACTGGTTGCAACTCCCGGACGACTGCAAGACCTGGTCAACCAAGGTTTCATTAACCTAAAAGCGCTCGAGTTCTTCGTATTGGACGAAGCGGACCGGATGCTGGACATGGGATTCATACATGATATCCGGCGCATATTAAAGTTATTGCCCGCAAAACGACAGACCCTCTTCTTTTCGGCCACAATGCCTCCGGAAATAGAGACCTTGGCAAACTCCATGCTGACGCACCCCGAGAAAGTGGAAGTCACCCCTGCATCGTCTACGGTTGACACAATCTCCCAATCAGTCTATTTTGTTGAGAAAAAAGAGAAAAAAGACTTACTGATTCATCTGCTGAAGAATCCGGCTATCAAGTCCGTACTTATCTTCACCAGAACTAAATATGGAGCAGACAAACTTGCACGTACCCTTAGTAAGTCCGGAATAAGAGCCGAAGCCATACATGGAAACAAGTCGCAGAATGCCCGACAGCGAGCACTGACCGGCTTTAAGAACCATGAACTGCGTGTACTGATAGCAACCGATATTGCAGCACGAGGTATCGACGTGGACCAACTATCACACGTCATCAACTATGAGTTGCCCAACATTCCGGAAACATACGTGCACCGTATCGGACGAACCGGACGTGCCGGCCACGACGGTATTGCCCTCTCCTTTTGCGAATCGGAAGAACTGCCTTACCTGAAAGATATCCAAAAATTGATAGGGAAAAGTATCCCAGTAATAAAAGAACACCCTTTTGTCACCGCCGATGGTTTAAAAGCCCAGGAAATCAAGACTGAAGAAATCAAGGCCAAAACCAAGGAAAACAAAATCTATCGCGGGAGCCGTACGAATGGAGACTTTTGGAGAAGAAAAAAGCAAACCTCGCAAAACAACACCCCAAAAGGAGTTGGAAGATAAAGACAATCATAAAAAAACTGATATTCCGAACAAAGTTTCAAAAAAATTTGTTAGTTTTGTCGTACGAACCTCAAAAAAGAAAGGAATATCATTATGAAAGGATTAAATGTTTTAGCAGCTTTCCTGGGTGGCGCCGCAGTAGGTGCAGCCCTCGGTATCTTATTTGCTCCTGAAAAAGGAGAAGACACCCGTAACAAAATCGCAGAAATTCTCCGTAAGAAAGGGATTCGTCTGAACCGAAGCGAAATGGAAGACTTGGTAGATGAAATTGCTGCGGAAATCAAAGGTGAGGTAACGGAATAAGGTAAAAAACAGAACCACTATGTTTGCAGACGACAAAAGTATAGAAAATATGCAGCAGCTCTTCATTGAATTCAAGAAATACCTGGAGCTGCAAAAAGAATATACCAAACTGGAAGTCACCGAAAAACTATCCAAACTGCTTTCTACACTTTTATTGGTGCTATTGGTCGTCATACTCGGCGTAGTGGTTCTGTTTCATCTGTCGTTTACGCTGGTCTATATCTTAGCTCCGCTGGTAGGCGGGCTAATGATGAGTTTTGCACTTATCACGTGCTTCCATATCCTACTCATCGTTCTGCTTGTCCTATTCCGCAAAAAGCTCATTATTGATCCGACAGTAAAACTTATCGCAGAATTATTCTTAGACAATTAATTCGAAATATTCATGGATAATACGACCAATACGACTCCCGTCACTTTAGAAAGCATCGCCCAGAAAAAAGCCATGCTGCTACAAGAAATACGACTCCAGAAAGAAATCATGACTGGGCTTACACAAGAAATTTTTGCTCCGCTGGAACCAGCTACCAACAAGGCAAATGCCATGATGAGAGCATTCAACACGGGTATGGCTGTTTTTGACGGTATAGTATTGGGGGTAAAGGTAATGAAGAAATTCAGAAAAATATTTGGAAGAAAGAGATAGAATATCGGATAAAAAAAGAGGGGATGGCCATAACAGTCATCCCCTCTTTTTTATCCGATATAGTCTGAGCACTTTTATACGTACGTCTCAAGCAACTTCACTGCTCCTTCAGGCACAATCGTCACTTCTTGGGTTGCAGCTGGCAGCAGGATTGTTTCGCCCGCTTGTACGGAAACTTCATTCTTCTCATTATCAATAATACGGCAAGAACCCTCCACACAAATAAAGATAACAAAAGAATCCAGTTCAGAATAGTCACAAGTGATTTCTTCCGTCATATCATAGATGGAAGTCGTGAAATACGGGCTTGCCACCATTTCTACCGGTTCATTCTGCACCTGCTCGTACTCCGTACGAAAATCGTCCTGCACATCTGCAAAATTAATGGCATCAATGGCCTGGCTTGTATGCAGTTCTCTTGATTTACCATCCTTATCCTTACGATTGTAATCAAAAATACGGTAAGTGATATCCGACGTTTGCTGTATTTCTGCTACAAAAGCTCCCGCACCGATTCCATGTACCCGACCTGCAGGCACATAAAACACATCGCCCGGTTTAATGGCGCAAGTCTGCAGAACATCCGCAAACGTACCATTATACACTCGTTCCTTATATTCTTTCGGAGTAATCTGCTCTGCAAAACCGGAAATCAGCTTGGCACCCTGGTCAGCAGCAATAACATACCACATTTCATTTTTACCAAAACTGTTATGACGTTTCTTAGCCAACTCGTCACCCGGGTGTACCTGAATCGACAAGTCCAACTTGGCATCAATAAACTTTATCAATAAAGGAAACTTATTTCCGAAACGTGCATAGTTGGCTTCTCCTACCAGGTCTTCCTTATATTTTCTGACCATATCCGGCAGCGTCAATCCTTTGTCTGCACCATTGGCCACTATAGACTCACTGCCTTCTACTGCCGACACTTCCCAACTCTCGCCTACATTGGCAAGGGTATCATTCAAATGTTTGAATGGAATAATCTTGTCGCCTCCCCAAAGCGTCTGCTTCAGAATAGGCTCAAATTTTAGAGGATACATTCGTTGTTTTTATTAGAACTTTCTGTTAATGATGTGATTTTTTTAGATTCCGGGGGCAAACATACAAAAAATATCAATTTGTATTCCATTTGTTAAACGCTAAACTTTCCTAAAATGTTCTCCACATTTCCTTCCAATTACTTGGGGGAACAAAAGAATTTCTTTTTATTTGCAAGAAATTTAATTAATACCATGGATATGATAAACACTACTCCAACAGAAAGTAATTTGTCCGGTTTGAACCAAAAAGACTTTCAAAAGGATATAAATAACAAAAAGACAGATTTGTTTATCCTGAAGAATGCCCAGGGAATGGAAGTTGCAGTTACTAATTACGGCTGTGCAATACTTTCCATCATGGTACCCGACAAAAATGGCAAATATGCCAATGTTGTATTAGGACACGACAATATTGAACATGTAATCAACAGTCCGGAACCTTTTCTAAACACTACCATCGGACGCTACGGCAACCGGATAGCCAAAGGAAAGTTTACTTTATACGGCGAAGAGCACCAATTGGCAATCAACAACGGTCCCAATTCATTGCACGGTGGTCCGACTGGCTTCCATACCCGTGTATGGGATGCCGTCCAGCCAGAGCAATCAACAGTCATCTTCAACTACACATCCGCCGACGGCGAAGAGGGCTTCCCCGGAAATCTCGAAGTAGAAATGACTTATCGCCTGGAGGATGAGACCAATGCTCTGGTCATCGAATACCGGGCTACTACCGATAAAGCCACCATCGTCAATCTGACCAATCACGGTTTCTTCAATCTTGCCGGTATAGCCAATCCCTCTCCTACAGTCTTAAACAATATCGTTACCATCAATGCAGATTTTTATGTACCCATCGATGAAGTATCCATTCCTACCGGAGAGATATTGAAGGTAGAAGGTACTCCTATGGATTTCCGTACTCCCCATACTCTTGGCGAACGAATTGATGAGAAACATACACAAATTGTGAATGGCGCAGGATATGACCATTGCTATGTACTGAACAAGACTGAAAGTGGAGAGCTGAGCCTTGCAGCCACCTGCATAGAGCCCAACAGCGGGCGAACTATGGAAGTATATACCACTGAAAATGGCGTCCAGCTCTACACTGGAAACTGGCTCGGGGGCTTTGAAGGTGCCCATGGAGCCACTTTCCCTGCAAGAAGTGCAGTCTGCTTTGAGGCCCAGTGTTTTCCCGATACGCCCAACAAGTCCCATTTTCCGTCGGCAGTATTGCTACCGGGTGATGAGTACCAGCAAGTGACAATCTACAAGTTTGGTGTACAAGAATGAAAAAACTAATCCAATTTATAAACTTATTAATTTTACAAAACCATGACACAACAAAAACAGAATGGTAAACTCATCGCAATTATCACGATGATCTTCCTTTTTGGTATGATTTCATTTGTTACCAACCTTGCTGCCCCTATGGGAATCGTACTGAAAAATCAGTTTTCAGTATCCAACGCTTTAGGGATGTTGGGTAACTTTGGTAACTTTATTGCATATGCAGTGATGGGAATACCAAGCGGCATCTTACTACAACGGGTAGGGTATAAAAAAACGGCATTGATAGCAGTAGCTGTAGGCTTTATCGGTGTAGGTATCCAATATTTATCAGGTCATTCAAGCCCTGATATGGCTTTTGCCGTATATTTGATTGGCGCTTTCATCGCCGGTTTCTCCATGTGTTTGCTTAATACGGTAGTCAACCCGATGCTGAACAAGCTCGGCGGCGAAGGTAACAAAGGAAACCAGCTTATCCAAGTGGGTGGTTCTTTCAACTCCGTAATGGCCACCATTACTCCGATGTTCGTAGGTATCCTGATTGCCGGTTCCATTGAAAAAGCTACTATCTCTCAGATATTCCCTGTAATGTACACAGCAATGGCTGTATTTGCCATCGCGTTCTTCGTTCTTTTGATTGTGCCCATACCGGAACCCAATGCTGCAACTTCAACAGAACCTATCGGTAAGTTGATGTCAGGCGCTTTAAAATTCCGCCACTTCATTTTGGGAGCTATAGCAATCTTTGTATATGTAGGTGTCGAAGTTGGTGTACCGGGTACTCTGAACTTGTTTTTGACCGATCCGATTGAAAAGGGAGGAGCAGGCATTTCTTCCACCATTTCCGGTTTTGTTGTAGGTACATATTGGTTCCTCATGCTGATTGGACGTCTGGCCGGCGCTTCATTGGGTGCAAAAATCTCCAGTAAGGCAATGCTTACCTTTACTTCCGCATTAGGCTTACTTTTGGTATTCCTTGCCATCTTCTCATCTACCGGTTCGCTTGTCAATCTGCCGGTACTCCAACAAAGTGCTACGGGAGGTCTCTCTTTCGGATTTGCAGAAGTACCTATCAACGCAATGTATCTGGTACTGGTAGGTCTGTGTACTTCCATCATGTGGGGTGGTATCTTTAATCTGGCCGTAGAAGGATTGGGTAAATATCTGGCAGCGGCTTCCGGTCTGTTCATGGTATTGGTATGCGGCGGCGGCATCTTGCCCGTTATCCAAGGTTTGGTGGCCGACATTGCAGGTTTCATGCCGAGTTACTGGGTTATCATCGCAGCCCTTGGCTATCTGTTGTTCTACGGTTTGGTAGGCTGCAAAAATGTCAATAAGGACATCAAGGTCGATTAACAAGAAAATATAGGTAATTTATTTATTCACCTTATAAAATATAAATATCATGGATATAGAATACGTAAGAAGCCGTTTCATCAAGCACTTTGACGGAACAACGGGAGCTGTTTATGCTTCTCCGGGTCGCATCAACCTTATCGGTGAGCATACAGACTATAACGGTGGTTTTGTATTCCCCGGAGCAATCGATAAGGGAATGATTGCAGAAATAAAGCCCAACGGCACAAACACAGTAAAAGCTTATTCCATCGACCTGAAAGATTATGTGGAATTTGGCTTGAATGAAGAAGATGCACCCCGCGCAAGCTGGGCAAGATATATCTTTGGCGTGTGCCGGGAAATGATGAAACGCGGTGTAGATGTAAAAGGTTTCAATACAGCTTTTGCAGGCGATGTGCCTCTGGGTGCAGGAATGTCCTCTTCAGCAGCTTTGGAAAGTACCTATGCCTATGCTTTGAACGACTTGTTCGGTGACAACAAAATAGACAAATTTGAATTGGCAAAAGTGGGACAATCTACAGAACACAACTATTGTGGCGTAAACTGTGGTATCATGGACCAATTTGCTTCTGTATTCGGAAAGAAAGGAAGCCTCATCCGCCTGGATTGCCGTTCACTGGAATATCAGTATTTCCCATTCGACCCGCAAGGCTATCGTCTGGTTCTTGTAGATTCTGTAGTGAAACACGAACTTGCATCTTCAGCATACAACAAACGTCGTCAAAGCTGCGAAGCTGCTGTTGCCGCTGTTCAGAAGAAGCATCCACACGTAGAATTCCTGCGTGACGTTACCATGGGCATGCTGGAAGAAGCCAAAGCCGACATCAGCGCAGAAGACTATATGCGTGCAGAATATGTCATCGAAGAGATTCAACGCGTACTCGACGTTTGCGACGCCCTGGAGAAAGGCGATTATGAAACTGTAGGCCAAAAGATGTATGAAACACATCATGGCATGAGTAAGTTGTATGAAGTAAGCTGCGAAGAACTCGATTTTCTGAATGACCTTGCATTCGATTGTGGAGTTACCGGTTCACGTGTCATGGGCGGTGGATTCGGTGGATGTACAATCAATCTGGTAAAGGATGAATTGTACAGTACATTCATCGAAAAAGCAAAAGATGAATTCAAGAAGAAGTTCGGCAGAAGCCCAAAAGTATATGATGTAGTCATCAGCGACGGTGCCCGCAGATTAGAATAATAGACATCAGCATTCAAATAAAAGGCGTTTCCCAGTAATGAGAAGCGCCTTTTTCTTCTCCCCTATTCCACCGTTTTCCACTCTAAAAACAAAATCATCCGAGAAGTTTATTCCGAACACATCTATCTGTACAGCCAGTTGGCACAGATATGTTTCTTGACACTTATGTTGCATAACATATAAAAGTGTACAGCCTACACTAAAGAAAAGTGTTACTTTTACACCCAAAGAAAGATAATCATCTCATTTACATTAAATACAAAACCATGAAAAGACATGTTCTACTTGCAGGAATTGCCGCAATGATGCTAACTGCGTGCAATCAAAAGACAGAAACAACGCTTACGCTGTCCGGTCTTGATCCAGTAAAATTCCAAACAACAGTCAATGACGCCCAGACACAGCTTTATACGCTGAAGAATAAAGCGGGCATGGAAGTATGCATCACAAACTTTGGAGGACGTATTGTATCCATTATGGTACCCGACAAAAATGGAGTTATGCAGGATGTAGTATTGGGCTTTGACAGCATTGCCGATTACATCAACATACCAAGTGACTTTGGTGCTTCTATCGGACGCTACGCCAACCGGATTAACCAAGGGAAAATCGTTCTTGACGGAGATACCATACAGTTACCACAGAACAATTTCGGACATTGCCTGCACGGTGGCCCCAAAGGATGGCAATACCAAGTATACAGTGCCAATCCCATTGACAGCACAACTCTGGAGCTCACCCGCATTTCACCGGATGGAGACGAGAATTTCCCGGGTAATGTTACGGCAAAAGTACTTTTCAAGTTAACGGATGACAATGCCATTGATATAAAATACAGTGCAACAACAGACCAAAAGACGGTTATCAATATGACTAACCATTCTTATTTCAATTTATCAGGTGATCCTTCAAAGGCAGCAACAGACCACATCTTATACATCAATGCAGACAACTATACTCCGGTAGACAGTACTTTCATGCCAACGGGTGACATCATCTCCGTCAAAGAAACACCAATGGACTTTACCACTCCCAAGAGTGTGGCACAAGACATCAACCGGATTGACTTTGAACAAATAAAGAACGGAAACGGATATGACCATAATTGGGTACTGAATACTAAAGGTGACCTATCCCAAGTGGCAGCCAAACTGACATCGCCTATAAGCGGCATCACCCTGGAAGTTTATACCAATGAGCCAGGCATACAAGTATATACCGGGAATTTCCTGGACGGCACCGTAAAAGGTAAAAAAGGCATTACTTACAACCAGCGCGCTTCCGTATGCCTTGAGACACAACATTATCCGGATAGCCCCAACAAAGCCCAATGGCCTTCTGTCGTACTGGAACCCGGACAAACATACAACAGTGAATGTATCTTTAAATTCACTATAGAAAAATAACCTTTTAAATACACATCGTACAATGAATTGGAATTCACATGAATTTATATGGCTCGACTGGGTAATCCTCATAGTCGGCATGGCAGCTGTAATATGGGCTGTATGGCGTGCTGTCCAGAAAGACAAACGTATGCAACAAGGAGCAAGCAGTGCTGATTATCTATTTGGTAAAGGAGAACCCTGGTACATTATCGGTGCAGCAATCTTTGCTGCCAACATTGGCTCGGAACACCTGGTAGGTCTTGCCGGAACCGGAGCAAAATCGGGAGTAGGCATGGCTCACTGGGAAATGCAAGGCTGGATGATTCTTCTTTTAGGATGGTTGTTTGTTCCGTTCTATCAGTTGCTGAATAATAAGATGGGAAAAATCATCACTATGCCCGATTTTCTGAAATACCGTTACACACAACGCACGGGTTCATGGCTCTCCATCATAACACTGATTGCCTACATTCTGACTAAAGTGAGCGTAACAGCCTATACCGGAGGTATCTTCCTCGAATTTCTTCTTGGACTACCATTCTGGTACGGAGCTATCGGCCTGATTGTACTGACCGGTCTTTTCACGGTATTGAGTGGTATGAAGGGGGTAATGACCCTTTCAGCTATCCAGACCCCTATTCTAATTATCGGTTCCTTTCTCGTTCTGTTCCTGGGGCTGTCAGCTCTAGGTGGTGGAAGTATCGCTACCGGCTGGACAGAAATGATGGAACATGCCCGCAATGCCATGAATGTAGGAGCAGACGGCCATGCATACGGTGCCAACCACATGTTCCATTGGAGTGAAGCAGACCCGATGTATCAGGAATATCCCGGTTTTTGGGTATTCATCGGAGCTTCCATCATCGGTTTCTGGTATTGGTGTACAGACCAGCACATTGTTCAACGTGTGCTTGGACAAAGTAAAGGAGAAGCGAATGATGTCGTAATGAAGCGCGCCCGTCGCGGTAGCATTGCAGCCGGTTACTTCAAGATTCTGCCGGTATTCATGTTCCTCATTCCGGGCATGGTGGCAGCAGCCCTGGCCGCCAAAGGCGAGTTCGACATGTCAAACACAGATGCCGCTTTTGCCGTTATGGTAAAAGACGTGTTGCCCGCCGGTGTAAAAGGCATTGTAACTATCGGTTTCATCTGTGCCCTGGTTGCTTCGCTGGCTGCATTCTTCAATTCATGTGCCACTCTCTTCACTGAAGATTTCTATAAACCCATGTGCAAAGGTAAAAGTGAAGCTACCTACGTATTGGTAGGACGTATTGCCACAGTAGTAGTTGTTATCCTTGGTATGGCATGGATTCCCATCATGATGAGTCTAGGAAGTCTATACGATTACCTCCAAGGCATCCAGTCACTCCTGGCTCCTGCCATGGTAGCCGTATTTGCATTGGGTATCTTCTCAAAACGGATTACACCGAAAGCGGGTGAAGTAGGCATGATTGTAGGATTCATCATCGGTATGGTACGCCTACTGACGAATATCTTTACCAATACCGGTAAAGACGTCATGAACGGCTGGTACTGGGAATACACCAGCTGGTTCTGGCAGACCAACTGGCTCATCTTCGAAATTTGGCTGCTTGTATTCCTGCTCGTACTGATGGCAGTAGTTTCTTGTTTCACTCCCAAACCCACTGCCGAGCAGATAGAAGCCATAACCTTCACCGGCAGTTACAAAAAACTAATCAGAGAAAGTTGGAATAAATGGGATGTCATTGCTTCACTGGGAGTTGTGATTCTCTGTGCTCTATTCTATATTTATTTCTGGTAACACTCAACTGTCAAACGATAAATATACATACTTATGACAACTTATTATAGTAAGAACCCCAAATTCTACGTCTCCGTGGACTGCATCATTTTCGGTTTCAACGAAGGGGAACTGAACCTGCTGCTGCTGAAGCGTAACTTTCAGCCGGCAATGGGCGAATGGTCTCTGATGGGAGGATTTGTACAAGAGGATGAAAGCGTGGACGATGCTGCCAAACGCGTACTGCATGAACTGACCGGACTGGACAATGTATACATGGAGCAGGTCGGCTCATTCGGAGCCATCGGCCGTGACCCGGGCGAACGTGTTGTCTCTATTGCCTACTACTCACTAATCAACATCAATGAGTATGATAAAGAACTGGTGCAGAAACACAATGCATTTTGGGTAAATATCAACGAACTGCCGGAACTGATTTTCGACCATCCGCAAATGGTAGCGCAGGCACGGAAGCTGATGCAGCAGAAGGCCTCTACCGAGCCGATAGGCTTCAACCTGCTACCCAAGCTGTTCACCTTATCGCAGCTACAAAGTCTATACGAAGCCATCTATGGAGAAGCCATGGACAAACGCAACTTCCGTAAGCGGATAGCCGAACTGGACTGTATCGAAAAGACGGACAAAATAGACAAAACCGGCTCCAAACGGGGAGCTGCACTATATCAGTTCAACGAGAATCTATATCGTAAGGCACCGAAATTTAAACTGTAAAATAGAGTTATGTTAGAAGCACTGAAAGAAAAAGTATTCCATGCCAATCTTGAGTTGGTGAAGCATGGACTGGTTATCTTCACCTGGGGCAATGTTTCGGCCATCGACCGTGAGACGGGATTGGTAGTCATCAAGCCCAGTGGTGTAAGCTACGATGACATGAAAGCTACAGATATGGTAGTGGTGAATCTTGACGGTAAGGTCGTGGAAGGACGGTTAAAGCCCTCTTCAGACACGCCGACCCACCTGGTTCTCTATAAAGCATTCCCCGAAATCGGCGGTGTGGTGCACACGCACTCTACTTACGCCACAGCCTGGGCACAAGCCGGATGTGACATACCGAATATCGGGACAACACATGCCGATTACTTCCACGACGCCATACCCTGCACAGCAGACATGACGAAGGAGGAAGTGGAAGGAGCGTATGAACTGGAAACGGGAAATGTCATCGTAAAACGCTTTGAGGGGCTGAACCCGGTACATACTCCCGGAGTATTGGTAAAGAACCACGGTCCTTTCTCGTGGGGAAAAGACGCACACGAAGCGGTACATAATGCCGTAGTGATGGAGCAGGTGGCAAAAATGGCAAGTATAGCCTATGCCGTGAACCCCAATCTGACCATGAATCCGCTGCTGATAGAAAAACATTTCAGCCGCAAGCACGGTCCTAACGCTTATTATGGACAGAAATAACTATCATTCTTTAAATATAAACTATAAAAATAAATTGTATGAACACATTTGAACAATATGAAGTATGGTTCGTAACCGGAGCACAGCTCTTGTACGGAGGTGACGCAGTTATCGCAGTAGACGCACATAGTAATGAAATGGTGAAAGGTCTGAATGATTCCGGGAAACTGCCCGTAAAGGTAGTATATAAAGGTACGGTCAATTCATCCAAAGAAGTAACCGCTACCTTCAAAGCCGCCAACAACGACGATAAGTGTATCGGAGTCATCACCTGGATGCACACCTTCTCTCCTGCCAAAATGTGGATTCACGGTTTGCAGGAACTGAAGAAGCCATTACTACACTTCCATACACAGTTCAACAAGGAAATTCCCTGGGAGACGATGGACATGGATTTTATGAACCTAAACCAATCGGCTCACGGCGACCGCGAATTTGGACACATCGTGACACGTATGCGAAAGAACCGCAAAGTGGTAGTAGGCCACTGGCAGGACGAAAAAGCCCAAAACCAGATTGCCGCATGGATGCGCGTAGCTGCCGCATGGGCTGATGCGCAGGATATGCTCATCATCCGCTTCGGCGACCAGATGAACAACGTGGCTGTGACAGACGGTGACAAGGTCAGTGCCGAACAAGTATTGGGCTATCATGTGGACTACTATCCCATCAATGATGTGATGACATACTACAATGCTGTCAGCGACGAGGACGTGAAGGCACTCGTAGCAGAATACTTCAAGCTCTACGACCACGCTCCCGAACTGGAAGACGCACGTACGGAAGCCTACACCAAAGTATGGAACTCCGCCAAGGCCGAAATCGCCATTCGCCGCGTGCTGAAAGACACGGGTGCCAAAGGCTTCACCACCAACTTCAACGATTTGGGCGACTTTGACCAAATCCCCGGACTGGCCTCACAGCGACTGATGGCAGAAGGTTACGGCTTCGGTGCCGAAGGCGACTGGAAAACTGCGGCACTATACCGTACCACTTGGGTGATGAGTCAAGGCATGCCGAAGGGGTGCTCCTTCCTCGAAGACTATACGCTGAACTTCGACGGAGAAAAGAGCGCCATCCTGCAGGCACACATGTTGGAAGTCTGTCCACTGATTGCCGAACAGAAGCCGAAACTGGAAGTGCACCGTCTGAGCATCGGTATCGACAGCGAAACAGCCCGCCTGGTATTTACCAGCAAGCAAGGTGAAGGTGTAGCCGCTACCATCGTAGACCTGGGCAATCGCTTCCGCCTCATTGTGAACAAAGTAGAATGCATCAAGAGCAAGCCTCTGCCCAAGTTGCCCGTTGCCAGCGCACTGTGGATTCCAATGCCCAACCTCGAGGTGGGCGCTGCAGCCTGGATTCTGGCCGGAGGTACACATCATACCAGCTTCTCCTACGACCTGACGGTGGAATATTGGGAAGACTTTGCCGAAATGGCCGGCATCGAAATGGTAGTCATCGATGAAAATACCACCATCAGCGAGTTCAAAAAAGAACTGCGCATGAATGAAGTCTACTATATGCTGAACAAGGCACTTTGCTGATAATCATTACGGATTACCGATTGCGGACTACTAATTACACGTACCACAAACGTAACTAGTAGTTTGCAATTAGTAATCCGTTGTTTATAATCGTACTATAAATCCGTAAATTATCATTAATACCATGAAATTAGATGCAAAATCAACCATTGAGGCAGGTAAGGCCATCCTTGGCATAGAACTCGGTTCCACACGAATCAAGGCGGTTTTGATTGACCAGGAAAACAAACCCATCGCCCAGGGAAGCCATACTTGGGAGAATCAGTTAGTCGACGGACTGTGGACATATAGCGTCGAAGCTGTCTGGTATGGGTTGCAGGATTGCTACGCAGACCTTCGTGCTAATGTAAAGAGCCTTTACGATACAGAGATAGAAACCCTGGCAGCCATCGGTGTCAGTGCCATGATGCACGGCTATATGGCATTCAACGAAAAAGAAGAAATCCTTGTGCCCTTCCGTACCTGGAGAAATACCAATACCGGCCAGGCTGCCGCAGCCCTATCCGAACTATTTGTCTACAACATCCCTCTGCGTTGGAGCATTTCCCACCTCTACCAAGCCATCCTCGATAATGAAGAACACGTTCCATCCATCAATTACCTGACCACCCTTGCAGGTTTTGTCCACTGGCAAATAACCGGTCAAAAGGTACTGGGCATAGGAGATGCCTCCGGTATGCTCCCCATCGATCCCATCACCAAAAACTATTCTTCTGAAATGGTGGATAAGTTCGACAGACTTATTGCTCCGAAAGGATACGACTGGAGGCTTCGAGATATTCTGCCGAAGGTATTGTCGGCCGGTGAAAACGCAGGCTTCCTTACTCCCGAAGGAGCCAGTCGCCTCGACGTATCGGGACATCTGAAAGCAGGAATTCCCGTCTGTCCGCCCGAGGGTGACGCAGGAACCGGCATGGTTGCCACCAACGCCGTAAAGCAGCGCACTGGAAACGTATCGGCAGGCACCTCCTCTTTCTCAATGATTGTATTGGAGAAAGAATTGTCCAAGCCCTACGAAATGATTGACATGGTAACCACCCCCGACGGAAGCCTCGTAGCTATGGTGCATTGCAACAATTGCACTTCCGACCTCAATGCCTGGATCAATATTTTCAAAGAATACCAGGAACTGATGGGTATCCCCGTAGATATGGACGAAATCTACGGAAAGCTCTATAACCACGCCCTGACAGGCAATGCAGACTGCGGAGGCCTCATCTCATACAACTACATATCAGGCGAACCTATAACGGGACTGGCAGACGGACGTCCACTGTTTGTACGTTCGGCAAACGACAAGTTCAACCTTGCCAACTTCATGCGCACCCATCTGTATGCTTCAGTGGGAGTTCTCAAAATCGGCAACGACATCCTTTTCAATGAAGAGAAAATCAGAGTAGACAGAATCACCGGTCACGGAGGACTCTTCAAAACCAAAGGAGTAGGCCAGAGAATACTGGCAGCTGCCATCAATTCACCCATTTCCGTTATGGAAACAGCCGGCGAAGGTGGTGCCTGGGGTATTGCCCTCCTCGCTTCCTACCTCGCAAATAACGGAAACAGCCAATCCCTTGCCGACTTCCTGGACAAGCATGTATTCACCGGAGATGCCGGTATTGAAATCTCACCGACAGCCGAAGATGTAAGCGGATTCAACACCTACATTGAAAGCTATAAAGCAGGTTTGCCCATCGAAGAAGCAGCAGTAAGATTCAAGAACTAAGTATTTAATAACACTAAAAAACTATGAACACAAAGTTATTTATCAGTAGCATATTTCTCTCCACCTCGTTGTCACTCTTCGCACAGAAAAGTGCCACTATCACTTTACACACAGACCAGAGCGGGCAAATCATTCCCAAAGAAATCTACGGCCAATTTGCAGAGCATTTGGGAACTTGTATCTATGGCGGACTTTGGGTAGGTGAAAACTCCGATATTCCCAACATCAACGGTTATCGCACCGACGTATTCAATGCACTGAAGGAGCTCCGTGTACCCGTCCTCCGCTGGCCGGGCGGCTGTTTTGCCGATGAATACCACTGGATGGACGGTATCGGCCCTAAAGAAAACCGCCCCAAAATGGTGAACAACAACTGGGGAGGCACTATCGAAGACAACAGTTTCGGAACCCATGAGTTCCTCAATCTCTGCGAAATGCTGGGTTGTGAACCCTATATCAGCGGAAACGTAGGCAGTGGTACCGTAGAAGAACTTGCCAAATGGGTGGAATACATGACCTCCGAAGGAGACTCCCCCATGGCACGCCTGCGCCGCCAGAACGGTCGCGACAAAGCCTGGAAAGTGAAATACCTCGGTGTGGGTAACGAAAGCTGGGGTTGCGGTGGGAGCATGCGTCCCGAATATTATGCCGACCTCTACCGCCGCTATTCCACCTACTGCCGCAACTATGACGGCAATAGCCTCTTCAAGATAGCCAGCGGTGCCAGCGACTACGACTATAACTGGACCAAAGTGCTGATGGACCGCGTAGGCGGCCGTATGCACGGTCTTTCCTTGCACTACTATACCGTCAGCGGATGGAACGGCAGTAAAGGCGCCGCCACCCGATTCAGTAAAGACGATTATTACTGGACACTGGGCAAATGCCGCGAAATAGAAGATGTCATCAAGAAGCATTGCACCATTATGGATAAATACGACCCTCAAAAGAACGTGGCGCTGATGCTTGACGAATGGGGAACCTGGTGGGACACTGAGCCGGGTACCAATCCCGGACATCTGTACCAGCAGAATACATTGCGTGATGCTTTTGTCGCCTCCCTCAGCTTCGACATCTTCCATAAATATACCGACCGTCTGAAAATGGCGAACATTGCCCAAATCGTCAATGTATTGCAATCCATGATTCTGACCAGCGGAAAAAACATGGTACTCACCCCCACTTATTATGTATTCAAAATGTACAATGTACACCAGGATGCCACCTACATTCCTCTTGAGCTGAACTGCGACATGATGGATGTACGCGACAACCGCAAAATACCAATGGTCAGCGCTACCGCCTCCAAAGACCAAAATGGCAAGATACACATTTCCATGTCCAACGTAGATGCAGACAATGCACAAGAAGTGACCATCAATCTGTCTGGAACGAAAGCCAAGAAAGCAGTTGGCGAAATATTGACTTCCACCAATCTGACGGACTACAATTCATTTGAAAATCCCGACAATGTGAAACCCGTTCCGTTCAAAGAGGTAAAAGTCAATAAAGATATTCTCAAGATTAAACTTCCGGCCAAATCAATCGTTACTATTGAGTTACAGTAAAACTACCGTGCACCGCACAAAATCAGCTAAATACGTTTAGTATCATTTTAGCAGCAAAAAGGCAGTAATACTGATAAAAAAGACACTCTTCGAGTGTTGTGAATTACGCATAAAGAGTTATCTTTGCCCTTGGAAAACCTACAAGGACCAAATAACCTATTGATAATATTCAAAATTAATTAGATTCAATATGAACGACAACAAACTTATGAACCGTGCAGCGGATAATATCCGTATCCTTGCTGCATCCATGGTTGAGAAAGCCAACTCCGGACACCCGGGCGGTGCCATGGGTGGTGCCGACTTTGTAAATGTACTCTTCTCAGAGTTCCTGGTATATGATCCTGAAAATCCGGCTTGGGAAGGTCGCGACCGCTTTTTCCTCGACCCGGGACACATGTCACCGATGCTTTACTCCACATTGGCCCTGACCGGCAAGTTCACGCTGGACGAACTGAAAGAGTTCCGTCAATGGGGAAGCCCTACTCCGGGACATCCCGAACGTGACATCATGCGCGGCATCGAAAACACTTCCGGACCGCTCGGCCAGGGACACACATTTGCAGTCGGTGCGGCCATCGCAGCCAAGTTCATGAAGGCACGTTTCGAAGAAGTAATGCCACAGACCATCTACGCTTATATTTCCGACGGTGGCATCCAGGAAGAAATCTCCCAAGGCTCAGGCCGTATTGCCGGAGCATTAGGGTTGGATAATCTCATCATGTTCTATGATGCCAACGACATCCAGCTTTCTACCGAAACAAAGGATGTAACCATCGAAGACACCGGCAAGAAATACGAAGCTTGGGGCTGGAAAGTCATTAAAATCAATGGCAACGATCCCGATGCCATCCGCGGTGCACTGAACGAAGCCAAAGCTGAGAAAGAGTGTCCGACGCTGATTATCGGCCATACCGTAATGGGTAAAGGTGCCCGCAAGGCAGACGGCAGCAGCTACGAGGCTGATTGTGCCACGCACGGTGCTCCTCTGGGCGGCGACGCTTATATAAACACTATCAAGAATTTGGGTGGTGACCCGACAAATCCGTTTGTCATCTTCCCCGAAGTGGCCGAACTATATGCCAAGCGTGCAACTGAGCTGAAGAAAATCATGGCTGAAAAGTATGCAGCCAAAGCCGCATGGGCAAAAGCCAATCCAGAAAAGGCTGCCAAACTGGAAATGTTCTTCTCCGGCAAGGCTCCCGAAGTGAATTGGGCCGCCATCGAACAGAAAGCAGGCGTTGCCACCCGCGCAGCATCTGCCACTGTGCTCAGTGCTCTCGCCACTCAAGTAGAAAATATGATTGTTGCTTCTGCCGACCTTTCCAATTCCGACAAGACAGACGGATTCCTCAAGAAAACACATGCCTTCAAGAAAGGTGACTTCAGCGGTGCATTCTTCCAGGCCGGTGTTGCCGAGCTGACTATGGCATGTTGCTGTATCGGTATGGCACTGCATGGCGGTGTAATCCCCGCTTGCGGAACTTTCTTCGTATTCTCCGACTACATGAAACCTGCCGTACGTATGGCAGCCCTGATGGAAGTTCCCGTGAAGTTCATCTGGACACACGATGCCTTCCGTGTAGGTGAAGACGGTCCTACCCATGAACCGGTAGAGCAGGAAGCCCAAATCCGCCTGATGGAAAAACTGAAAAACCACAAGGGACATAATTCCATGTTGGTACTCCGCCCGGCAGATGCAGAAGAAACAACTGTGGCATGGAAACTGGCAATGGAAAATACCACAACCCCAACCGGTTTGATTTTCTCCCGCCAGAACATCGCCAACCTGCCCGAAGGCAACGATTACGAACAAGCTGCCAAAGGCGCTTATATTGTAGCCGGCTCCGATGAAAATCCAAATATAATCCTCGTTGCTTCAGGCTCGGAAGTTGCCACATTGGTAGCCGGTACTGAATTGCTGCGCAAGGATGGCATCAAGGTGCGTATCGTGTCCGTTCCTTCCGAAGGTCTGTTCCGTAGCCAAGCTCCGGGATATCAAGAAGGCATTATCCCGTGTGGTGCCAAGGTATTCGGCCTGACAGCCGGTCTGCCCGTCACACTGCAAGGGCTGGTAGGTCCCCGCGGTAAAGTATGGGGATTGGAATCATTCGGATTCTCGGCACCTTATAAAGTGCTGGACGAAAAGCTCGGTTTCACCGCAGAGAACGTTTACAAACAAGTAAAAGCAATGTTATAATCATTATCCAATGTGCTGATGTGCTGATTGCCCGCGCCCTACAAGCTGCAGGCATCAGCACATTGGCACATTGGTATATTAACTGACCATCATGAAAACAATAGGAATCTGTTCCGACCATGCAGGCTTCGAATTGAAGGAATATGTTCGCGGCTGGTTGGAAGCCAAAGGCTGGGCTTACAAGGACTTCGGGACCTACTCAACCGAGAGTTGCGACTATCCCGACTTTGCACATCCTTTGGCACTGGCCGTTGAAGCCGGAGAGTGCTATCCGGGAATTGCCATCTGCGGAAGCGGTGAAGGTATCAGCATAACGCTGAACAAGCATCAGGGTATCCGCGCAGCCCTCTGCTGGACGGCAGAAATAGCCCATTTGGCACGCCAGCACAATGATGCCAATGTGCTTGTCATGCCAGGGCGATTCATCAGTACCGAAGAAGCCGACATGATTATGAGGGAATTCTTCAGTACACCATTCGAAGGCGGACGCCACCAACGAAGAGTGGACAAGATACCGGTACACTTGTAAAGCAGTAGAATCACATTCTTTATGATATCCGCCCGAAGCTCTGACATTCTGATAGAATCGTGAGAAACTTCGGGCTTTTTATTTGCCCCTTTTTCTTATTTTTCACAGTGAAGATGCTCATTGTCTTCAAATAAAAACTATCTTTGTGGTTCGATAACCCGGATATTTTTTAGATATGGAACGACTGAATACCATAAAAGAGCTTATCAACCAGGGAAATGTAGAGCAAGCCATCCAGCAGCTTGACGAAATACTGCAAACAGACTTTCCCGGCAAAGACGAAGCTTACTACCTGCGGGGAAATGCCTATCGGAAACAAGGCAACTGGCAACAAGCACTGAACAACTATCAGTATGCCATCGACCTGAACCCCGAAAGCCCGGCACAACATGCCTATCAAATGGCTATGGACATCCTGAACTTCTACAACAAGGATATGTACAATCAATAAATAAAGAACGTAAATTATGGCAAAAATCAAAGGAGCAATCGTAGTAGACACCGAACGTTGCAAAGGCTGCAACTTGTGTGTGGTAGCGTGTCCGCTCAACGTAATAGCCCTCACCAAGGAGGTGAATGTGAAAGGGTATAACTATGCCCACCAGATATTGGAAGATACTTGTAACGGCTGCGCCTCGTGCGCCACAGTATGTCCGGACGGATGTATCTCAGTATATAAAATAAAAGTAGAATAAATCTGTAAATCAGTAGAATATGGCAGAAGAAGTTGTATTAATGAAAGGAAACGAAGCCATCGCCCACGCAGCCATCCGTTGCGGTGCAGACGGTTACTTCGGATATCCCATTACTCCGCAATCGGAGGTATTGGAAACTCTTGCCGAACTGAAACCCTGGGAGACGACCGGCATGGTGGTTCTTCAGGCAGAAAGTGAAGTGGCAGCTATCAATATGGTGTACGGCGGTGCCGGAAGTGGTAAAATGGTCATGACCTCCTCCTCCAGCCCCGGTGTCAGCCTAAAGCAGGAAGGTATCTCTTATCTGGCAGGTGCCGAGCTGCCTTGCTTGATTGTAAACGTTATGCGCGGCGGTCCCGGTCTGGGAACCATCCAACCGAGCCAGGCCGACTATTTCCAGACAGTAAAAGGAGGCGGCCACGGTGACTATCGTCTGATTGCCCTTGCTCCGGCTTCCGTACAAGAAATGGCAGATTTCGTAGGACTGGCATTCGAACTTGCCTTCAAATACCGTAATCCGGCAATCATCCTTGCCGACGGTGTCATCGGCCAGATGATGGAAAAAGTGGTGCTCCCGGTACAAAAGCCACGCCGCACCGATGCGGAAGTCATCGAACAATGCCCATGGGCCACTACCGGCAGAACCAATGGCCGCAAACCCAACGTCATCACCTCATTGGAACTGAAACCGGAAGAAATGGAAAAGAACAACATCCGTTTCCAGGCCAAATACAAGCAGATAGAAGAGAATGAGGTTCGCTTCGAGGAAATTCATTGCGATGATGCCGACTACCTGATTGTAGCCTTCGGCTCTATGGCACGCATCGGACAGAAAGCAATGGAGCTGGCACGCGAAGAAGGAATAAAGGTAGGTATGCTCCGCCCCATCACGTTGTGGCCGTTCCCGACCAAAGCCATTGCCGCGTATGCCGACAAGGTGAAAGGTATGCTCGTTACAGAATTGAATGCCGGACAGATGGTGGAAGATGTCCGCCTTGCCGTGAACGGTAAAGTGAAAGTGGAACATTTCGGACGCCTCGGCGGCATTGTTCCCGATCCGGATGAGATAGTAGATGCATTGAAAGAAAAACTGATTAAGAAATGAATCCTGATAAAATAAGAAACGTACTGAACATTCTCTTCATGGTACTTGCCCTGGCAGCTATCATTATATATTTTGCTGCAAAAGATGACTTCAAGCTGTTCATCTACGTCTGCGGCGCGGCGATATTCGTCAAGTTGATGGAGTTTTTCATACGGTTCACCAACAGATAGGAGAAGTGATTATGACAAAAGAAGATATTATAAAGCCCGAGAATCTGGTTGCCAAGAAACCGACTCTGATGAACGACAATCCCATGCACTACTGCCCGGGATGCAGTCACGGCGTAGTTCATAAACTCGTAGCCGAAGTTATCGAAGAAATGGGACTGGAAGACAAAGCAATAGGCATCTCCCCCGTGGGATGTGCCGTGTTCATCTATAATTATATAGACATCGACTGGCAGGAAGCCGCCCATGGACGTGCGCCCGCACTTGCCACTGCCATCAAGCGCCTTTGGCCAGACCGCCTGGTGTTCACTTACCAAGGAGACGGCGACCTGGCTTGTATCGGTACTGCCGAAACCATCCACGCCTTGAACCGCGGCGAAAACATCACCATCATCTTCATCAACAATGCCATCTATGGTATGACCGGGGGACAAATGGCTCCCACTACCCTTGTAGGCATGAAGACATCGACCAGCCCTTACGGACGTGACGTGCATCTGCACGGCTATCCGCTGAAGATGGCCGATATTGCTGCACAATTGGAAGGAACCGCTTACGTGACACGCCAAAGCGTACAGTCCGTTCCCGCCATCCGCAAAGCGAAAAAGGCTATCCGCAAAGCATTCGAGAACTCTATGGCAGGCAAAGGTTCCAACCTTGTGGAAATCGTTTCCACCTGTAACTCCGGCTGGAAGATGTCTCCTGCGAAATCCAATGAATGGATGGTAGAGAACATGTTCCCCTTCTATCCGCTGGGCGACCTGAAAGATAAATAATCATGCTAAAGACAGAAGAACAATGAAAGAAGAAATCATTATAGCAGGCTTCGGTGGACAAGGTGTATTGTCCATGGGAAAGATTTTGGCATATTCCGGACTGATGGAAGGCAAAGAGGTGACTTGGATGCCGGCTTACGGACCGGAACAACGTGGTGGTACAGCCAACGTAACAGTCATCGTAAGTGACGAGAAAATATCCTCACCTATCTTAAGCAAGTACGATGCCGCCATCATCCTGAACCAGCCGTCACTGGAGAAATTCGAAAGCAAGGTAAAACCCGGAGGCGTACTTATCTACGACGGTTACGGCATCATCAACCCGCCGACGCGTAAGGACATCCACGTTTACCGCATCAACGCCATGGATGCCGCCAATGAAATGAACAACGCCAAGGCATTCAACATGATTGTATTGGGTGGATTATTGAAAATCAAGCCGATGGTTACACTGGACAGTGTACTCAGAGGATTGAAGAAGACACTGCCCGAACGCCACCACCACTTGATACCGATGAACGAAGAAGCTATCAAGAAAGGGATGGAACTTATTCAGGAAATGAAATGAAAGGCTGTGTAAAGCCACTCCCCATAAGAGGAGGAACTTTACGCCAGAATAAGAGATAAAGGAAAACGGATAAGCCCTTGTGATATTTTATTGCAAGGGCTTATTTCATTTCAAGCCGGAAAAAGCATGGATTCAAGGGCAGAGAACCGGAAGCAGTATAGAACAAAACAGAAAACAAGACAGTTTAAAAGAAGCAAAAAAGGCTGAATTCAGTAAGCAAATAATTTTTTATTGTATCTTTGCGCCTAATTATGAGACGAATTGTACTGACATATATATTTCTGTCCGTTATAGGGATATGGGGGGCTATGGCGCAAAACACCTTAAACCCGATGAACAATCGCGACCGGTTCGGTAACCAGATTGACCCGAATACCCAGCCGGACAATCTGGAAGACAGTACCAATACTGAGATTCAAAGTCTTCCACCCAAGCTTTACATGTGGAAACTAAGTGAGACACTGGGCAACCGTACCATCATACCTGCCGACACAGCCAGCCTCAACTTCCAGAGCACCAATCTGGTGGAAGGAATGTTCGGCCATTACAACTACTTGGGAAATTTAGGTTCTCCACGCCTCTCACGTCTGTTCTTCGAACGGGAGGAAAGCGAACCTACCATCTTCATGGCTCCCTTCTCCAGTTTTTTCACACGTCCCGACCAGGTGCTTTTCACCAACAGCAACGTGCCTTACACCAATCTTACCTACTACAAAGCCGGCAGCAAAGTGAACGGTGAAGAACGCTTCAAGTCCTACTTCTCCGTCAACGTCAACAAGCAGTTGGCATTTGGCTTTAACATCGACTATCTGTACGGACGCGGTTATTACCAGAACCAGTCCACCTCGCACTTCAATGCAGGTCTGTTCGGTAGCTATATCGGCGAGAAATACCAGGTACAAGCAGTCTACAACAACTTTTTCCTGAAGATGAACGAGAACGGCGGTATTGCAGACGACCAATACATCACCCGTCCCGAAAACATGTCCGGAGGAAAGAAAGAGTACGAGTCCACCACTATTCCGGTCAAATTGGAACAGAGTTCCAACCGTAACAAGGATTTTTATATCTATCTGACACAGCGCTATCGTCTTGGTTTTACGCGGAGAGTACGGAACACACAAGAAGGCAAACCGACGGTATCCGCACCCAAAGCCTCATCCTCCCCGTCCTCTGAATCCGAAATATCCGCTTCGAACAACGACATAGCATTGCCAAACGACAGCATAGCATCAAAATCGGTCAGCACACTTGCAGCTGCCAATGACAGCCCGCCGTCTGTTTCTACCGCAGACAACGACTCACTTTTCGAAGAAGAGTTCGTCCCCGTCACCAGCTTTATCCATACCTTGAAAGTAGAGCGGTCGCGGCACCAATTCCGTTCGGGAAGCGAGCCCGAAGGATTCTTCCCGGAAGACTACAAGCTTTACAAGAATTACAGCAACGACTCCACCACGGCATTCAGTGTAAAGAACGTGTTCGGAATAGCCTTGCTGGAAGGTTTCAACAAATACGCCAAAGCCGGACTTACGGCTTATATCTCCCACAAGTTCAGCCGGTACGACCTGATGAATACGGACACACTTACCGACATGCGCCGCATCCGCTACACCGAGCAGGAAATCTTCCTGGGTGGCGAACTCGCCAAGCGCGAAGGCAAACTGCTGCACTACAACGTAAACGGTGAAGTGGGGTTGGTAGACAAAGCCATCGGGCAGTTCCGCGTCAACGCCAATCTGGACCTGAACTTCCGTCTATGGAAAGATACGGTGAACTTCTACGCCCGCGGTTATGTGAGCAACACGCTTCCTTCCTTCTACATGCGCCATTACCACTCCAACCACTACAACTGGGACAACGACAACATGGACAAGGAATTCCGTACGCGTGTGGAAGGCGAGCTGAACATTTCCCGTTGGGGAACCAATCTCCGTGCCGGCGTAGAGAATATCAAGAACTACACCTACTTCAACCAAAGCGCCCTGCCCGAACAGAACGGAGGCAACATACAAGTGCTGTCCGCCACACTGAAACAAGACTTCCGCCTCGGTGTCTTCCACCTGGACAATGAGGTGACCTGGCAGAAGACGAGCAATGAAACAGTACTTCCATTGCCCCAACTCTCGCTCTACCATAACTTCTATATACTGGCTAAACTCGCCAAGAAGGTGCTGACCGTTCAGTTGGGTGCCGATGTCCGTTACTTCACCAAGTACAACGCACCTGCCTATGCACCCGGCGTCCAGCAGTTCCATCTGCAACCTACGGACGATTTGGTGGAAATAGGCGGTTACCCCATCGTAAACGTATATGCCAACCTGCACTTGAAGCGGACGCGTATCTTTGCCATGATGTATCACGTCAACGCGGGTATGGGAAGCGCCAATTCCTTCCTGGTGCCGCACTACCCCATCAATCCGCGCTTGTTCAAAATTGGCGTCTCATGGAATTTCTATGACTAACAGATGACTGTATGACGAAAAGCAGACTGTTCAAATACGCACTTCTGGGAATTGCAGCGGCTCTCATTGCCCACTATCTCATCAAGAAAGAAGAGAAACCGAAAGGTCATCCGCGCGATTATGCCGAGATAGCTGCCGAAGGCATCATACATGCTTCGACGGAATACAACTCCATCAGTTTCTATGTGGATGATGACACCTTGTCCGGTTTCCACTACGAGCTGATAGAAGCTTTTGCACGCGACCACGGGCTGCAAGCGGCCATATCACCGGAAATGAGCTTCAACAAGCGGCTGGAAGGCCTGGCCGACGGGCAATATGACGTGATTGCTTACGGCATCCTCGCCACCAGTGAGCTGAAAGACTCCTTGCTGCTTACCACCCCTATTGTGCTGAACAAGCAAGTGCTGGTGCAACGCAAGCTTGAGAATATTTCCGACTCGTCATTATTCATCAAAAGCCAACTGGACCTGGCTGGAAAGACACTGCACGTAGTGAAAGGCTCCCCTTCCATACTACGCATCCGCAACCTGGGAAATGAGATAGGCGACACCATCTACGTTGAGGAAATAGAGAAGTACGGTTCCGAACAACTGATTGCCTTGGTAGCCCATGGAGACATCGACTATGCCGTATGCGACGAAAGCATTGCCCGTACCGCAGCCGACAGCATTCCTCAAATAGACATCAATACCGCCATCAGCTTCACGCAATTCTATTCCTGGGGGGTAAGCAAACAGTCCCCTATCCTGCTGGACAGCCTCAACACATGGCTGGATAGTTTCAAAAAGGGAAAAGAATACAAGAAAATCTACAAACGATACTACGGGAAACGAAACTAAGCTGCACTTTTCCATACACGCAGCATATCCCTACTTTTACAACTAGTTATCAATCAGCAGCTTATTACTGCAAAATCCTGCATACATTTTGCAGTGCCACTGCAAAGCCGTTGCAGTGGCACTGCACACCGATATGCAGTACGACTGCAACAGTTATGCAGTGATACTGCAACACGTTTGCAGTCGCACTGCAAAATACATGCAGCAAGAATGCAAACAAGATGCAGTCATCAAATACCCATATCGATATTACGGCATACCCGAAGTAAAGAATTAGAGTCCTTCCACCTCCCTTAGCCACATCTCCGACGAAGCATCGCTCGGCATTCTCCAATCACCGCGCGGACTCAGAGAGATACTGCCCACCTTCGGACCATCCGGCAAACAGGAACGCTTGAACTGCTGGTTGAAGAAACGACGGCAGAAAGTCTGCAACCATTTTTTGATGGTTTCTTCATCATACATCCCCTTGAATGTGTGTGCTGCCAGGAAAAATATCTTGGAAGGACGGAAACCGCAGCGCAGGAAGTAATAAAGGAAGAAGTCGTGAAGCTCATACGGCCCCACCAAATCCTCGGTAATCTGCTGGATATTACCGTTCTCATCTGCCGGAATCAGTTCCGGGCTGATGGGAGTATCCACAATATCGAGCAAGGTAGCACGTGAAGCATCGTCCATATCATGCTCTGCCACCCATTTCACCAAGTGCTTCACCAGAGTCTTGGGGACGCTGGCATTCACACCGTACATCGACATGTGATCGCCGTTGTAAGTGGCCCATCCTAAAGCAAGTTCCGAAAGGTCGCCCGTACCGATAACCATTCCCCAGGTCTGGTTGGCAATATCCATCAAGATTTGGGTACGCTCCCGTGCCTGCGCATTCTCGTAAACCACGTCGTGCACATGGACATCATGGTCTATGTCTTTGAAATGCTGTATGCAGGCCTCCTTGATACTGACTTCGCGGACAGTCACACCGAGGGAGTTCATCAGGTCGATGGCATTCGTGTAAGTACGGTCGGTCGTTCCGAATCCCGGCATGGTGACACCGACAATACCCTGGCGGGACCATCCCAACTTATCGAAAGTCTTTACGCAAACCAGCAGCGCCAGCGTAGAATCCAGTCCACCCGAAATGCCGATAACGGCACTCTTCGCTTTAGTATGCACCAGACGTTGCGCCAGTCCGGACACCTGGATGGAGAATACCTCCTCACAGCGTTCGTCCAACGCTATCCCCTGCGGAACAAATGGATGCGGTTCAAAAGTACGTGTCAGATTCAAATCCCTGCTGTTGACATACTCCGTAGAGATTCGTACCGGAAGGGCCGAAACACAATTTGCATGGCAAGCCGCGAAGGTCGTATTCACCCGGCGCTCCGTACGCAAGTGTTCCACATCAATTTCACTGATGACCACCTGCCCTTCGAAAGAGAAGCGTTCGTTTGCCGCCAGCAGAGTCCCGTTCTCATAAATCAGTCCGTTGCCGGCAAACACCACATCCGTAGTGGATTCTCCGAAACCGCATGAGCTGAATACATAACCGGCAATGCATCGTGCCGACTGCTGGCTGATGAGCGAGCGCAGATAATTGTGCTTGCCGATACCTTCATTGTCGGCCGAAAGATTGAACAAGATTTCCGCACCTTGCAGCGCCAGCGTGGAGCTGGGCGGTATGGGTGCCCACAAGTCCTCGCATATCTCCACTCCGAAAGTGGTATCCGCCGTTTCGAACAGCAGGTCTCTCCCCATCGGAATAATCTGCCCGCAAAGGCGCACACTGTTTTCTGCCACATCACATGCGGAAGTAAACCAGCGCTTCTCATAAAACTCCTTATAATTGGGAAGATAAGTCTTCGGGACAACGCCCAGCACTTTCCCTTTCTGGATGACAACCGCCGCATTCAGCAACACGCCGTTCAGTGCGACGGGCATGCCCAATATCGAGATAATATCCATCTGGCGCGTATTGTTCAGAATCTGTATCAATCCCATTTCTGCCTCTTCGAGCAGAAGTTGCTGGGCAAAGAGGTCGCCACAGGTATATCCGGTAATGCACAACTCGGGGAAAGCAATGATTTGCACACCTTTCCCGTCGGCTATAATAATCTCTTTTTCAATCTCTGAGGCATTGAACTTACAGTCAGCCACCTTGACACGGGGCACAGCCGCCGCTACTTTTACATATCCGTAATTCATAAGGATGCTATATTATTTATTCGGTGCAAAGATACGGCAAAATTCTGATTAAGAGAGATAAGAGAAAAACGTTTTCTCTATATCTGCACGAGAAACCGACTGAAGCCGGGTGCATCCTGCCTTCGCTTTTATGGCAAAAATACGGCAACCTGCCTACAAGAAGAGGAACATATATAAACAATTTTAATGACCGCAACTAAAAATTTTCCAAAAATCTTTTGGAGAATTATAGGAACTTCCTATCTTTGCAAGTGAATTAAAAATGTAATAATTACAAGTTTGAAACTTTAGATTATATGGATGTAGTAAAACGATTGCAGAATCATAATATCAAGCCTTCAGTACAGCGCATAGCCATCATGAATTACTTGATAGAGCATCGTACGCATCCCACGGTGGATGAAATCTATACGTCACTGTCTCCCTCCATACCGACACTGTCTAAAACAACGGTATACAATACCTTGAAACTACTGAGCGAGCAAGGTGCCGCACAAACCCTGACTATCGACGAGCGTAACACATGTTATGATGCCGATACCAGCCCGCACGGTCATTTCTTGTGCAAGCGTTGCGGAAAGATTTATGACTTGATGTGCAATAACAACATCAAGAAAGTGGTCGACATGGATATGGACGGGCACGATGTGCAGGAAATCCACTACTATTATAAAGGAATCTGTAAACATTGCATAGAAGAAGAACGTTTAAGAACAACAAAGAATAACTAATTCAACTAATTAAAATCTGAGAGAAAATGAAAAAATTTAGATGTACTGTATGCGGTTACGTATACGAAGGAGATGCAGCTCCCGAAAAGTGCCCATTGTGTAAAGCTCCCGCAAGCAAGTTCGTAGAAGTTGAAGAAGCAACAGCTGACGGCCCGCTGGTATTTGCCGACGAACACGTAATCGGCGTAGCCAAAGGTTGCGACGACGAAATGATTAAAGACCTGAACAACCACTTCATGGGCGAATGTACAGAAGTTGGTATGTACTTGGCAATGAGCCGCCAGGCAGACCGTGAAGGCTATCCTGAAGTTGCAGAAGCTTTCAAGCGTTACGCTTGGGAAGAAGCAGAACACGCTGCTAAATTCGCTGAACTGCTGGGTGACTGCGTATGGGACACCAAGACAAACCTCGAAAAGAGAATGAACGCAGAATCAGGTGCATGCGAAGACAAGAAGCGTATCGCTACCCGTGCCAAAGCATTGAACCTCGACGCTATCCATGACACCGTTCACGAAATGGCTAAGGACGAAGCCCGTCACGGTAAAGGTTTCGAAGGTCTGTACAACCGCTATTTCAAGAAATAATCCTATACTTTTATAGTAATGTGAAGAAAAGGGACTGCTAATGTTAGTAAGTCCCTTTTTTTATTCCAACTTTTTTCACGTTACAATGTCACGTTTGTATTTCCCATTCGTCTTATCTGTGTAAATGAAACTCAAAGAATTCAAAATAACCGTTCTTCCACTCCGTGCCAAGCTGTTGAACTATGCACGGAAGTTGACCGACGAACCGGAGGATGCAGAAGATGCCGTCCAGGAGGTACTGCTCAAGCTATGGAACAAAAGGCTTGAACTGGAGCAATACCGGAGCATCGAAGCATTTGCCATGACGTTGACGCACAACATCTGTATAGATATGTGGCGCTGCAAACGCAACGACACCCTATCTCTCGACATTGTGCAGGCGGCATCCCCCACCGGAACACCGGAACGGCTGTTGGAAATCAAAGATGAAATCCACCTGATGCACGAAATCATCGACTCGCTGCCCAATCTTCAACGCACCATCATGCGGATGAAGGACATCGAAGGATACGAAACGGACGAAATCGCCGAAATCACGGGATGCGGACCGGAAGCCATCCGCAGCAATCTGTCAAGAGCCCGGAAGAAAGTGAGAGACGTTTACCTGCGAACCATACAAGAAAGAAAAGAAAGGAGAAATGAGCCATGAAGATAGATGAACTGCTGGATAAATATTTCGAAGGGGAAACTTCCTGCGAAGAAGAGCGTGAACTGCGCCGTTTCTTTACCGAAGAGGAAGTGCCGGAGCACCTGCAAACGTACCGCCCCCTATTCGCTTATCTGAACCGGGAAGCAACTTCAATGGCAGAACCGACAGAGGAAAAATCCGTAACAACAGAATCGGCAAAGGAAGTACCCGCACAGCGGAAGCCTTTCCGTCTCTATCGCACATTCTATGCTGTCAGCGGCATTGCCGCCGGATTGCTCCTGCTTCTCGGGGTAGCTAAGATTATATTTCCGCTTTCCGGTGTTCCCGAAAATTATGTCGTCATCGACGGCCAGCGGTATACAGACGAGAAACTGGTGGAAGCCAAAGCACTAGAAGCCCTGCAGAACGCCAGCTTCACGGATGAAGATTTAAGCAACTTACTGTTTCAACACTAATATAACAAGGTTATGAAAACATCTATACTGATTTGCATACGTAGTCTGTGCCTCTTTTCCCTGCTGATTTGCCTGCCAGCCTTTGTACATGCACAAGAGAGACTGCAAATAGCCGACCTATTCAGCAAGTATGGCGAGCAAAAGGACGTGACCAGGGTAGAACTGAACGGCAGTATCCTGAAATCTTACCGCATGACTACCTACAAGAGCCTTGTGTTCAAGAATGTATCCCCCTATCGCCGGGAAATTCAGCAGGCCATTGTACACGACAAGCAAGATAACGCAAAGAAGGCGCAGGAGGTAATGGAAAGCGGTGTGCTGCGCAGCGCTTATTACCAACTGAAAGAGGTGGAACGCAATGGAAAGAAGCTGAACCGCTACATCATTTTCAAGATAGGAAAAGACTCCATGGGCACTTTGATTTACATAGAGGGTCTGCTCAGTGAAAAGGAAATGATGGATATGCTTTACAAATCGGAATAACACTAAAAACAATATACGATATGAAAACCAGAATTATGATTTTGGCCTGCCTGCTTGCTGTGCCGGCCGGCCGCATGGCAGCACAACAACAGACTGACCCTGAACAGAAAGCTACAGTACAGACACAAGGAGACTCCATCATCATCCGGAAAGGAAAAGGAGACATGCGCATCAAGGTGTACGAAGAGCAGTTGGAAGACGGAGAAAAGAAAGAAGTACAAATTTATGAAGGAGTCTATCTCGAGAAAGTGGATGCAGACAAGCGCACTTTCCTCGACGCCCTGCCATTCATCCCCAAAAAGAGAAGATACAATGCTTACGAACCGCACTGTTCCGGTCTGTATATTGGCTACAGCCGGCTGGCTAACGACTTCCTTTCCTTCGGAGCAAGCGACAAGATGGGACTCGACTTATCCAAGTCATGGGAATTCGGCTTCAACATCCTCTCCGTATATCACAACTTCAAGAAGAACCCGCATTGGGGAATCAACCTGGGAGTCAGCTGGGGATACCGTTCTTTCAATATCGACGGTAACTATGCCTTGCTGAAGGAAAACGGAACCAGCATCTTCACCGCAGGCAACGAAGACACCAGTTACAATAAAAGCCGTCTGCGCCATTTCTTCTTCCGTGTACCCGTATTGATGGAATGGCAGCAAAGAGTGGGAAGAAACAAAGTGTTCTTCAATGCCGGTCCCGAATTTGAGATACGTCACAGCGTGAAGTCATTCTCACACATCAACGGAGGCAAGAAGAAAACCGTAGGCAAAGGTATGTATGTGCAGCCCGTCGGCATAAACCTGCTGGCACAAGCCGGTTATGGTAATATCGGCATTTACCTGCGCTACTCCACATACGGATTATTCCAGAAAGACAAGGGACCGGAAGTATCTCCCTATTCATTTGGCGTGGCATGGTATCTGTAATCCCTCCCCTATAACACAAGACTCCCCGAAATGTATTTGTACATTCCGGGGAGTTCTTTTATACCCTAAGGTATTGACAATGAAAGGTTATCTGCAATGAAAATTGTTCTTCTAAAAACGCATGCCCAATGTAAATAGCACTTTACTGCGAGTGTTGGTAACTTCCGTTGTTGGCGGTGTTACCAAGCCATTTATATCATTATAAAACGGATAGAAATCAGATTTATAAGTATCGAATTTATAAGCCAAATCCGCATAAAACGAAGAAAAGCGATAACCGATACCTAAAGTGAAAGTATTCATCGATTTGCTATTGGCAAAATCCGTATCTGTATTTATAGAATTGGAAGGCAATGCCTTAATAGCATCCTTTTTATAGGCTGCAGTACTGTAATTGTAACCGGCACGCAGAGAGAAAGCAGGTATCGGCTTGTATTCTGCTCCTAAACGAAGCGTACTTACCCCCTTCATACAGAGGTCAGCCTCACCCGTTTCCCATGCCATCTCGTCACCTTCAGGATATTTGAACTTCATGCTTGAGTAGTCCTCATATTCATATTCAGCTCCCAAAGCCAGATTATTACCGACTGTATAGCCCAAACTTGCATTAAATACCCACGGGGTTTGCAGCTTAAAATCACGGTCCATATCTCTACCGCCTAATGCAGAATAAGTATCCACAGTGGTACGAGTAAGAGTTTCATCCCCAGCCTCATTCGGTAAAAACAAATCCGAAGTCAGCAACGCTCCCGTAGTATAAGTCAGTTTGTAATAAGTAGGAGTATGCACAGCCAAACCTATACGAAGCGGAGAATCCTCAATCGGCCGGAAGATGGCACCGAATTTGAAGTCGAAACCCGAACCGTGTATACGGTTAAAGCTCTCCAAAGAGTAGCCTTCCTCATAAATCTGCCCGTCGCCCTCCCATTTGTAGGCATACATTTCATCATAGAGAGAATATTTGTTGTAATCCACATCGTAAGCACCCAGAGTAACACCAAAGTAAAAACGGTCATTTATATTGAAGGAGATATTGAAATCATATTGGTCAATACCGCCACGCTCACGCGACAAGAAATAAGCATCCGCTTCGGAAGGAATATAAGGAAGATAAGTATTATAGTCCTCACTTTCTATATCCTCAAGAACAAGTGCACCTTGATACCCCATAGTCCCCAGCCATCCAGCATAATTATGTTGATAAATATCCTTGCGACCATAGTCCAAATAAGCTCCTTGATCCGGGTAATCATATTGAGGACGATGATAGAACGCATAAGCTGCATCCGTAGCCTGCTGCGCCATACTCCGCACTTGAGATACATATTGATTATCTATGCTTCCCATCAACCCCTGCATCGTCATATTCTTATAGAATGACTTTGATTTGTGGTAATTAAAACCAAAATTCACATACCGCAAAGGAGTATGATTGCCTATCTTCGAAGCTATCACAAAACCGGCATTATCAAAACTCCAGCGGTTCTTGTTCGTTTCAAATTTATTACCTACATAATTGCTTTCTGTGCCCGTCATTGAATAGCCAAAGGTAAACATAGCATCATTGCTACGATAAATACCGATACCGGCAGGATTGGTTCCTATGGTAGAAATATCACCACCCAATGCTCCCATAGCTCCGCCCATTCCGACAAAACGGGCGGTTCCATTCAATTCCTTCTGTGCAATATTCGTTGCATCATATATTGTCTGTGCCCCTGCGCCTACAGCTGTAAACATAGCAAGGGCTATCATGGTTATCTTCTTCATAATTCTTAGTCTTGTTAGATTAAAACATACTTATACTTACCGTCTTCTGGAACCACCGCCGCCACTGGAACGACTGGCACCACCGCCACCACCACTGGAGTAACTGGAACGTGAGCTACTGCCTGAAGAGAAGCTGGAAGAAGAACGGGTGCTACTGGATGAACGTACTGGAGCAGAATATGAACGACTGCTACTACGATTGTTGTCATTGGAGTAGCTGCGTGCCGGTGCGGCGCTTGAACCTCTGTTATAAGTCGATGAAGTCCTGCTACGAGTGGAAGTTCCAACAGAAGAGCGTACACCGGAAGAACGACTGCTACGAACTCCTTCTACGCTACTATTATATGAGCTACTACGCGTACTGCTTGGACGGGTGTAAGTGGAACGGCGGGTAGAAGCCGCACTCGAACGGTTTACACTTGAGCGAGTTGCAGAAGAACTTGAACGAACTGTAGACGAACTTCTTGTACCTACCACCCGACGGGTTGACGTACCGGTACTGCTACGTCTCACTTGACCGGAAGTAGTACTGCTACGACGTACAGCCTGCCCTCCATTTACAGTAGAAGAACGGCGGGAAGTAGAGGACGATACTCTGTTTCCGGCATAAGAAGAACGGCTCGGACCATAAGAACGTCTATTGGTATATGCATTTCCCCAATGGCCGCCTCCCCAATGACCACCGCCACCGGGATAATATCCGGGATGATAGTGATGGTGATGATGATGTCCCCACCAGCCACCGCCGTACCAGCCGCCCCAGCCAAAGCTCCAGCTCGGACCGTACCAGCTGTTCCATCCCCAGCCATAGTAAGGATAACCGCCCCAACCATAAGAGTTATAGCGCCAATCCCACCACAAGCGGTTGGTGAATGTAGGGAAAGCATATGCATATAATCCGTCGGTATACACGTTCCAATCCCAGGAATTCAAGCCATAGACCACATCCCAATATAGCGGGCTGCTGATGCTGATGGCATAACGGGGATTACGGAAACGGATGATACGGGTAGCATACTCGTAATCATCCTGCGAACCTTCAAATTCACCGTTCACCCATTCGCCGTCCAGGCCGTCATCTTCTTTTTCATTGATGTAAAGGGTATCGTTCTCCATCACGAAATCATTGTCGCGGGAGTCATAACGGCGGTTATATTCGTCCACATCGCGGGTGTTTCCCTTACGGTCTTTTACTACAACAGTAGTGCTTCCCGGCGATGAATAGACAGTGGTCGGTACATTCGACTTTACTACAATCTCTTCTACGGGAGCAGCGACTTTCTTCTCCTGCTTCACCTCTTCTTTTTTCTCTTCCTTATTCTTGGAAGGAGTGTAGTAAAGGTCGTCATCTATACTTTGTGCCACCAGTGTCCATGGGAGGCACAAGGCAAAAAGCGATAAAAAAACAATCTTTTTCATATTAGTTTGGTTTATGGATTTTACGTTTATCTATTTCTTCACGTCACAAAGATAACGCCGGATTTTATCCCATGCAGCAGATTTTCCCCAAAGATTTATAGGGAATTCCCTAAATACCCCGCCTTTTGACGAGGCAAGCGGCACTTCCGCATAAAAAATGAACAAGTTCATTTTATTCTGCCCTCGGTTTACATTACCTTTGCAGTGTGAAAACAAAGATACGCAGAAATAGATTTGTTCTTTAAAATCTTCTTCTGCATTTAACAAACAATCATATTCCGATGAAATATTTAGAATTTACATTCCGCACTGTTCCGTGCACAGAAATAGTCAACGATGTACTTTCCGGAGTCTTGGGTGAAGCTGGCTTTGAAAGTTTTGTTGAGCAGACCGACGGTATCACTGCCTATATACAGAAAGAGCTGTATAACGAATCTCTACTCAAAGAAGCACTTGCAGACTTCCCTCTGCCCGATACACAGATAGAATATAATTTCGTAGAAACCGAAGACAAAGACTGGAACGAGGAATGGGAGAAGAACTTCTTCCAGCCCATCGTTATCGGAGACCGTTGTGTCATTCACAGCACTTTTCACAACGATGTCCCACAAGCAGAATATGACATCGTCATCAATCCGCAAATGGCATTCGGCACAGGGCACCACGAGACAACAAGCCTCATCATAGGCGAACTGCTGGATAGTGACCTGCAAGGCAAAGCATTGCTCGATATGGGTTGTGGGACTTCCATCCTTGCCATACTGGCACGCATGCGTGGAGCCTCCCCTTGTACAGCTATCGACATAGATGAATGGTGTGTGCGCAACTCCCTCGAAAATATAGAATTGAATGGAGTGGACAATATTGCCGTATCCCAAGGCGATGCCTCCTCTCTGGAAAGCAAAGGTCCTTTTGATATGGTTATCGCCAACATCAACCGCAATATCCTCCTGGCAGATATGAAGCACTACATAGCCCGCATGAATCCCGGAGCGGAATTGTTGATGAGCGGTTTCTACATAGATGACATTCCCGTCATCCGCGAAGAAGCCGAACGCAACGGGCTGCACTTTGTCCACCATCGTGAGAAGAACCGGTGGGCGGCAGTGAAATTCCAAAAATAATAAAGGTCAATACTAAAAAGCTAAAGGTCAATATCAGGAAGCTAAAGTTGACCTTTAGCGTTCTATACAAGGAGTTTTCAACGTAAGCTCCAAAAGTTCCTCCATTGTACCATTAAAGACGTTCAAATCCACCTCTTCTTCAATACCGGGCACAGTGCCTACATCCGTGTGCTGCCAAAAGTGCCACTTGCCCTCATAACGCACGGAATCTACATAATAATGGGCTATCCAATAAGGATAAGCATTGAAAATGGAATCGCTGAGATAGCGTTTCTTGAATTTATAGGAAGTATAAAGAATAGGCTTTACGCCGTAATGCGCCTCTACCCTATCCAGCCAAGTCTTGACTGCCGTTTTAAGTTCCTGCGGTGACTGCTTGCCGGTAGTCTCCACATCAAGTACGGGAGGCAGGTCTCCCTTTGCCAGCTGCACGGTACGGATAAAGAAATCGGCTTGCTTGCGGGCATCGGTCTTAGGGATAAAATAATGATAGGCACCACGGATAAAACCGTATTTACGCGCCTGGCCGAAGTTCTGCGTAAACGTATCGTCACCATGATCGCCGCCTTCGGTAGCTTTCAGAAAAATAAAGTGAATGGGAAATTGGGCTTCTCTATTATGTGTCAGGAGTTCCCAATCTATCTTTCCCTGATAGTGGGATATGTCTATGCCATGCACCTCATAGTTGCAAGGCATACATACACCGTAACCTTTCTGACCATAACAAGGCTTCCAGCGATAAGCATAAGGACGAATGAAAAACCAGTAAAAGCCGGTAGAAAAAACAAGAATGATACAGACCGCCAAAAGATTGCGCAACCATACGGGCATGGTACGCGGCTGCATTTTCTTCTTGCTCCGCGGAGAGGAAGAACGACGAACGGCAGCAGTTCTGCGCCGGGAATTTGTGGAGGTCTTGGTTGCCATGAGTAAATGAAAAGAAAGGGCGGAATGAACCGCCCCTCCGTTTTATTGTCAACTAGTTGATGCGTCAACTTATTTAGCCTGCTCCAACTGCAAAGTCTTCGTAGCCTGGTCACAAACTTCTGTCGGACCGAAGTACTGGATAGGACCCGGATAAACATAGTCTGTTTCCATAGCCCAACGATCACGCTGAGCGGCGAATGCCTTGAACGGAGCACCGTCCAGCTTCACCAGAGCCTTCTGGATAACCGGCTTCATTTCACCGTGGCGACGTTCCATGTTCATCATCATAGTGATGGGCACACCGCCTGCAATCCATTCTTCGGCAGGAGCAGTAGTGTTGCGTACAGAAGACATGTAACCGGTCTTTCCGTTAGCAATCAATGCAGATGCTGCATAACCCAAAGAGTAGCAGTAGTCAGCGTCGAAGTTTGACGGAGCAGCGCAACGTCCTTCGTAACCGAAGAAGTGGTGCTGTGCAGCAAACTTGCCTACGAACTTGCCCTCTTCTTTCCACTGAGCCAGCTTAGTGCCAACCATTTCGGACAGCAACTTTTCTGTTTCAATCAGAGATACCTGTACGTTTCCGTGCGGGTCGCGGTCCAGAGACAACTGGCGAGCCACGCCTTCGGGCAAGCTTGCGTAGATGGCCGCATTCTCCGGAGAGAGTTTACGGATGATATAATCGCGTTGGTGAGATTTCTTAATTTGAGCAAACTCTTCTGCATTGGCAGCAAGGAAGTCGTTCAACTCAGCAATTAGACGCTTCATGGCCGGGATGAATTCAACCAATCCTTCGGGGATAAGAACCGTACCGAAGTTGTTACCCTGGGCTGCACGTTCGGCAACGACCTTGGCAATGCTGGTCACGATGTCGTCCAAAGACATATCCTTAGCTTCAACCTCTTCAGAGATGATACACATATTGGGCTGTACCTGCAATGCACATTCCAAAGCGATATGAGAAGCAGAACGTCCCATCAGCTTGATGAAGTGCCAGTATTTACGGGCAGAGTTACAGTCACGTTGGATGTTGCCGATTACTTCAGAGTAAGTCTTGCAAGCCGTATCGAAACCGAAAGAAGTTTCAATCATATCATTCTTCAAGTCACCGTCGATGGTCTTGGGGCAACCTATTACCTGCACGCCATAATTCTTGGCAGCATAGTATTCAGCCAGTACGCAAGCATTGGTGTTGGAGTCATCGCCACCGATGATTACCAGTGCCTTGATGCCGAGTTCCTTCAGGATTTCATAACCTTTCTCAAACTGTTCTTCCTTTTCCAGCTTGGTACGGCCCGAACCGATGATGTCAAAGCCGCCCGTATTGCGGTATTCATCAATGATGTCAGCAGTCAGTTCCATATAATTATGGTCAACCAAGCCGCCAGGGCCCAGAATAAAGCCATACAATTTGCTGTCTTTGTTCAGCTTCTTGATACCGTCGAAAATACCGGAAATCACATTGTGACCGCCAGGAGCCTGTCCACCGGAAAGGATAACACCCACGTTCATTGCGGGGAAGTTAACCACCTCATCGGTAGTTTCAAACTTAATCAAAGGCATTCCGTACGTGTTGGGGAACAATTTCTTGATTTCTTCCTGGTCAGCAACAGACTGAGTAGCTGCGCCTTCTGCAGCCTTAACAGTTCCTTTCAGCGCTTTCGGAAGTTTGGGCTGATAGGCAGCCCTTGCAATTTGCAATGCACTTTTAGTCATTTCTCTTAATTATTTAAAGGTGTTAGTAAAGTTCCGTTTAAAAGCGTCGCAAATTTCGCTTTTTTTCGTAAGATATGCAAACGAGAGGCCGAAATAATGTATAAAATGACATTTATCGTTTTTTATCCTAAAATAAAAAGGAGAAGAAAGCAATTAACTGATTTATTGTGTTATCTTTGCCGCAAAGTTTGAGTTACGAGTCGTTATCGCATTGTTCTTCTTTTAATATACAACTATTATTAGGCGGTCTCTTCCATAATTATTCTCCATACTCCAATTTAATAATTACAATTAATTAAAATTTCAAATGAACATTTACATTTCAGGTTTAAACTTCAGCACAACAGACGCTGATTTGAGCGATTTATTTTCAGAGTACGGAGAAGTTTCTTCTGCAAGAATCATTACAGACAGAGAAACAAGAAGATCCAGAGGTTTCGGTTTCGTAGAAATGCCGGACGATGCAGCAGGCCAAAAAGCCATTGACGAATTGAACGGTGCTGAATTTGACCACAAACAAATCTCGGTAAACGTGGCACGCCCCCGCGAAGAAAGACCTTCCAATGGCGGCAATCGCGACAGAAGAGGCGGTTACAACTCCAGAAGATATTAATATTCTTAACTACTGACAAGAGCAGGAGGTGTTGTAACAATGCCCCCTGCTTTTTTTATAACTCAATAAATAAAAATACATGGCCAAATCCATCTCCGCAGACAAGCGTGAAAATGAAAAGAAAAGACTCGCCCGACGAGCTGAAAAACAAAAAAAGAAAGAAGAAAAAAAACTATCCAACAAAGCCAATAGCTTTGAAGATATGATTGCCTATGTTGACGAAAACGGCATGATAACCTCTACTCCTCCGGCAGAAAACACTCCCAAAGAAGAAATAAAGCTGGAAGAAATCGTCATATCAACTCCCAAAAAAGACAAGGAAGAACCGGTCATCCGCAGAGGACGTATCGAGTTTTTCAATGAATCGAAAGGCTTCGGCTTCATCAAGGACTTATCCGGGGTCGAAAAATACTTTTTCCACATTAACAATGTGCTGACAGATATAGCAGAAAACAATATTGTGACGTTCGACCTCGAACGTGGCCTTAAAGGCATGAATGCTGTAAACGTAGCTCTTGAAGTAGAAAAGGCAAAGGAAAAGAAAGAAAACAAGGAGACTCTAAATACAGAATCCTAGATGAAATAAGCCAATTATAGAACAAGGGCGTGTATATACCATCAAATATTTCGGTACATACACGCCCTTGCTATCTTCTTTAATCACACGTCATTCGGTTTGCCAGCCACCCCCCAATGCCTTATAGACATTTACCATGGCAATAAGTTCGTCGCGGATGGCATTGCTCACCCCTATTTGGGCATCGAAATAACCACGCTGGGCATCGAGCACATCCATATAATTGATGACGCCGTTGATGTATTGCAACTGTGCCAAATCCACATATCCCTTGGCAGAACGTTCAAGTTTGGCACGCAGTTGGTAGACCTCCTTTATCTTATTGAAATCTACAATGGCATTCTTCGCTTCCTTAAAAGCATTCAGCACTGTCTTTTCATAGCTATGCACTTCGGCTTCAAAAGAAGCCTTCTGTGCATTCAATGCAGCACGGTTCTTTCCCCAACCGAAAAGTGGTGCCAAGACTGCCCCATTCAATAAGGAATAGGGAGATTCCAGGAAATTGGATAACACATCACTTTCCAATCCAAATTGTCCGGTCAGGGCCAAACGGGGGAACATATTGGTATAAGCAACTTTCACTCTGGCATGTTCAGCCCTCAACTGCTGCTCTGCCACACGGACATCGGGGCGACGTTCCAACAAATCGGAAGGCAGACCTACCGGTAAGAACTCCGGCACATCCAGTTCCTGCAGAAAATTGACACGCTTGATACGGGTAGGGAATTCCCCCACAAGGAAGGATATATCATTTTCTTTCAGAGAGATACGGCGTTCCAAATCCGGAACAAGAGTAGCCGTACGAGCCAACTCCACTTGAGCCTGTTGATAAGAGGTCTCCGAGGTCAGCCCTCCTTCAAAACGGATACGCGCCAAGCGCACTCCCTCTTCACGCGCCTTTTGTGTCTGGCGCACAATCTCCAGTTCCGTATCAAGGGCTACCAGCTCATAATAAGCCTGCGCCACTTCGGCAACGATGGTCATGCGCAACGCACGCTGCGCCTCCACACTTTGCAAATATTCGGCCACAGCAGCCACTTTCTTCCATCTCAAGTTTCCCCAAAGGTCCAGTTCCCAAGAGAGCAACGCCTTGGCTTCGTAAGTATTGCCTACATCACGGCTATGACCACCGTAATTCTCCACCTCGCGCTCAGCCTCCACCTTTCCGGTGAGCTGCGGCAGAAGGTTGGCAACACTGATACGTTTTTGGGCAGCCATCTCCTTGACACGGGAAGCTGCAATCAGCATGTCTTTGTTATATTCCAGAGCACGGTCTATCAAAGCACGCAGCGTGCTGTCCGTATAAACTGCCTGCCACTGTTCATCGGCTACGCTCATGCTATCCTGCTGCTGTGCCAGGCTATCCGGCAATGCCATCTCCGGACGCACATAGCTCTTGCCCACCTTGCATGAGGTAAGGGCAAACATACTCAGCAACAAAATAATATATATGTTCTTTCTTTTCATAAACGTTGTCTTTAAAATCAGTCTTTCTTAATCTTATGCTGCACTTTGGCTTTTGTCTTGTATACCAGGACAAAGAAGAACGGTACAAGCACAATACCGAATACAATGGCAAATATCATTCCGAAGAAAACACCCGTACCGATGGCCTGACGGCTCGCCGAGCCCGGTCCGCTTGCCAACACCATAGGAAGCATTCCCAATACAAAGGCGAGGGAAGTCATCAGGATAGGCCGGAAACGGAGTTGGGCAGCATGGATGGCAGACTGTATCAAGTCTCCTCCCTTGTCAACCTGCACCTTGGCAAACTCCACAATCAAAATGGCATTCTTTGCCGCAAGCCCCACCAGCATCACCAAGCCGATTTGGAAATAAATATCATTCTCCAATCCGCATATCACAACGCCCAGATAGGCACCCAAAGCGGCAACCGGCAGTGAAAGCAATACAGCGATAGGCACCGTCCAACTTTCATATTGCGCAGCCAAAAAGAGGAATACGAAAAGGAATACCAGCGTAAGCACAAGACCCGTCTGTCCTCCCGCCTTCTTTTCCTGATAGGAAAGGCCACTCCACTCCAGACCGATATTGTCCGGCAAGTGGTCACGTGCAATCTGCTCCATAATCTCCATTGCCTGGCCGGAACTGTAGCCTTGTGCCGCAGAACCGCGGATGACGGCAGTGGTAAACATATTGAAACGCTTGATACTGCCCGGACCGGTGGTATAAGAGGCATTTCCCAAGGAAGTAAGCGGCACCATCACTCCGTCCTTTGCCTTTACAAAGAACAAGTTGATATTGTCCTTATGCTCACGATAAGGAGCCTCGGCCTGGATATACACCTTATATATACGGTTGAACATATTGAAGTCATTCACATATACTGAACCGGTATAGGCCTTCATGGTAGAGAATACATCCGCCAGGGGCACACCCAGCATTTTCACCTTATCACGGTCCACATCAAAATAAAGTTGCGGTATTTCAGACTGCAAGGATGATGAAAGCCCCGTCAGCTCCTTATGCTTCTGGGCATAATACATCAGCGTATCTGCCGCCTGCACCAAGTTGTCAAACGTCGCCTCTCCACGCGCCTCAAGCTGCATTTCGAAACCTCCCGAGGTACCCAATCCCGGAATGACCGGAGGCGTGGAAAGATAGACCTTGCATTCGGGATATTCCTTCAAATCCTGCTCCACATTCTCCATTATCTTATCGATGGAAATCCCCTTACGCTCTTCCCACGGTTTCAGAATAACCGTCAGCTCACTGCGTGCCTGGTTGCTACCCACACGGGGGCTGCTACCCGTCACGTTCTGCACATAGGCCACATAGGGATTCTTCTCCAAGTATTGCACGGCACGGTCGGTCACCACACGGGTTCGCTCCAAAGTAGCACCTTCCGGCAACTCCAACTCTATCTTAAAATAGCCCTGGTCTTCTACCGGCAGGAAGCTGGTAGGCACCAACCGGTGGATAATGAAAATGGCAACCAGTACCAGGCCGAACGCACTCATCAAGCGGCGGGGATTCCTGATGACCCGGTTAATGACAGCCACGTATTTGTGATTGCCCAAGTTCAGCCATTCATTGATTTTGCGGAAAACTATGTTCTTTTTCTTTCCACTGTCGGGCTTCAATATGAGCGAACACATGACGGGACTAAGCGTCAGGGCCACTACCGTAGAAAGCAATACGGAAACGGCGATAGTAATGGTAAACTGACGGTATAACTGTCCGGTGATTCCGCTCAAGAAACTTACCGGCACAAACACGGCACAGAGCACCAATGATGTGGCAATCAAGGCACTTGCCAATCCGTTCATCGCCTTTTTGGTAGCTTCATACGGGCTCAATTTCTCCGTCTCCATAAGATGTTCTACATTCTCCACCACCACAATGGCATCATCCACCACAATACCGATGGCGAGAATCAATCCAAGCAAAGTCAGTATGTTCAGAGAGAAACCGAAAATAAGCATGAAACCGAAGGTACCAATCAGGGAAATAGGTACCGCAACAATCGGTATCACCGTCGCACGCCAACTTTGCAAGGATAGAAATACAACCAGCACCACCAGAATCAGCGCTTCGAACAACGTCTTGTACACTTCGTGAATGGATTCGGAAATATAAGTCGTCATGTCGAAGGGAATCTCATAACTCATCCCCTCAGGGAAATTTGCACTGATTTCCTCCATAGCAGCCTTTACGCTCTTTGCAACTTCCATTGCATTGGCCCCGGGAAGCATATAGATACCGAGAACGGCAGCATTCTCACCGTTGATGCCACTCTCTGTGCTATATGAAGATGCTTCCAATGAAACACGCGCCACATCGCGCAGACGGATAATGGAACCGTTGGCATTGGCACGGACCACAATGTCCTCAAACTGCTTTGCCGAACTTAAACGTCCCTGGGTAGTGATAGGGATAGTAATGTCGAGTCCCTTCACCGGCTGTTGTCCCAAAACACCCGCAGCAGACTCACGGTTCTGGTCCTTCAGGGCATTCTGCAAATCCTGCACCGTCAGTCCGAAGTTGGCAAGTTTGTCGGGCAACGCCCATATCTGCATGGCATAGTAGCGGCTACCGATGTTGGAAACACGTCCCACACCGGGGATACGGCGCAACAAGTCGAGTACATTGATAGTAGCAAAGTTACTCAAATAAATTTCGTCGAACTTCGGGTCACTGGAAGTCAGACAGATAGTCATCAATTGGCTGGGAGCCTGCTTTTCCACAGAAATACCGTTCTGAATCACTTCGGCTGGCAAACGGCTCTCCGCCAGTTTCACACGGTTCTGTATTTCTACGGCAGCCAAATCCGGGTCGGCAGACACGTCGAAAGTGACCGTAGCTGAAAATCCTCCGGAATTAGAACTGTTGGACTCCATGTACAGCATACCGGGAGTACCGTTTATCTCTTGCTCGATAGGGGTTGCCACCGCCTGCGAAACAGTCAATGCACTGGCTCCCGGATAGGAAGCACTGATTTTCACTACGGGAGGCGTTATCTGCGGATATTGGTCTACCGGCAGCATGGTCAGGCCAATGATACCGACAATTACAATCACAATCGATATCACCGCCGAGAATACCGGGCGGTCTATAAAGAAACTTACTTTCATAACATCATTACTTTGAAGGGTTGTTGTCCTTTGATTTATTCTCAGCCGGAGTAGTCTGCTTCGTTTCGGAAACAACCTGCTTGTTCAGAGAATCACTCGTCTGCTCTTCCTCCTTTTTAGGAACGGCAGCCTGGGCACGTACTTTCATACCCGGAGTCAGCTTGTGGAAACCTTCAGTCACAATTTGTTCTCCGGCAACCAGACCACGCTCAACCACCCAATTGTTGCCAAATTCAGGTCCCAGTTCAATGAAACGCTTTTCAACCGTAGAGTCCCGGCGCATCACAAAAATATATGCACCACCTTTCTCAATGGTAACCGCCTTTTGAGGAACGGCGACAGCACCCTCACGTACATCCAGCAATAGCTTAACCTTTGTAAACTGCCCCGGTAACAACACTTTGTTAGGGTTCGGCATTTCGGCACGCACGGAGAATGTTCCGGTCTGAGGGTCCACCTGAGGTTCGGCAAAATCCACATAGCCCTTATAAGGATAGACGGTATTATCCGCCAAAGTAATCGTAATGTTCGGCTGCCAGGAACGTGTAGAGTCCTGACGCCCTATATCGATATTCCGTTCCTTGCTTTTCAGGTAATCCAATGCCGTCATGCTGAAATCTACCAGAACCGTATCACTTTTCACAACCGTAGCCAGCAAGGACTTGCCTCCCGGTCCGACCAATGTTCCCAAATCCACATTTCTTTCACTGATATGTCCCGATAGCGGAGAACGGACCAACGTATATCCCAATTCCAATTCAGCCTGGTCCAAATCGGCCTGGCTCATCGCTACTGAGGCTTCTGCAGTCTCGTAAGCAGCCTGGGCATTGTCCAAATCCAGCTGGCTGGCAGCGTTCTGCGCATAGAGGGGGCGGATACGCTCCAAATCGCGCTTTGCCTTCAATGCCTGCGCTTCATCCTTCTTTAACTGTGCACGAGCTTTGTCAGCCTTTGCCCTATACTGGTCCTGGTTTATCACAAAAAGTACCTGGTTCTTGGTGACATATGTTCCTTCTGCGAAAAGCATATTCTCCAAATACCCTTCCACACGCGCACGTACCTCTACAAACTGCTGAGCGCGAATACGTCCCACGTACTCGCCATATATCTCCACATCTCCTTTTTCCGCAGATTCCACAATCACGGTAGGAGCTTCCGATTCCACCTTCTTAGGCCAAGTCAGAATAACGTAACCTGCCAACAATACCGCCATGCAGGCAACCATCATCAGCAACCTCTTCTTCTTTAGTTTCAATTCTTTTTTCGTAAAAAACTGTCTCATGCTTGTTTGTATATTAAATTTAACCCTGTTTCTTTCTATTAAAGCAAATCCGATGCCAATCTATCACTATCTCATCCATTACGTCTAACAAACTATATATCAAGCAGAAAAGCAGACGGCAGTTCTTTATTCATGGTGGCATCCTCCATTTTTCCCTGTGGAATGTGTCCACAGTTTGTGGAATAATTCCACAAAACTACTAAATTAAAAACACATAAAAACCCTTTTTTGCTCTACACTAACAAAGAAAAACATTATCTTTACCGAAAATAATTCAGATTATTCATTTTAAACGTAAAGATTATGGCAAGTAGAAAAGAACTAAAGAAGAATATAAACTATATTGCAGGTGAATTGTTCACAGAGTGTCTTGTAAACAGCTTATATGTGCCTGGAACAGACAAACAAAAAGCCGATGAACTGATGGCTGAAATTCTGAAAATGCAAGATGAATTCATAAGCCGCATCAGCCACACCGAGCCAGGAAATGTAAAAGGTTTCTACAAAAAACTTCGTGCTGACTTCAATGCAAAAGTAGACGAAATTATTGACGCAATGGGCAAACTGAAATAAGATGAAGAAAGCCTTTTATAGCTTCATTTATTATCGCCTGCTGGGCTGGAAGACAAACGTGACGGTGCCCGACTACGACAAATGTGTAATTTGTGCGGCACCCCATACTTCCAATTGGGACTTATTTATCGGTAAATTGTTTTATGGTGCCATCGGTCGCAAGACCAGTTTCATGATGAAAAAGGAATGGTTCTTTTTTCCTCTGGGACTGATATTCAAAGCCGTTGGCGGCATTCCGGTGAACCGGGGACGTAAATCTTCCTTAGTGGACCAAATGACCGAAAAGTTTGCAAACAGCAAGCATTTCCACCTGGCTATTACACCGGAAGGAACCCGTAAAGCCAATCCCAACTGGAAGAAAGGTTTTTATTACATAGCACTTAAAACACAAGTGCCCATCATGCTTATCGGGATTGATTATCCTTCCAAGACCATCTCCTCTACCAAGGCTGTCATGCCTACCGGAGACATCGAAAAGGATATGCGCGAGATAAAACTGTACTTCAAGAACTTTAAAGGAAAAAATCCCGAAAATTTTGATTTAGGAAATATCTAATCAGGTATTAAGCATTAATGCCATGCGAATAAGCATCTTGCAAACAGACATTGTCTGGGAAAATAAACAAGAAAATCTCCGTCGTCTCCGCGAGAAGTTAGAAACTCTTCGTGGAACAACGGAGATTGTTGTTTTACCGGAAACATTCTCCACCGGCTTTAGTATGGACACCGCCAGCTTGGCCGAACCCACAACGGGAGAAACCATCGCAACACTGCGCCAATGGTCCGAAGAGTACCGGCTTGCTCTTGCCGGCAGCTATATTGCCTGCGAAACAGCCTCGGAAGGCGGAAAGCCATCCTACTACAACCGCGCATTCTTCCTTACGCCCGAAGGCAATGCTTACTATTACGACAAACGCCACCTCTTCCGGATGGGGCACGAGACAGAACATTTCACCCCCGGCAACCGGCGTCCCATCATCCGATATCGCGGCTGGAATATACTGCTGCTTGTATGCTATGACCTTCGTTTCCCGGTCTGGAGCCGCAATACGAGCAATGAATACGACCTCCTGATTTACGTCGCCAACTGGCCCATTCCCCGCCGGAAAGTCTGGGACATCCTGCTGCAAGCGCGCGCGCTGGAAAACATCAGTTATGTCTGCGGTGTCAACCGTATCGGCAAGGACGGCAGAGACATTCCACACAGCGGAGGCAGTGTGGTCTACTCTCCGAAGGGGGAAGTGCTTGCCACTGTGCCCGACAACGAAGAGGCGATTGCCACCGCCTCCCTCAACCTTTCCTCCCTGCAGGAGTTCAGGCTAAAGTTTCCCGCTTGGAAAGATGCGGACGAGTTCGTTATTTCTTCAAATAATAGTTCACAGTAGTCACTACACGTACGCTTTTTATATAAGGAGTATAGGCATCGCGGTCACTTATGGAGAACTGCCCTTGCGAGGCATTGCGGATTTTCCCCAGTTCACTGTCCGAATCCTTGGCAAACTTCTCGGCTGCAGCACGAGCGTTCTTCGTGGCCTCCTCTATCATTCTGGGCTTCACTTCGTTGAGACCGGTGAATTCATAAGACACATTATATTTATAATCCCCTCCCGTGATGGCAATACCCTGCTTCAAGAGTTCAGCCTGCCCCGACATGAGCTTACGCACCCTATCCACATTCTTGGAAGTGACAGTGATGACAGACGTGGCATTATAACGATAGGCCACGTTGCGGTCAACGTAACGTTCGGCCTGCATATCAATCACTTCGGGCGGTGCAATACTGATTTCCTCCTTCTCAATACCGTTGTTTTCAAGGAAACTCACGACGGCAGCGTTTTTCTTCTCCATATTGGCATAAAGCAGTGCAGGGTCATTACCTATGTCTTTGTAGACAAGAGGCCAGACTACCTTGTCGGCAGGCACTTCCATTTCGGCCAGCCCTTTCACACTGACCACACGGTCCTTATTCACAAAATTGTTGATACCGCCTTTTACCATGATTCCCAACAAAAGCAGCCCCACGGCTATGATGGCTGCTTCTACTTTCCAGCTTTTCATACATTGATATTTTAGAGTTTATAAACACACACAAATATAACAAACCCAAACGACAAAAAGTGCGATGAATGGTCTATTTTTATATGATTATCCTCACTTATACCCCAAACGAACGAGACATTATACAAAATGCACCAAATCCTCTTTTTTAGAGTATTTAATGAAAATACCCAAAAGAAGGAGTACATCTTCTCCAAAAAGTACCTATTTTTGTCCTTCGAAACAATGTCAAAGCGACAACATGATTAATTTAATAATTCTAACCCCTAAATCCTATGTTGACCCAACGTAAAATCCATACTCACGGTGGCGGTTGGCCGTGACTTTATGGAATGACCGAAGACACTTTCCGTACAACCGTCAAAACCCATATGAGATATGGGACGACCAGTATTTCTTAATTAATCTTCAGCAATATGCGGATGAACATTGTTTTTCGTATATTTGTTGATTGAAAGAACAGTTCAATACTTAATCATTTATTAATAATAAATTTTATGAAAACCAATCTAAGCTCTCAAATCACTCTCAACAGAGTCTCCCCCAGGTACTATAGACCTGAGAATGCATTTGAACGGTCGGTATTGACCCGACTGGAAAAAATCCCGACTGATATTTATGAGTCTGCAGAAGAAGGCGCCAACCAGATTGCCCTTGACATTGCACAGTTAATCCGTGACAAGCAAAAGGCGGGACGTTTCTGTGTCTTGGCACTGGCAGGCGGTAACTCTCCGCGCAATGTATATGCAGACTTGGTACGTATGCACCAGGAAGAGGGATTAAGTTTCCGCAACGTAGTCATATTCAACCTCTACGAATATTATCCATTAGCTCCCAATGCCATCAACAGCAACTTCAACGCATTGAAGGAAATGCTGATAGACCATGTGGACATTGACAAACAGAATGTTTTCACCCCCGACAGCACCATCGCCAAAGACGCCATCTTTGAATATTGCCGTCTTTACGAGCAGCGCATTGAAAGTTTCGGTGGCTTAGACATCGCTTTGCTGGGCATTGGCCGTGTAGGTAATATAGGTTTCAATGAACCGGGTTCACGCCTGAACTCTACCACTCGTCTGATATTGCTGGACAACGACTCCCGCAATGAAGCTTCCAAGATGTTCGGTAGCATTGAAAATACCCCCATCAGCTCCATCACCATGGGAGTAGCCACCATCCTCTCGGCAAAGAAAATATATCTGCTGGCATGGGGTGAGGAGAAAGCGCAAAAGGTGAAAGAATGCGTTGAAGGTCCGGTAACAGATACTATCCCTGCATCTTATCTGCAGACTCACAACAATGCACATGTAGCTATCGACTTGTCTGCCGCCGCCAATTTGACGCGTATCCAACGCCCCTGGCTGGTAACCTCCTGCGAATGGAACGACAAGCTCATCCGCAGTGCCATCGTCTGGTTGTGCCAACTCACCGGAAAACCCATTCTGAAACTGACCAACAAGGACTACAACGAAAACGGTCTGAGCGAACTGCTGGCATTGTTCGGCTCAGCCTATAACGTGAACATCAAGATATTCAATGACCTGCAACATACCATCACCGGATGGCCGGGCGGCAAGCCGAATGCTGACGACACCTATCGTCCTGAGCGTGCAAAGCCCTATCCAAAACGTGTGGTCGTATTTTCTCCGCATCCCGATGATGACGTTATCTCCATGGGAGGCACCATCCGTCGTCTGGTAGAGCAGAAACATGACGTGCATGTGGCTTACGAAACTTCCGGTAACATTGCCGTAGGCGATGAAGAAGTTATCCGCTTCCTGCACTTCATCAACGGGTTCAACCAAATCTTCAACAACAGCGAAGACCAGGTCATCAATGACAAATATACTGAAATCCGTAAATACTTGAAGGAGAAGAAAGACGGTGACATGGATACACGCGACATCTTGACCATCAAGGGACTGATTCGCCGTGGCGAGGCACGCACTGCATGTACATACAATAATATCCCTCTGGATCACTGTCATTTCCTTGACCTGCCATTCTACGAAACGGGCAAGATACAGAAGAATCCTATCAGCGAAGCAGACGTGGAAATTGTACGCAACCTATTGCGTGAAGTGAAACCCCATCAGATTTTCGTTGCCGGCGACCTGGCCGACCCGCACGGCACACACCGTGTTTGTACGGACGCCGTATTTGCCGCCATTGACTTGGAAAAAGAAGAAGGTGCCAAATGGTTGAAGGAATGCCGCATCTGGATGTACCGCGGTGCATGGGCCGAATGGGAAATCGAAAACATCGAGATGGCTGTGCCCATCAGCCCGGAAGAACTGCGTGCCAAGCGTAACTCTATCCTGAAGCATCAATCGCAGATGGAAAGCGCACCGTTCCTGGGCAATGACGAACGTTTGTTCTGGCAACGCAGCGAGGACCGTAACCGCGGAACAGCTGCCTTGTATGACAGCCTCGGACTTGCTTCCTATGAGGCGATGGAAGCCTTTGTGGAATACATTCCGCTATAAACGGATAAAATATTAACAATAGGATGAGATGTATTGCTCCGGCAATGCATCTCATTTTTTCATGTCTCAGCCTTCTTATATTCCCAAGGAATATTTGCAGATATAAAAACAATCAAATAATTTTGTTACTTATTTATCGAAACGACAAAACTTAAAAACAAACACCATTATGAAAAAGTATGCTATCAACATCCTTGTCATTTTATTCCTACTCACGCCATTTACATTGTTTGCAAATGGATGCCATGCCAATAACGACACCATCAAAGTATTGGCAATAGGCAACAGCTTTTCACAAGATGCAGTAGAGCAATATTTGCACGAACTGGGAGAAGCTGAAGGTATCACCATGATTATCGGCAATATGTTTATCGGAGGATGTTCACTGGAACGGCACGTGCAAAACATACGCAACAACGCTCCGGCCTATGCCTATCGCAAAGTAGAGAAAGACGGGGAAAAAACAGAAACCCGGTCAATGACTATTGAGAAAGCACTGGCCGATGAGAAATGGGACTATATCAGTGTTCAGCAGGCCAGCCCTTTGTCTGGTATCTATGACAGCTACAAAGCTTCCCTACCTGAATTGGTTAACTATATCAGGGAACGAATTGGAAAGGAAACCGTATTAATGGTGCACCAGACATGGGCTTATGCTACCAATGCCAACCACACCGGATTCAAAAACTATGACCAGAACCAAATGAAAATGTACACCAGCATTGTGGATGCAGTAAAGAAAGCCGCCAACCTGGTGGGTATCAAGAAAATTATCCCTTCGGGAACCGCCATACAAAATGCACGTACCTCCTTTATCGGCGACCATATGAATAGGGACGGATACCACCTTGACTTAACCATAGGCAGATATACAGCTGCCTGCACATGGTTTGAGGCATTGACCCATCAGAATGTAACAGAAAACCCATATTCTCCCGAAGGAATGGACCCAATCCATAAGAAAGCAGCTCAAATGGCTGCGCACAACGCCATCCTCTATCCGGACAAAGTTACGGAACTGACAGAACTGAAAAAGATTGCCGATTAATGCTTTTTAATTCTTAAGACTTACTTATATGTCTGCAAAATAATAAAAAGAAAGTAACCCGCTCATCAGTGAAGCTTTCTTTTATGTACTTTTGCACGCACCACCGTCTGGTAAAAGCAGATATTGGCAACTTCAATATTTCATCAGTATGAAAAAACTTATCCTAACCGGCATATGGCTCTTGTGTGGATTCCTCCTTCCGGCACAAGAACTAGAGCAGAATGTGGAAGAACGCCTCCAGACATTCTTTAGGGAATACACCACCCATACGGCCAACATAGGTACCTGCAAGCTGGATAGTTTCTGCATTGACTTCCGGAAGAAGAAATTGCTTGTCTATACAAACGAGCGCTTTGCCTACCAGCCTCTACGGCCTGAAACCGTTGATGCCATTTACCGCCATCTGGGACAAATCCTGCCAGGACCGGTGAACTATTTCGACCTCACCGTCTTTGCTGACGGGAAGAGCATCGAAGAGCTTATCCCCAACCTCTACCGGAAAGGGAAGAAAGACAAGGCACGTCTGTTCAGCCACCTGGAATACAAAGGTACCCCCTGGGTAACCCGTACCTCGCGCCCCTACGACATCACCCGCGGACTGGAAGGACGCCACATCGCCCTTTGGCAAAGCCACGGGAAATATTATATCAATGACAAGGACAAATGGGGATGGCAACGCCCGAGGCTGTTCTGCACTACAGAAGACCAGTTCACCCAATCCTTCATCCTGCCCTACCTCCTGCCCATGCTAGAGAATGCAGGAGCCAATGTATTCACTCCCCGCGAAAGGGACACGCAGAAGCAGGAAGTCATCGTAGACAATGACGGTAGCCTGAGCGGACATGGAGGACAAGGTTCCCTTTATCTGGACGTGAAAAGCCGGAAAGCACGTTGGGAACAGACCTCCCGACCCGGATTTGCCCAACGGAAACGAGTCTATCAAGACAATGAAAACCCTTTCCTCTCCGGCACGGCACGCTTTGCCAAAACTGAAAAGAAGAAAGACAAGGCTTTTGCCGAATGGGTACCCGATATTCCGGAAACGGGAGAATATGCTGTATACGTATCTTACCAAACACTGCCGGGCAGCGTAAGCGATGCCAAATATCTTGTATTTCACAATGGAGGCGTCACGGAGTTCAAGGTGAACCAGCAAATAGGAAGCGGCACATGGGTGTACCTCGGCACATTCACTTTTGACAAAGGCCGGAACGACTACGGCATGGTGGTATTGAGCAACGAAAGCAAAGAGAAAGGCGTGGTCTGTGCCGATGCCGTCCGCTTTGGAGGGGGCATGGGCAACATTGCCCGCGGGGGACAAACCAGCGGCTTGCCCAGATACCTGGAAGGCGCACGCTACTTTGCCCAATGGGCAGGCATGCCCTATCCCGTCTATGGAGGCTATGAGGGAAAGAATGATATGAACGACGACATCAACGTACGTTCCCGTACAGTGAATTACCTTGCAGGAAAATCACTATTCAACCCAACGGAAGAAGGTTTGGGCATCCCCTTTGAAATGAGTATGGCCCTGCATAGCGATGCCGGTTTCAGTAAGGAAGATGAGATTATAGGCACTCTCGGCATTTATACCACCAACTTCAACAACGGCCGACTGCATGCCGGTACAGACCGCCATGCCTCCCGTGACCTTTCGGACATTCTGCTAACGCAGTTGCAGCGTGATATCCGCTCTACCTTCAACGTAGACTGGACACGCCGCAGCCTATGGAACCGCAACTACAGTGAAACACGCCTGCCCGCCGTCCCTTCCACCATCGTAGAACTGTTGTCGCACCAGAACTTCGCAGATATGCGCTTGGGACATGACCCTAACTTCAAGTTCACCGTCGGGCGTGCGCTCTATAAAGCCATTCTGCAATACATATGCAGCCAGCACGGCAGAGACTACGTTGTCCAACCCCTTCCCGTCAGCCACTTTGCCATCCGCTTCGGTCAAAAGAAGAATACTTTAGAGCTTTCCTGGCAAGGAGAGGAAGACCCGTTGGAGCCGACTGCCAAACCACGTGAATACATTGTATATACACGTATCGGTCGTGGAGGATTTGACAATGGCGTACGCGTCAGCTCCCCATCCCACACCGTAAAAATAGAACCGGGCATCGTCTATTCCTTTAAAGTAACCGCCGTAAACCGGGGTGGCGAAAGCTTCCCTTCGGAAATTCTTGCCGCCTACAAGGCAAAGCGTGAAAAAGGACAGATACTTATCGTCAACGGATTCGACCGCATCAGCGGGCCTGCCGTTATAGACACCCCCGATGCGGCAGGCTTCGACTTGTCACAAGATCCCAGCGTACCCTATCTCTATGACATCTCCCTCTGCGGCGCCCAGCAGAATTTTAGCCGGAAGGAAGCAGGACGACGTCTGGGAGAGAGCAGTGACGAATACGAAGGCATGAAAATCATCGGAAACACTTTCGATTACCCCTTCGTACATGGCAAAGCCATCCAGGCAGCCGGAAATTACAGCTTCGTCTCATGCAGCGACGAGGCTGTGGAAAAGGGCATCCTCTCATTAGAGGATTATCCGATAGTGGACTATATCCTCGGACTTGAGAAAGAAGACAATTCCAGCAATCCGGCACGCAATACCTACTACAAAACATTCTCCTCGCCCATGCAGCGCATACTGACTTCCTATTGCCAGTCGGGAGGTCATCTCCTGGTCAGCGGTGCCTATGTAGGCAGCGATATGGACAGCTCGCAGGGCAATAAAGAATTTATTCAGAATATCTTGAAGTACCGGCATGGCAACTCTCTGAAAACAGACGGGGACAAAATCGCTGTCCGGGGACTGGGGCATACCTTCACCCTTCCCCGCCTGCCGAATGAGCAAAGCTATCCGGTCACTTCCCCTGATTGCATCCTGCCCATGTCTCCCGCTTTTCCAGTCATGACCTATGCCATCGGCAACACACCCGCCGCCGTAGCCTATCAAGGCAGTGATTATCGCACTTTTGTCATGGGATTCCCTTTTGAAAGCATCCGGGAAGAAACATCCAGAAATGTAATTATGGCATCCATACTCCGCTTTCTCACCACAGATTACACAGATTAACACAGACAAAATAGCAATCCCTATAAATAATCTGTGAAAATCTGTGTAATCTGTAGTGAAAAAACTATCTTTGCTTCCATTAATCATTAAACATTAACCACTAAACATTAAACATCATGTACACTATACAAGCCAACCCCAGCGGAACCCGTAGTTTAGAAGTTTCTGAAGAGAATCTTGCCACCATCGAGAAATACGGCCTCTTCCGCCATCTCATCGACAGCAACGGTATTGTGGACGAAACCGTGCTCGACAAGTTGAAACTGAACATCCGCTCCCTCATCGCCGCGCAAGAGGAAGACAGCAAAGACCTGCTCGACCTCTGTATCGACGTTATCTATCACAACAACATGAAGGCCTTCGGACTACAACAGCTCATCAAGCTCTATCTGCAATGGCTTTCCCAACAAGACACCATAGAAGAAGAATAAATGAAAACCATCGACACCTGCGGACAACAGCATTACAGCCCTTTAATCCCTGCCATCAAAGCCATGTGCGAGGCCGGAAAAGGCGAGAAGCTGGAAATCATCATGGACGACGCTGCTGCCTTCAATGACATGAAAGAGTATCTTTCCGAACAGCAGATAGGCTTCCGTGAGATTTACGACGGAGAACGGATGACATTACAGTTTTTAATGTGCAAATGAAAGAATATCGCCTTACAGACTGGCTTCCTACTACCAAGAAAGAAGTGGAACTGCGTGGTTGGGACGAATTGGATGTAATACTTTTCAGCGGTGACGCCTACGTGGATCACCCTTCTTTTGGAGCCGCTGTCATAGGCCGCATCCTCGAAGCAGAAGGATTGCGCGTAGCCATCATCCCCCAACCCAACTGGCGCGACGACTTGCGCGACTTCAAAAAACTGGGACGTCCCCGTCTGTTCTTCGGCATCAGTCCCGGCTGTATGGATTCGATGGTCAACAAATATACTGCCAACAAACGCTTGCGCAGTGATGACGCCTATACCCCGGATGCACGTCCGGATATGCGTCCGGAGTACCCTTCCATTGTATATACCCAGATATTAAAGAAGCTATTCCCCGATGTCCCCGTCGTACTGGGCGGCATCGAGGCAAGCATGCGCCGCCTGACGCACTATGACTATTGGCAGGACCGTGTACGCCCCAGCATCCTCCTCGACAGCGGAGCCGACTCACTCATCTACGGTATGGGAGAGAAACCGGTGGTGGAACTTGCGGAAAGGCTGAAACGCCAACAGACACAGATGGACGCCCCAAGCTTCAAAAAGCTCATCGCCGATATTCCCCAAATGGTTTACCTTGACAAGGAAGTAGTGGTACAAGAAGGGGATATCACCCTCTTTTCCCATGAAGAATGTCTGAAAGATAAAAAGAAAGAAGCTGCCAACTTCCGTCATATCGAGGAGGAAAGTAACAAATATACAGCATCCCGCATCTTGCAAAAGAGCGGCAAGCTGACGGTAGTAGTCAATCCTCCCTATCCCCCTTTGACGGAAGCTGAACTCGACCGTTCTTTCGACTTGCCATACACGCGCCTACCCCATCCCAAATACAAGGGAAAACGTATTCCGGCATACGACATGATAAAGTTCTCCGTCAACCTGCATCGCGGATGTTTCGGAGGATGTGCCTTCTGCACCATCTCCGCACACCAGGGCAAATTCATCGTAAGCCGCAGCAAGGAGAGCATTCTGAAAGAGGTGAAAGCCATCACGGAGCTGCCAGACTTCAAGGGTTATTTGAGCGATTTGGGAGGCCCGTCGGCCAATATGTACCGCATGAAGGGACGGGATGAGGCCGTCTGCAGGAAATGCAAACGCCCGTCGTGCATCTACCCCAAGGTATGCCCCAACCTGAATACGGACCACCGTCCGCTGCTCGACATCTATCATGCCGTAGATGCCCTGCCCGGCATCAAGAAGTCCTTCATTGGCAGCGGTGTACGCTATGACCTGCTGCTGCACCAGAGCAAGGACCCGAACACTAACAAAAGTACGCAGGAATATACCCGCGAGCTCATTGCCCGCCATGTCAGCGGTCGCCTGAAGGTAGCACCGGAGCATACGTCAGACCGCGTGCTCAACATCATGCGCAAGCCTCCGTTCAGCCAGTTCGGTGAGTTTAAGAAGATATTCGACAGGATTAACCATGAAGAAGGACTACGCCAGCAGCTTATTCCTTATTTCATCAGCAGCCATCCCGGATGCAAGGAGGAAGATATGGCGGAACTTGCCGTCATCACCAAGCGACTGGACTTCCATCTGGAGCAAGTGCAAGACTTTACCCCTACTCCCATGACTGTTGCCACCGAAGCATGGTACACGGGCTTCCATCCTTATACGCTGGAACCGGTATTCAGTGCCAAAACGCAGCGCGAGAAACTGGCTCAACGCCAATTCTTCTTCTGGTACAAACCCGAAGAGCGCAGGAACATCATAAACGAACTGCGCCGGATAGGACGGACGGATTTGATAGACAAGCTATACGGGAAACGATAAAAATACGATATTTCCAAGAAACTCACAGCAACTGCATGAAACGATTCCTCCTCCTCTGCCTATCCCTACTCCCCATCGGAGCGACAGGTCTGCTGGCACAAAGCGAATGCCTGCCGCAAAATTACAGTATCATCTTCGGTGGCGGTGTATCCTTACCTCATGTAGAGGGAAACCGTAACGACTTCTTCAGCAAGAATGGCAACCGGGTGGGATATGACCTGATGACAGAAGGCCGCTACTACATCACGCCCCTATTTGCCGCAGGACTTCAATATGACTATCTACGCATGGCACGCCTGCCGGATAAGGCACATCTGCACTGCATACGCCCCAACATCACATACCGGCCCTTGTGGAGCAACGGGAATCAAGGACTGTTCCTCTCGTTCGGCATCGGGTATATGAACTATCAGGAACGGACATATAAACGCGGTGAACGGAACGGACACCTTTTCCATAAAGGATATTGTGGAATAACTTTCGCAGCAGGCTATGAGTTCCGCATCAGCCGTAAACTCTCGGGTATGATTCGCTGTGATTTCCTAACAGCAGACTGGTTTGCCAACCCCGATGCACGACTTTACAACACGGACGGCTATGATGACGGAGTAGACCATAGCTGGTTCAAAAACAACATCACTTTCTTCAATTTGGGATTCGCCTTGCAGTTCGGACGTTAGTGGCAGGAGTGGCAACAGTTTACTCTTCCACCTGCATTGCCACTACCTCCTGCAACACACAGACAGCTTCTTCTACCGTCCTGACATCCTTCACCAGCATACTCCGTTTGTTGTTCTGTTCGCGCAGGTCACAACGCCGGGTGTACTTCATCATGTAGGCAATGACCTTACCGAAAGCCTGGCTCTGATAGTACGGGCTGTCCGGATTGGAGACGAAGAACAGGGACATGCGCCCACCTTTCAGAAAGACTTTCTCCACGCCGAGGCGGGCAGCCAGGCGTCGCAAGGGAACGATGCGCAGCAGTTCTTCCGTTTCGGGAGGAATCGGGCCGAAGCGGTCTTCGAGGCGGGAACGGAAAGCATCCACATCCTTGTCGAGTGTCAATCCGTCCAACTCGCGATAGAGCAACATACGCTCGCTGCTGCCAGTCACGTAATCGGCAGGCAACAGAAGTTCGAGGTCGCTTTCCACCTGGCATTCGTCGACAAACTGTTCTCCACTGATGACGCCTCCGTCTGCTTTCAGTTCTTCGGCATAAAGGTCGGCAAACTCGTCGGTCTTCAGTTCATGCACAGCTTCGGAGAGAATCTTTTGATAAGTCTCGTAGCCCAAGTCGGCAATGAAACCGCTCTGTTCGGCACCGAGCATATTGCCTGCGCCACGGATGTCAAGGTCCTGCATGGCAATGTGGATGCCACTGCCCAGGTCGGAGAAGTTCTCGATGGCTTGCAGGCGTCGTTTTGCTTCGGGAGTAAGGGAGGACAAAGGCGGTGCCAGCAGGTAACAGAAAGCTTTTTTATTGCTCCGCCCCACACGTCCGCGCATCTGGTGCAAGTCACTGAGGCCGAAGTTCTGCGCCTGGTTGATGATAATGGTATTGGCATTGGGTATGTCGATGCCACTTTCGATGATGGTAGTGGCAAGCAGCACATCGTAATCGTAATTGACGAAATCAAAGATTATCTTCTCCAGTTCGGCAGGCTCCATCTGTCCGTGTCCGATACAAACACGGCAGTCGGGAATGTGCCGCTCTATCATGGCCTTCAACTCAACCAGATTGGAAATACGGTTATTCACGAAGAATACCTGCCCGTTACGGCTCATCTCAAAATTGACGGCGTCGGCAATGATTTCCTCGTTGAAGGTGTGCACTTCCGTCTGGATGGGATAGCGGTTAGGCGGCGGTGTCTGGATGACGCTCAAGTCGCGCGCACCCATCAGCGAAAACTGCAAGGTACGGGGAATGGGTGTAGCCGTCATGGTCAGCGTATCCACATTCACCTTCAATTGGCGGAGTTTCTCCTTGACGGAGACGCCGAACTTCTGCTCCTCATCAATAATCAACAAACCAAGGTCTTTGAACTTAACGTCTTTTCCCAGGATACGGTGGGTACCGATAAGAATATTCACTTCCCCTTCGGCAAGCCCTTTCACTACAGCCTTTGCCTGAGCAGCGGTGCGGGCACGACTCAGATACTCCACCCGGCAAGGCAAGCCTTTCAAGCGCTCCTTGAAGGTCTGGAAATGCTGATAGGCAAGTACGGTAGTGGGCACCAGTACAGCCACCTGCTTATTGTCCGCCACAGCCTTGAAAGCGGCACGAACAGCCACCTCCGTCTTGCCGAAGCCCACGTCACCGCACACCAGGCGGTCCATCGGACGGGTACTCTCCATGTCGGCCTTCACGTCGGAAGTAGCCTTGCTTTGGTCGGGGGTATCCTCATAGATGAAGGAGGCTTCCAACTCCCGTTGCAGGAAGCTGTCGGGACTGTATTGGAACCCCTTCTCCTCGCGGCGTTGCGAGTAGAGTTTTATCAAGTCGCGGGCAATATCCTTTATCTTCGTCTTGGTGCGGTCTTTCAGCTTCTCCCAGGCTCCGGTGCCGAGCTTGTTGAGGCGGGGCGCTTCACCCTCCTTTCCCTTGTACTTGGAAACCTTGTGCAGAGAGTGGATGGAGACAAACACCACATCTTCGTTCTGATAGACAATCTTCATCACCTCCTGCGTGGTGTCACCGTTGGGGATACGTACCAGTCCGGCAAAACGCCCCACACCATGGTCGGTATGCACCACATAGTCGCCGGGGGTGAATTGGTTCAGCTCCTTCAGGCTCAAGGCCACCTTGCCGCTGCGTGCCTTGTCGCTCTTCAAGTTATACTTGTGAAAGCGGTCGAACAGCTGATGGTCGGTAAAGACGCAGATACGCAAAGTGTCGTCGGCAAAGCCTTCGTGCAGTGTCCGTTCCACGGCGGTAAAGGATATGTTGTCTCCACGGTCCTCAAAGATGGCACGGATGCGGTCGGTCTGTTTCAGGCTGTCGCTGCATATGTAGATGGTGTAGTGACGGGAGAGGTATTCGCGGAAACTCTCCGCCACCATGTCGAAGTTTTTATGGAAGATAGGCTGTACCGTAGTATGGAACGAGACGGTGGCATCCGGTGTTCCGGTGGGCTTGTTGCCAAACTCCATCCGGCGAAAATCGAGGGCGCGCAGGGTGAACTCGCCACCATCAATCAGCTTGCCTTCCAGCGTGATGGCTCCATTCTCCTCCGACTCACGGGCGGCGATGGCCTGTAGGGTGAGCGATTCGTCGTGCACGGTCTGGATGCGTTCGCGTAGCCAGAGGAAATCGCGCATGGCAAGCAAGCTGTCCGACGGAAGGAAATCGAGGAACGACACCATGCCGCCGCTTCCCTTTTTTTCCAGGCTATGGCTCAAGTCGGGAACTATCACGATGCTTTCTTTCTTCTCCTTCGAGAGCTGTGTTTCCACCTCGAAAGTACGGACGCTTTCCACCTCATCGCCGAAAAAGTCTATACGGAAGGGATATTCGGAAGAGAAGGAAAAGACGTCGATAATACTGCCACGAACGGCATACTGCCCCGGCTCGTAGACGTAGTCCACATATTCGAAACCGTAACTGCGCAACACGTCCGTCACGAAGTTCATGTCTACCCTCTCTCCTGCATGCAGTTTCAGTGTATTGTCTCCAAGTTCTTTACGTGAGACAACCTTTTCGGCCAGCGCATCCGGATAGGTCACCACGCAAAGCCCCTCTTCTCCTTTTTGCAGGCGACTCAGCACTTCTGTACGGAGTATTTCGTTTGCCGCATCCTTCTGCCCGTACTTGATGGCGCGGCGGAACGAAGAAGGAAAAAACAATACCTGCTCTGTCCCCAATATCTGCGTCAAATCATGATAGAAATAACCGGCTTCCTCCATATCGCCCAGAATGAAAACGAGCGGACAAGTAGCCCGCTGAACCAATACAGACGAAAACAAAGAAGCGGCAGAGGCATATAAACCTCCGCAATATAGGTGACGGACAGAGTTATCTTTCAGAAGCCTGCACACCCCCTCTACATTGGGATGGGAAGCATAAGATTGTTGCAGTTCAGTTATATTCATTGCTTTGCGCTTTTTCCCCCGGTATTGCCTCTCATAAGGTATCCTACCGAAATAAATTCGGTGCAAAAATACACAAATAATCTTTAGCTTTGACCTGTCGGCAACTATGTTCTCTGAAATAATCTTTCTGCTGTCAGCCTGCACATCCTTCACCTTTTTTCTGTATCGCCCTATTTATCGGGGAAGGCAATGAAACTTCTTTTCCTCCAATTATGAATAACACAGCCTGCACAATCCCTATTCAGGAGTTATATTACACAAAGTTTATCCCCAGCCTGCGGACATGTATCCCAGGGTTTGGTCTGTCTATCCCAAGGCTTGGGATAGACAGACCAAGACTGAAGAGCACTTTTTCTCCCTATATCTACCCACTTTATCCTTTATACTTCGAAAGTTTTTCTTTAATAGTTTGAATGTTTTCTGTTAATGATTGAAACGGGAATAGCTAAAGATTGAGGCTAAAGTTCAAAGTCAAGCATACGGTTCTTTGATTTAACCTGCATTCCTTATAGTCAGGAGTTAGAAGGAGCTACATAAATGAAAGAGTCGTGGTGCCAGAACTTTGCAAAATCAAGATTTGTGTGAAAATGCTGCCAGATAAAAAAGAAATGTATTACATTTGTTCCCAGTTATAACCCCCATTACCTATAAGTATGCAAACATCAGACAGCATTGTCATCATCCCCACCTACAATGAACGGGAGAATATAGAAAATATCATCCGTGCCGTTTTTGCTCTGAAACATGGTTTTCACATCCTTGTCATTGAAGACGGTTCGCCCGACGGAACGGCTGCCATTGTAAAGACCTTGCAGCAGGAGTTTCCCGAACGCCTCTTCATGGTGGAGCGCAAAGGAAAGTTAGGACTGGGTACAGCCTACATAGCCGGCTTTAAGTGGGCATTGCAACGAGGTTATGAGTATGTATTCGAAATGGATGCCGACTTCAGCCACAATCCCCAAGACTTGCCGCGACTCTACCGCGCCTGTTCCGAAGAGGGTGCCGATGTAGCCATCGGTTCACGTTATGTGAGTGGTGTGAACGTAGTGAACTGGCCCATGGGACGTGTACTGATGTCTTATTTTGCCTCCAAGTATGTACGCTTCATCACCGGGCTGCCCATCCACGATACTACAGCCGGATTTGTATGTTACCGCCGCCGGGTATTGGAGACCATCAATCTGGACGGTATCCGCTTCAAAGGATACGCCTTCCAGATAGAAATGAAATTCACCGCCTACAAATGCGGCTTCAAGGTAAAGGAAGTGCCTGTCATCTTCATCAATCGCGAACTGGGCACCTCCAAAATGAACAGCAGTATTTTTGGTGAAGCCGTATTCGGAGTGATTCGGTTGAAATGGAACAGTTGGTTCCATAAATATCCTACCGTAGATAAGGAGATGAAGTGATAGGTGATAGAGTGATAGGGGTTTACTATAAATATTAGGAAGATATGAAAAGAACATTGATACATAACGCTACGATTGTCAACGAAGGACAATCCGTGAAAGGTTCCGTAGTGATAGAAGACGGGCGCATTGCAGAGGTACTGACCAACTGGAAACCGCTCTCCGCCCCTTGTGACGAGACCATAGATGCCACCGGATGCTATCTGTTGCCTGGCATCATCGACGACCATGTACATTTTCGCGATCCCGGGCTGACCCACAAAGCGGACATCCTCACCGAAAGCCGTGCGGCTGCCGCAGGTGGTGTGACCTCCATCATGGATATGCCCAATACAAATCCGGTGACCACTACGCTGGATGCCTTGAACGCCAAACTTGATTTGCTGAACGAGAAGTGTATCGTAAACCATTCTTGCTACTTCGGCGCAACAAACGACAATTACAGCGAATTCGGCAAGCTGGACAAGCACCGCGTCTGCGGTATCAAGCTATTCATGGGCTCCAGTACCGGAAACATGCTGGTAGACAAGATGAACAGCCTGCTGAACATCTTCAACGGTACAGACATGCTGATTGCCGCCCACTGCGAAGACCAGGAAACCATCAAGAACAATATTGCCAAGTATAAGGAAATGTTTGCCGGAGAGAATGATATTCCCATAGGCAAGCATCCCTACATCCGCTCCTCGGCAGCATGCTATGCATCTTCTGAGCTGGCAGTACGGCTGGCAAGGATTGCCGGTGCACGGCTGCATATTCTGCATGTGTCCACAGCCAAGGAACTGCAACTGTTCAATGACTATTCACTTTCCGAGAAGCATATCACCGCCGAAGCATGCGTTGCCCATCTCCTCTTCACGCTCAGTGACTATCGCACGTTGGGCACACGTATCAAGTGCAATCCTGCCATTAAGAAGCAAGCCGACCGCGATGCCCTGCGTGCAGCCGTCAACTCCGGCCTGATAGACGTTATAGCCACCGACCATGCGCCCCATCTGCTCTCCGAAAAAGAAGGAGGTGCCTTGAAGGCCATGTCCGGCATGCCGATGATACAGTTCTCACTTGTCAGCATGCTGCAACTGGTGGATGAGGGAGTATTCACACTCGAGACCATCGTTGAAAAAATGTGCCATGCTCCCGCACAAATTTACCGCATCAACGAGCGCGGCTATATCCGTGAAGGTTACCGGGCAGACCTTGTGCTGGTACGCCCCGATACCCCGTGGGAAGTGACAGCCGACAAAGTTTTGAGCAAATGCGGCTGGAGCCCATTGGAAGGGCATACCTTCAACTGGAAAGTGGAAAGGACTTTTGCCAACGGACATCCCGTTTATAGCGACGGCATGGTGGACGACGCTTATCGTGGCGAGGAACTGAGATTTGGGGAGTGAAGGTTAGGAATTAAGGATTAGGGATTAGGGATTAAGGATTAGGGATTAAGGATTAAATGGGATGAAAAGGACAATACTGGCACCGGGGCATGAATTGCTTTCGTATCGGATTCATGAAGTAACCCCTTACATCAACTGGATTTATTTCTTCCATGCCTGGGGCTTCCAGCCTCGCTTTGCGGCTATTGCCAACATCCATGGCTGCGATTCTTGCCGTGCACTTTGGCTGACAACCTTTCCCGAGGAGGAACGTACCAAAGCTTCCGAAGCCATGCAGCTCTTCAAGGAAGCCAATAGAATGCTCGGTCGACTGGACGAAACAATCTCCATCCATTGCATCTTCAGGCTTTGCCAGGCAAATGCAGACGGAGATAACCTCTTGATAGAAGGAACAACCTTCCCACTGCTCCGCCAGCAGACACCCCAACCCGATGGCGGTCCATTTCTCTGTCTGAGCGATTTTGTACGTCCCCTCTCTTCAGGCACGCCCGACATCGTAGGACTTTTCGCCTCCACCATCAGTGAAGAGGCCGAAGAGACTTATAAAAGCGACCCTTACAAACATCTCCTTGTACAGACTCTGAACGACCGCCTTGCCGAAGCCGCCACAGAAAAGATGCACGAATATGTCCGCAAGGAGGCTTGGGGGTATGCCCCCGACGAATCCTTGTCCATTCCGGATCTGCTGGTCGAGAAATACCAAGGCATCCGCCCCGCTGTGGGATACCCCTCCCTACCCGACCAATCCGTGAATTTCCTGCTGGACGAACTGCTCGGCATGAAGCAGATAGGCATCACGCTGACTGAACATGGAGCCATGCACCCTCACTCCTCCGTCTGCGGCATGATGCTGGCACATCCCGCATCCCGATACTTTTCAGTGGGCAAGATTGGAGAAGACCAGCTGGACGACTACGCCCGCCGCCGGGGAATGCCAATAGGGGATATGCGGAAGTTTTTAGCCACTACAATATGAATAATGTGCTAATGTGCCTATATGCTAATGTGCCAATTGGCTGCGCTATATGTATATTGTGCTACCATGCCGCAGGTCATTGGCACATTAGCATATAGGCACATTAACACATTAAAATAATCCTTTTTGAACTGTGATTTATCGCCACACAATGCGACTAACAGTGCAAAAGCAATTCGAAAGAAGCTAAAAGATGGAAAATGCAGAACAAGAGTTTGTATCCGTGGTACGGGAGTATGAGCGCGTGATATATAAGGTGTGCTATCTGTACACCACGCCCAATGCTACCCTCAACGACCTGTATCAGGAAGTGGTGCTCAACTTATGGAAAGCATTTCCCAAGTTCCGGCGGGAGTGTAAGATTTCCACATGGATTTACCGCATCGCACTGAACACGTGCATCAGCTTTATCCGCAAAGAAAAGAACATCCCCGAAATCGTCACCCTCACCCAGGAAGCCGACCGGACTGAAGAAACCGACGAGACACAAGCCATGCTACGGCAGCTCTACCGGATGATAAACCGACTGGGACAATTGGAAAAGTCCATCATACTGCTCTATCTGGAAGAGAAAAGCTACGAAGAAATTGCCGAAATCACCGGGCTGACCTTGACAAACGTTGCCACCAAACTCAGCCGCATCAAGGACAAATTGAAAAAAATGAATAAGGAGGAATAAATATATGGAACTGGATGAACTGAAGAAATCATGGAACGCACTGAATGAACAGTTGCAGAAAGAACCGATTGCTGACGAACAGCAGATTACCGAACTGATTGCCGGCTACAAGGCCAATACCCGCAAAAGTCTGGGACGACTCGTAGTCATACAGCGTTTCTCTATCGGAATGGGAGCGGTAGGTCTGGCAGCCCTTCTGCTTATATGGCTGTTGCTGCCCACCTTCGGCTTCAATGAGCAGCTGCAAGGCAAGATTGTCGCTTTACTGGGATTCATCGCTATAAGCATCCTCATAGGCATGTGGTGGGACTGGAAAACATACCGCTGGAACAAGGACACGCGTATTGATGAAATGGGGGTTGCCGAAGTCAGTCGCCGTATGACCACCTTCCGCCAATGGACCAGATATGAAGTGATGGGCATCTCCATTTGGATTATCCTTTTCAATATCCTCAACTATTGGGTGATGGAATATCATCTGGCACCAGCCAGCGTACAAGCCCTACTGATTACCCTTTTCGTAGTATTTGACGCGCTAATTATCTATATTCTCTACAAAAAAGTGATTTACAAACATCTGGACAATATTAAAAAGAACATTGAAGAATTGAAAGATATATGCACCGAGTAACTCTTGTTTTCATCCTTTTCCTTCTCATCCCCGACCTTTACATTTACTTGGTTTATGTAGTAAGAAAAACCAGAAAGGCAGTCCTTCACTGCCTTTATTGGCTTCCCACCTTGCTATTAGCGGCAGGCTATGTTTACTTCATATTCCTTACGGGCGACAATGCGATGTCAAACCATACGCAGGCCATAGGCAGACTGGCAATTACCATCATGCTGTTTGTCTTTCCAAAAACCATATTCATGCTTTGCTCGCTGGTGGGAGTACTGGCGCACTTCATCATCCGTCGTTGTCCCCGCAGCCCGTTCACCGCTATAGGACTGGTTTTGGCTGTCGTCAGCTTCTTCAATATCCTTTACGGTACCCTGGCAGGCATCACCCGTTTCGATACAAAAGAAGTGGAATACCGTTCTGCCAATATTCCGGAAGGTTTCGACGGCTACCGCATCGTGCAAATATCGGACATACACATCGGCAGTTGGCAAGGCAATCCGGAACCCATCAAACAGTTGGTCGATTTAGTCAACGGACAGAAGCCGGACCTGATTGTCTTCACCGGTGACCTCGTGAACCAGCAGAGCCACGAACTGGATGGTTTCCAAGAAATACTCTCCCAACTGTACGCACCGGACGGAGTATACTCCATCCTCGGTAACCATGACTATGGCTCATACTATCACTGGCAAAGCCCGAAAGCAGAAATCGCCAATCTGGACTATTTAATCCGGCAGCAGAAAGCAATGGGATGGAAACTGCTGAACAATGAGCATGACATCCTTTATCACAAAGGTGACAGCATAGCCCTCATCGGTGTGGAAAACGATGGCGAGCCTCCTTTCTCCCAATTTGCAGACTTACCGCAAGCCATGCAGGGTACGGAAGGGATGTTCCAAATATTGCTCAGCCATAACCCTACCCACTGGAGGCGCGAGGTACTGCCCCAATCGGATATTTCACTGATGCTTGCAGGACATACCCACGCCATGCAAGGCATCTTGTTCGGACACTCCCTTGCCGAACTTATCTATCCGGAATGGAGAGGAATGTACTACGAAGGCAAAAGGGCTTTGTACGTAAATATTGGCATCGGCTATGTGGGACTGCCGTTCCGGTTCGGGGCATGGCCGGAAATTACAGTACTAAAATTAGTAAGAGAGAAAGAGTGACGAAATAAGAAAAAGGTATATCTTTGTAGCAATAAAAAATCCGACACCTATGAAGATACTTTATATCACTTATCAGGTTTGCTTTGCGTTGCCTATTTTATTGGTACTGACTATCCTTACAGCATTGGTCACCATTATCGGTTCGCTGATAGGGGGGGCGCATACCTGGGGGTACTATCCCGGTAAAATCTGGTCACAGCTCATCTGCTATATACTGCTTATTCCGGTGGAGGTACATGGAAGGGAGAAAATACACAAACGTACTTCCTACGTGTTTGTGCCCAATCACCAAGGTGCCTTCGACATATTCCTGATATACGGATTCCTGGGACGGAACTTCAAATGGATGATGAAGAAGAGCCTGCGCAAAATCCCGTTTGTCGGCAAGGCATGCGAGAGCGCAGGACATATCTTCGTCGACCGTTCCAGCCCCAAGAAGGTGCTTGCCACCATGCGGCAGGCAGAATCATCTTTGAAAGACGGCGTGTCACTGGTAGTATTTCCCGAAGGGGCACGTACCTTCACGGGACACATGGGCTACTTCAAGAGAGGAGCCTTCCAGCTGGCGGATGAACTGCAACTGGAAGTGGTGCCCGTCACTATAGACGGCTCGTTCGAGATTCTTCCACGCACCGGAAAGTGGATACACCGCCACCGGATGATACTGACCATCCATGAACCTATTCCTCCCAAAGGGAAAGGGGCAGAAAACATCAAGGCAAGCATGAACGAGGCTTATGCGGCGGTGGAGAGTGCATTGCCGGAAAAGTATAAAGGGATGGTGAAGAACGAAGACCAGGACAGATAAAGACATAATGACAAACGGGAATGCCTGAATATCTTGATAGGATATTCAGGCATTCCCGTTTGTCATTATCAACTCATTCCTGTTTATTTCTGTCCTCCTACAGAAGCATTTTGCTTCATGCGTTTCTGCTCTTCAATCAGCTGCATGTTCTCCTTCGCCTTTGTAAGGAAATCCTTCACCAAAGTATTCTCTTTAAAAGACAAGGGAGCAGTCCTCATGATGTCCTCAATCTGCGGAGTCATCACCGGATAGGGCAGTGTGCTGCACATCATCATGAATACACTGGGGCCCAGCACATTCTCAAAGTTATCTACAATGAACTGCCGGACGTAGTCGTTCATCTCCTTCACAAGTGCTTCGCCTTCCTTTGCCAACTGCCCATGCACGTCATCCAGATTGGCACCGTCCAGCACCATACGCGCCTCTTTCCGTTCCAGCTCCTCTATCTTCACTTCCAGGGAATTGCGCTTGTCTATGAACTCGTACAGTTTGTCATTCAAAGGAGTCCCTTTGGCAATCAACTGAGTATTGGAGATGGAAACCACGATTTTGCCGTCTTCCAGCACCAAAGGCATAATGCCCTCGTGGTCCATATAAAGAGTCACCATCATCACGGAATCGGCCCGGCCTTTCATCTTGAAATGCCCATGGATAACCTCTGCCGAGTCGACGTTCACCCATTGCCCGTCCCGAAGCGTCTTGAGGAACAACATCTTTCCGTCAAGGCTGGTTACCGAGGAACTGCCCTCTATCTTATACTTGCGGTTGCAAGAAGTAAAGAGCACAAGCAGGAGCAAAAAGGGTAAAATGCGGTTCACACTCATTCTAATCATGCAAGAAACGATTTTTGAATTACACCCAGCAAAGGTATTAATATTCCTTATAAACCGAATAGAAAGAAAGGATTTTTCATTCGGTTTACGTATTTTTGCACAATTATAAATCATAAAAATAGAGAAAATATACATGTCAACCTATGCACCTTTTGCCAAACCGCTCTATGTAATGCTGAAACCGGTAGGTGCGGTATGCAATCTGGCATGCGATTATTGCTATTATCTGGAGAAATCCAAACTATATAGAGACAACCCCAAGCATGTGATGAGCGAGGAACTGCTGGAAAAGTTCATCGAGGAGTACATCAACTCGCAGACCATGCCCCAGGTTCTGTTCACCTGGCATGGCGGAGAGACGCTGATGCGTCCGCTCTCTTTCTACAAACGTGCCATGGAGCTGCAAAGGAAATATGCCAACGGACGCACCATAGACAACTGCATACAGACCAACGGCACGTTGCTGACCGATGAATGGTGCCGGTTCTTCAAGGAGAACAACTGGCTGGTGGGTGTCTCCATAGACGGGCCTCAGGAGTTCCATGACGAATACCGGAAGAACAAGCAGGGCAAGCCCTCTTTTGTCAAGGTGATGCAGGGCATCAACCTGCTGAAAAAGCACGGTGTGGAATGGAACGGAATGGCAGTGGTCAATGACTACAACGCCGACTATCCGCTGGACTTCTATAATTTCTTCAAGGAGATAGGATGCCATTACATCCAGTTTGCCCCCATCGTGGAGCGCATTGCCCCTCATGGGGACGGACGCCATCTTGCCTCCCTGGCAGACAAGGAAAAGAGCACGCAGCTGGCAGACTTTTCCGTCACGCCGGAACAATGGGGAGACTTCCTATGCGCCTTGTTCGACGAATGGGTAAAGCAGGACGTGGGTACTTACTACATACAGTTATTCGACTCTACCCTTGCCAACTGGATAGGCGAACAGCCGAGTGTATGTTCCATGGCAAAGACGTGCGGCCATGCAGGCGTCATGGAGTTCAACGGAGACGTATATACCTGCGACCATTTTGTTTTCCCCGAATATAAACTGGGCAACATCCATCAGAATACACTGGTGGAGATGATGTACGGAGAACGGCAACAAGCCTTCGGACTGATGAAGCAACAATCGCTCCCCACCCAATGCAGGGAGTGTGAATGGCTGTTTGCCTGCAACGGCGAATGCCCAAAGAACCGTTTTGCATGTACAGCCGACGGGGAGCCGAGACTGAATTACCTTTGTGCAGGATATCATAAGTTCTTCAGTCACGTAGCTCCATACATGGACTTTATGAAGAACGAACTGATGAACCAGCGTCCGCCTGCAAACATTATGGAAGCAATAAGAAACAATGCCATCAAGCCATAAGCCCACAAGCGATGACAATGAAATTCAAAGACATTACTTAATAATTGATTATATGAAGATTACATTTAAGAAAGGTTTGCTTGCGGCCATTGCCGCACTGACAGTCTGCTCTGCGCGTGCAGACGAAGGAATGTGGTTGTTGCAACTGATGAAGCAGCAGAACTCCATCGACATGATGAAAAAGCAAGGACTGAAGCTGGAGGCTGACGACCTTTACAATCCCAACGGCGTGTCACTGAAAGATGCCGTAGGTATCTTTGGCGGCGGCTGTACCGGCGAAATCATCTCTCCGGAAGGACTGATTCTGACCAATCACCATTGCGGATACGGTGCCATACAGCAGCACAGCAGCGTGGAACACGATTATCTGACAGATGGTTTCTGGGCCATGAACCGTAGTGAAGAACTGCCCACCCCGGGATTGAAATTCCGTTTCGTACACCGCATTGTAGACATCACCGACCTTGTCAATGCTAAAATAAAGGCAGGCGAAGTGACGGAAATCGATGCACTGACTTCCCCGTTCCTCAACAAACTGGCAAAAGAGGAACTGGAGAAGAGCGATTTGAAGGGTAAACCGGGCATTGAAGTGCGCGCACTCCCCTTCTATGCAGGAAACAAATTCTATATGTTCTATTATAAGGTATACAGCGACGTGCGTATGGTTGCCGCTCCTCCCTCCTCGGTAGGTAAGTTTGGCGGTGAGACCGACAACTGGATGTGGCCGCGCCACACGGGCGACTTCTCCATGTTCCGTATCTATGCCGATGCCAACGGAGAGCCGGCTGAATACAGTGAAAGCAATGTACCCCTGAAAACCCCGAAGTTCCTGCCCATCTCCATCAAAGGTCTGAACGAAGGTGACTACGCCATGATTATGGGCTTCCCCGGCAGCACAGAACGTTACCTCACCCAGAGCGAAGTGAAACAACGCATGAACGCCGTGAATCAGGCAATGATTGATATGCGCGGCGTACGCCTCGAAGTGCTGCGCAAGTATATGGATGCCAGTGACAAGACCCGCATCCAGTATGCCAGCAAGTTTGCCGGAAGCAGTAACTACTGGAAGAACTCCATTGGTATGAACAAGGCAATCATCGACAATGACGTGTTGGGCGCCAAAGCCGAAATCGAAAAAAAGTATGCCGCCTTTGCCCAAGGAAAACCCGAATACGAGGGTGTGGTAGAGAAAATTGATGCCATCATCGAGAAAAGCACCCCCACGCTGCGCCAGCTCTACTATACCAACGAAGCATTGCGCGGTGCTATCGAATTCGGCAGTACCTACCTTATTATGGATAACATAAAGAAAGCGCTCGAAGAGAAGAACGACTCATTGCTGCAAGCTTCGAAGAAGCAGTTGGAAAATGCATACGATGGTATCCACAATAAAGACTACGACCACGAAGTGGACCGCGCCGTAGCCAAAGCCATCCTGCCCGCCCTTGCCAAGGCACTGAACGCCGACGAGCTGCCCTCCTTCTACCAAACCATCAACGGAGAGTTCAAGGGCGACTACAACGCATACGTAGACAACATTTACGACAACTCCATCCTCTCCAACCGCAAGAACCTGGATAAATTCCTGGCAAAGCCCACCGTGAAAGCCATCGAGAAAGACCCTGCTACGGCTTACTCGCGCTCCAAGAACGAAAAGCTGCAGGAACTCGGAAAGCAATACATGGAACTGGAAAGCGGAATGGAACTGCTCCACAAGGCCTACATCCGTGGCTTGGGTGAAATGAAACAGCCCGTCCCCTCCTATCCGGATGCCAACTTCACCATGCGTCTGACCTATGGTAATGTAAAATCATACAGCCCACGCGATGCCGTACACTACGACTACTATACCACTACCGACGGTATCCTTGAAAAAGAGAATCCCGAAGACCGTGAATTCGTGGTACCCGCCAAGCTGAAAGAACTGATTCAAAAGAAAGACTTCGGACGCTACGCCATGGCAGACGGCACCATGCCGGTTTGCTTCCTCACGACGAACGACATCACCGGCGGCAACTCGGGCAGCCCCGTCATCAATGGCGAAGGACAGCTCATCGGTACTGCTTTCGACGGCAACTGGGAATCTCTGAGCGGTGACATCAACTTCAACAATGACCTGCAGCGTTGCATTGCACTGGATATACGCTACGTGCTCTTCATCCTCGACAAACTGGGCAATTGCAGTCATCTGATAAAAGAAATGAACATTATAGAATAAATTAAAGCCTCTGAGAGATTACCTCCCATACTGAATGGCATTCAGTCGTATAGTGAATGCCATTCAGTCGTATACTTAACCCTATTCAGTCGTATACTGAATAGCCCCCCTCTCAGATGCTCTTCTAACGCACATCACCATGAAAAGGATCCTATTATCATTATTCATTACATCTTCTGTCCTTGCCGCACACGCCGACGAAGGTATGTGGATGCTCACCGACCTGCAAAAGCAGAACGAAGTAGCCATGACGGAACTCGGACTGCTCATCCCCACCAACCAAATCTACAATCCCGACGGCATTGCCCTGAAGGATGCCGTGGTGCATTTCGGCGGTGGCTGTACCGGCGAAGTCATCTCTGCCGAAGGCCTGGTACTGACCAACCACCACTGCGGCTATGGCGCCATACAGCAACACAGCTCGGTGGAACACGACTACCTGACCGACGGTTTCTGGGCTATGTCCCGCGAAGAGGAGCTTCCCTGCAAGGGACTCACCGTCACCTACATCGACCGGATACTGGACGTGACAGACTACGTAAACGAACAACTGAAAACCGACGACGACCCGAACGGCACCAATTATCTGTCTCCCAAATACCTGAAGACAGTAGCCGACCGCTTCGCCAAGTCCGAAGGCATCGCCCTGACACCCGGCCGCAAGCTGGAACTGAAAGCCTTCTACGGTGGAAACAGATACTATCTGTTCGTAAAGACCACCTATAGCGACATCCGCATGGTAGGCGCTCCCCCCTCCTCCATCGGCAAGTTCGGCGCAGACACCGACAACTGGATGTGGCCCCGCCACACGGGAGATTTCTCCATCTTCCGCATCTATGCCGACAAAGACGGGAAACCCGCCGCTTACAGCAAAGACAACGTTCCCCTAAAAGTGAAGAAACATCTCACCATCAGCCTTGACGGCTATCGCGAGGGCGACTTTACCTTCGTCATGGGATTCCCCGGACGCAACTGGCGCTACATGATTTCCGACGAGGTGGAAGAGCGTATGCAAACCACCAACTTCATGCGCCACCACGTGCGCGATGTCCGCCAGAAAGCTCTGATGAAACAAATGTTGCAAGACGATGCCGTACGCATCCACTATGCCAGCAAGTATGCATCTTCTGCCAACTACTGGAAAAATGCCATTGGTATGAACGAAGGTCTCGTCCGTCTGAAAGTATTGGACACCAAACGTGCACAGCAAGAGGCACTCCTGGCACGCGGACGCTCGCTGAACGACAATAGCTATCAGCAAGCATTCGACCAGATACGCGCCATCGTAAAGCAACGCCGTCCAGCCCTCTACCACCAGCAAGCCATTCAGGAAGCACTGGTGACGGGACTCGATTTCATGCGTATCCCCAGTACCGCAAGACTGGTGTCTGCCTTGAAGAACAAGGACAAGAAACAGATTGCAGCAGCTAAAGACAGCCTTCAGAAGGCAGCCGACCGCTACTTCGCCTCTGTCCCCTTCCCCGAAGTGGAACGTATCGTTGGCAAGGAAATGCTGAAAATCTACATGAAGTATATCCCTGCCGAACAACGCATCGGTATTTTCCAAATCATAGACAAGCGTTTCAAGGGCAACAGCGACGCTTTCATCGACGCCTGCTTTGAACATTCCATCTTCGGCAACAAAGAGAACTTTGCCAAGTTCATCCGCAAGCCCAGCCTCTACAAGATTAATACAGACTGGATGGTCTTGCTGAAATATTCCATCACAGACGGCCTGCTTCAGACCTCCATTGCCATGATGGATGCCAATAAAAACTACAATGCCGCCCACAAGGTATGGGTAAAGGGCATGATGGACATGAAACTTGCCAATGGTCAGCCCATCTATCCGGATGCCAACTCCACCTTGCGCCTGACCTACGGTCAAGTGCTCCCCTACGCTCCGGCAGACGGTGTGAAATATGATTACTACACCACTCTGAAAGGAGCTATGGAGAAGGAAGATCCCGACAATTGGGAGTTTGTAGTCCCCGCCAAACTGAAACAGCTGTATCAGGCAAAGGATTTCGGACGTTATGCCATGCCGAACGGCGAAATGCCCATCTGCTTCATTGTCAACACAGACAATACCGGTGGAAACTCCGGCAGCCCAGTGTTCAATGCCAAAGGAGAACTGATAGGTACCGGCTTTGACCGCAATTACGAAGGTCTGACTGGCGACATTGCCTTCCGTCCGTCCTCCCAACGAGCAGCATGTGTAGACATCCGCTACACCTTGTTCATCATCGACAAATACGCGGGAGCTTCGCATCTCATTGAAGAGATGACGATTAAATAATGATTTAGCGAACAAATCCTCCTCCTATTTTGTTATCATTACAAATAAATAAAAACAGAAAGGAAAAAATTATGGAAAAGTTTGAAGAATTGATACAATCAGAAAAGCCCGTTTTAGTTGATTTCTTTGCAACCTGGTGTGGCCCGTGCAAGGCCATGCATCCGGTACTGGAGGAACTCAAAAACGAAATAGGAGATGCTGCCCGTATCGCCAAAATAGATGTAGACCAGCACGAAGAGCTTGCTGCCCGCTACCGCATACAAGCAGTACCGACATTTATCGTATTTAAGAAAGGTGAAGCCGTATGGCGCCATTCGGGTGTCATCAGCGGTAAGGATTTGAAAGCCGTTATAGAACAAAACTCTTAACAAGAAGAAATGAAGAAGATTATAGCAATGGTTGCCCTCGTGTTTTCTTGCATGCTGGCCTATGCTCAAACAAACGGAGAAGTTATCGTCATGAACAAAGCCATGTTCATCAAGGATGTGTTCGACTATGAGAAATCCCAGGACTGGAAATACAAGGGAAACAAGCCTGCCATCATAGACTTATATGCCGACTGGTGCGGACCTTGCCGCATGGTGGCTCCCATTATGAAGGAACTGGCCAAAGAGTATGCCGATAAAATCGTTGTCTACAAAGTCAATGTGGATAAGGAAAAGGAACTGGCAGCGTTGTTCAATGCAACAAGCATCCCTCTTTTTGTATTCATCCCTATGAATGGAGAGCCTCAGCTCTTCCGCGGAGCAGCCGATAAGGCTACCTACAAAAAGGCGATTGACGACTTTTTACTGAAAACAGAATAGTTCATAATAGAAAGAAAAAACTCCTGACTACCTTTACAAAAAGGCAAGTCAGGAGTTTTTGTCTCCTATTCACTCAAAACACGATAGGCATCTCTTTCCATTCTCCTCCGTGTAGTTCCATCACCGATTCATATCCAGCTTTCCTCAAGGCACACAAAGCTTCGGGACGTCCGTTGCTTATCCGTTCCGGATAGTGTGAATCACTGTTTACCTGCACACGTACACCCAAATCATGCAGGTAGGAGAAATACCGCTCATTGGGGTAAAAAGTACCCAGGTCATGATAGGCTTTGGTATTGACCTCTACCTGATAGCCGCGACGGGCAATATCTGCGAAATACGCCCTAACCAGCTCATCATACCAAGGCTCGTCCAGCAATCCCGGGCGATAGCATGCTGCATTGTAGTGCATCTTATCGGCATGGCCCACAATATCAAAACCACCCAGCTCAAGCATCCTCGTCAACCTACCATAATAGAGACGGACCACATGCTCCAAGTCACCGCAGAAATGTCCGTCTACAATGGTCTTAAAGGTATCCGCAGGTACATCTACATCCACCACTTCCCCTTTGTCATTGTAGAGAAGATGTACAGAACCAATACGGTAGTCCAACGGCAACTCCCTGAAACGGGCGATGGACGGATTACTCGCTTCATTCAGATAATCAATCTCCAGACCGATATACAGTTCGATACGTCCGGCATACTTCTCCTTCAGACGATGGAATTCAGATAGATAGTCGTCCATGATATCCCACTCCATAGTCCATGCCGTAGAAAAAGGCAATGGAGCATGCGATGAAAAGCCATAAGATGTAAAACCTTCACTCAATGCAAAACGCACAAAGTCCTCCATGCCGGCACGCCCGTCACAATAAAGGCTATGGCTATGATAATTCGTCAGATTTCCCACTTTCTCAGTTCTAATTTTTAATTCTTAATTTTCAATTTCGAACTTCAGTTCGATTCTATCTCACTCAGCTCCAGCCAGCGCAATGTTTTTTCGTCAATCAAGTCCGACAATTCCGGCAAACGTTTCGACTTCTCCGTCAGTTCGTCCACAGACAAAGTACCGCTGCACAAAGCCTCTTCAATTGCATTCTTTTCGGTTTCCAGGTCAGCTATCTCCTGCTCCAATTGTTCAAACTCGCGTTTTTCCTTAAAAGACATGCGCCGCTTTTCGTTCAGACGCACCTTCGCCGTCTTGTCCTCCTGAGCCTTGGCGGCTTCTTTCTCTTTCTCCTTTTCTTGATGGACTTTCGCATCTTTCCAGTCGCGATATTGTGTATAGTTGCCGGGAAAGTCGCGGATGTCCCCTTGTCCGTTGAACACTAACAGATGGTCTACCACTTTGTCCATGAAATAACGGTCGTGGCTCACCACAATCACGCATCCTTTGAAATTCTGCAAATACTCTTCCAGCACATTCAGCGTCACAATATCGAGGTCATTGGTCGGCTCATCCAGCACCAGGAAGTTGGGATTGCGCATCAGGACCGTACACAGATAGAGGCGGCGGCGTTCTCCCCCACTCAGCTTGTAGACATAGCTGTGCTGTGTCTCGGGAGTAAACAGGAAATGTTGCAGGAATTGCGATGCCGTCAGCTTCTTGCCGTTGCCCAGTTCTATGACTTCGGCAATGTCCTGCACTACATCAATCACTTTCATCTGCTCGTCAAACTGCAAGCCGTCCTGCGAGTAGTAACCGAAGCGGACCGTCTCGCCAATGTCCAGCGTACCGCTGTCTGCCTGCTCCAACCCCATCAGTATCTTGATGAAGGTCGACTTGCCCGTACCGTTATTCCCTACGATACCCATCTTTTCGTAACGGGAGAAGATGTAGGAGAAATCATCCAGAATCTTCAAGTCACCAAAGGATTTGTACAGATGGTCTGCCTCGAATATCTTACTGCCTATATAAGAAGCCTTAACGTCCAGCTTTACATTGTCGTTGTTGAAACGCTGCTTAGCCACCTTCTCCAACTCGTAAAAGGCATCCTCCCGATAGCGTGCCTTGTGCCCGCGGGCTTGCGGCATGCGGCGCATCCATTCCAGCTCTGTGCGGTAGAGGTTATTGGCACGTTCTATCTCCACAGTCTTGGCCTCGATACGCTCTTGGCGCTTCTCCAGATAATAACTGTAATTGCCTTTATACTGATAAATCTGCCGGTTGTCTATCTCTACGATTTCGGAGCATACCCGGTCGAGGAAATAACGGTCGTGCGTCACCATCAGCAAGCTGAGGTTGTTCCGGCGGAGATATTCCTCCAGCCACTCCGTCATATCGAGGTCGAGGTGGTTGGTAGGCTCGTCCAGTATCAGCAAATCGGGTTCAGTGATAAGGGTATTGGCAAGTGCCACACGCTTCAACTGCCCGCCGGACAGATGTTTTACGTGCTGACTGAAATCACGTATTTTAAGTTGAGACAGAATCTGTTTCGCCTTCTGCTCGTACTCCCAAGCTTTTTCATGGTCCATACGCACCAGAATTTCGTCCAAGCCGGGATGCCCCTCCGTTTCCATGCAACGTTCATATTCCTTGATTAACTCGACAGTACTGTTGCCATGATGGAAGCACGCTTCGAGCACGGTCAGCTCTTCGGGATATTGCGGGTCTTGTTCCAGATAACCCACACGCAAATCACGACGGAAGGAAATGGTGCCATTGTCATACCCTTCCTTGCCGGAAAGGATATTGAGCAATGTCGTCTTGCCACTGCCGTTCTTGGCTATCAACCCGACACGCTGTCCCTCGGACAAGCCCAAAGAAATATTTTCGAATAGTACCAAGTCACCGAACGACTTGGTCAAGTTTTCCACCTGAAGAATTGAATTTACTGCTGCCAATGCTTTAATAGTTGAAAAATGAAAATTGAAAGTTAAAAATCACAGTACCGAGATGACCGGACCTTAGAACAAGGAGCTGTATATCTCCGGCAGATTCACTTTACCTCCTGCCTTTACTTTGCTCCAAACCAGCTTCATGGGGTCTATCCATTCACCGGTAGACGTGTTCAGCAATATGGGCGCTTCCCGGTTTCCGTCCACCAAGGTACGCCATTCCATACCGTCCACTTCATTGGCGAAAATAACACAAAGCGCGATGCCAAAAGCCAGCCATGCATCCTTCTTCTTAGGACCGATGTTGCTTTCTTCCATCATCTGCTGCATCTTGGCAATGTCTTCCTCGGCTCCCTGGAAATCCTTCTTCAACGATTCCTTTATAGTAGTATCCACCCACTCGTATGCTTCATTAATCTGGTAGATTTCCGAAAGGCGCACCGGAATTATCTCCGCTGGATACTTCACTCCATCCTTCCGCGTTTCCAGCGAAGCGATAATCTTCTCCGCTTCTGCAACCGGCTCTCCTTTCTTCACCGTAAACGAGCATTCAAAGGCAATTTCATCCACGCCCGTTATCCATAAATGGGAAGTATAGTACGCACCTTCTTCCTCGAACATCTCCTTACTATATGCACATTCCATCCGGCCTATCCTAACCGGAATGGCAGAGGAGTTTTCCCGTAACTCTTGCTTCACGGAGTCCTTGCCATATGTAGCATTCCCTTTGAAAGCCGAAATGCGAAAATTACCGGTCCACTCATTGGGGTTATAAAAAAGGAAAGAGCCTTCCCCGTCCTCGAATTCATTCCAGTCTACCGGATAAGTCATGGAGAACCATGCCCCCGGAGAGATAAATTTCTTGCTTTGTTCCATATATAGACTAATCTTTGCAAAGACAGTTCCTACCATCTCAGCTATTTCTCGCAAAGATAGTACAAACCGAATGCAAAATAAAATGAACTTGTCCATTTTTTATGCTGAGGTGCAGCCTATCTTCGGTTTTAGGGCAAAAGTAACATATTACCGCCGTTGATATGCAAACAAACGAAACAAAAAAAACAGCCGATTCTCACGAACCGGCTGTTCCAATCATCATCTATGAATGAAGACCATTAGAGCCTTCAATATCTTAACTATATCTTAAAATCCACATTTTGGGCGTAAAGATAATGAATTTGTATCACAAAATAAAATGCAATGAAAAATTAGTTTTGGGCACTGTCCCACCATACGGGTAAAGTCCATACGTCCTCGGCAGCATTCCAAAGTGCAATTGAAGTATCAGCTCCCGGAACAGTGGCACCGATAGCTTGCAGATTGGCCGTATTATAATTGAGTTCATGACTGCATTGCTGCCAACGACGGAACTGTTTACCTTGCGGAATATTCTTTTGGGCAGTAGCATCAACGCCATAGCGTGCAGGAATACCCCAGCCTAAGAAAAGCTCCGGATTAAAATCGTAGCGACGCATATCGTTCCAAATTTCCATGGAAAAATGCAATGCCAAACGCTTTTGAGTAAGAATCTTGCCCAAAGTAATATTCTCTTCAGTGCCGATACCATTGTTCAAATAGTTGTCAATATCGGTTTGCGTCATAGGAGAGAACGAGGGGCATGCTTCCAAATTGGCATCTTCACGGCACCACACTTTCAACTTATCGTTCATACCGTCGATACTGGCTGCAATACCTTTCTTATAAGCATTAAAAGCCGCTCCTTTATTACCTTGGTTAAAGAGTACTTCAGCACGTATGAAACAAGCTTCGGCATAGGTTCCAATATAGGTGGGAGAAGACACGCGAGTATAGAAAGTTCCCGATTCGCGAGAGGCATCAGTGCCATCGCGACGATAAAGTAAATCAGGACGTCCTTGATAAGCTTTGCACTGACTGGTACACTCTACATAAATAGTGTCCCCCTTACGGGTAGAAGATTCACTGTCAATCCACCAACCTTTGGCTGCCGAGAAGTTCGAGCGCAACGGTCCGCCGGTAAGGCTGGGACTATCATTGCCAATCATGTCTACACCCATAGAACGACGCCAACCGTTTTTGAACTTCACCTCTGCGGGTGAATTACTTGATTGCTTCGAATATGCCCAAGGTAAAATCTTATCGGCACGCGGATCTTCTATTCCACTTCCGGCAAAATTTGTCAGATTATCGTAAAGCATCTTGGTAGGCATATAGCCGGCATTCATGCCACATACAGAAAAGAGCGGTGAATAATCAACCGGTTCGTCCCATCCCAATACATCATGCGAATTATTGGCATCAATATGATTGAATACGGTATTGTCGGCATTGCTTTGCTGAGCCTTGTCAAGACAAGCCAAGATTTCTGCGGCATCGTATTTCCCTTCAAGATAACTGCCTTCACCCTTTTTAATAAGCTTGTTAATGTAACGTGCTTTAAGTAAATATGCCAATTTAAGCCACTTGTCTACACTACCACCATTCCAAATATCGCCTACAGCCAACGAAGCTGTCGCAGACCCTTGCTCTTTTTGGAACATCTCGATAGCGGTGTCAAGATCGGCCAAACAGCCCAAATAGATTGTTTTTCCGTCATTATAGGTAGGAGTAACACCGGCTTCAGCCTCACTCGACTTGTAAGGCATTTCTCCATAAAGGTCTGTCATAAGCATAAAACCATAGGCACGAATTACGCGAGCTGCACCCACATAATGCCAAGCCTCGGCTGCCGTAGCCTTGTCAATCAAAAATGGAATATTTACAGCAGCTCCACAGAACCACCATTGGTAGGGAGTGGTAACGGCACCGGTCTGAGGACTCCAATAAGACATGCTCCAATAAGTGCCGCCGTCATAATAGCGTGTCCAATCGCCCATAGACATACTGGAACGCCAAGCAGCAAACTGAGTGGCACTGTTGGTATAAAATTCAATATGTGCCAATCGTGAATCATAGGTCGCATTTCCGGCTGTGGGATTTTCGGGATCGACATTTACATCGAGCCAGTCACTACACCCCGAGAACAAAGTCATAAGGGCACCCACACTACATAATATCATAGATTTGAATAATTTCATATTGCTTCTGTTTTTTAAGAGTTAGAAAGTAAGATTCAAGCCAAATGACATGGTAGAAGTGGCAGGTACACCGCAGTAGTCAAATCCTACTGATGATGAGCCACCTACACCCGCACCAGCGGCAGCCACTTCAGGATCACCGTCGTAATTGGTGATGAGCAATAGATTGGTAGCAGCTACCGATACCGAAGCACGCTTTACAAATCCAATCTTGGAAAGCCACGTTTTAGGAAACTCATAGCTCAATGAAACAGAACGCAAACGCAAAGAGTTGACATCGGTAATATAGTTGGCTGACTCCTTAGAATAATAGTTCTGATAGTAATCCTTAATGATGTTGTAACCACTCATTTGTACTCCATTAAAAGTATAGGTTTTATCGGCCTCCCAAGTATTGGTCACTGGGTCACCATTGGCATTGACACCCGTTACAGTGAGAGAACGATTGCGTACATCGGCAGAGAACTGGCTCACACCGCTGTTATCCATAGCATATTGAGTACCGTTGACCACATCGCCACCTACACGGAATTCCCATAGCATATTGAAAGTAAAATTCTTCCAAGTAAGGGTGTTGTTCAATCCACCGGTAAACGATGACTCACGATTACCTACTGCTACAAGGGTTTTGTCATAAGTAGGCATACCGTTTTTGTCGAGTATCACCTCACCGGCGTCATTACGTTTCCATTTGGTACCGGCAATACCCATAAAATCTCCACCGCTGAACGAGGCTGCCTGCATACCGGCATATTGCACATCGGTAACATACATCACGCCCATACCTTCGGGAAGCCCGTCCAAAGTACCACGATTACCTGCCATGTTCAAGCCAATGTCCCATGTCCAGTCCTTAGTCTGTATGGGAGTTCCCGAAATAGAGAGTTCCATACCTTTGTTATACACATTGCCCGCATTGATACTCCAAAAGATGTAACCGGTAGATTGCGGACCGCGAGGAGCAAGAATCTGATTATATGAATCGTTGGTATAGTAAGCATAGTCTATGTGCAGGCGGTTTTTGAAGAAACTCAATTCCACGCCTATTTCGGTAGACTTGGTCATTTCCGGTTTCAGTTTGTCATTACCGCGTGTCCAAGTATTTCCCACACCTACCGTACCGTCAAGATAGGTACCCGTAGGCCATAAGGCAGTTTCCAATTCGTACACACCGGTATCTTTACCTACCTTGGCCCACGATGCACGCAATTTACCAAAGTTGAGCACACTGTCATCCAGCCAACCGAGTCGCTGCAAGGCTTCAGTAAATACGAATGAACCGCTTACCGAAGGATAGAAGTACGAACGGTTTTCAAGAGGAAGAGTAGAAGTCCAGTCATTACGACCGCTCACAGTGAGATAGAGCATATTTTTCCATGATGCACGGAATTCTCCAAAAGCTCCTACCAAACGTTTCTTAGTAGCTGCATGTGTGAATTGCTTATTGTCTTTACTGGCATTGGCGTATGAGAAAAAATCAGGAACGGAAAAGTTCCAAGCCATCATCGAGCTACGGTCTGTCTTGGTTTCGTCCATTGTGGCACCCAACAAAAGATTCAAATCGAAATCACCGAACTTATGGCTCATGTTCGACATAAAGTCATGGCTCATATAGCGGAACTGCTGGGTGTTGTCACTCATCATACCTTTTTGCCACACTTGTTTAAGCACGCCATTGGCAGCCAAACGGTTGGAAGCAGTTTGGGTATAACGGTCAATACCTATTTTATAAGAAACAAACCACCATTTGGCAATATCGGCTTTTATACTGAGCATCCCATTGAAACGGTCGATGTCGTCATACATGTGGTTACGATTGACAATCCAATAGGGGTTGTCGCGTTCGTCCCATGGATCAAGACGATCGCCAAACAAACGATAACGGGTACCATCCTCGTTCTGATAGTGGGTCATTCGGTCGAAAGGAGACCAGTTGTACACACCATAAAGAGCACCATTACCACTCGAATTATAAAGTCCGGCACCCGTCAAAGTACGGTCCGTATGAGCATCGCTATATGCGGCACTGGCGTTAAAGGTAAAAATCCCCACCTTCTGCTCACCATTGAAACGGAAAGCATATTTCTTGTATCCGGTCTCGGGCACAACACCTACCTGATCATAGTAAGACCCTGAAAGATAGAATTTACTATTCTTGGTACCCCCGGCTACGCTGGCACTTTCATCGAAAATGTTTCCGCCTTGAAAGAAATCACCTATGTTATCATAAGTAGCTGCGTTCGACTTCTCTCCCCACGAAGTATAAGCAAAGTCATTAAACACAGTACCAGTATAGTTCTTCTTTGAATCATATTGGTCTTCCATATATCCACGGGCATATTGGCGTTGCGTTTGCGGCAGGCTCTTTACCCATGAAGCAGTAAACTTAGAATTGATATTCACTTCAACCACGCCCTCTTTACCTTTCTTGGTAGTGATAAGAATAACTCCGTTGGCTGCACGTGAACCGTATAAAGCGGCAGCTGCAGGGCCTTTGAGCACCGACATACTTTCTATATCTTCGGGGTTTATATCCATCAAACGATTGGAAGTAGTAGAGGCAGAACGCATAGAACCATCGAAAGCCGAATTGCCCACCACTGATGAAGAGTTATCAAAAATAACACCATCCACCACAAAGAGCGGCTGATTGTCTTTGCCTTCAGCACCCGACGTTCCTCCACGCAATATAATCTGAGCGCCCGCACCAGCGGCACCGGATGACTGAGTAACATTCACACCGGCCACTTTCCCCGAAAGGGATGAAATAGGATTGGCAGTTTTCATCTTCATCAATTCATCCGACTTCACATCCTCCATTGAATATCCCAAAGCTTTGCGCTCTTTCTTGATACCCATTGCCGTCACAACCACTTCGTCCAGCGCTTGCGAGTCATCTTGTAAACTCACAGTATAAGTAGTGGCGTTCGTCACCTTCAATGTCACTGTTTTGTACCCAATGAAAGATACCTCCAATGTGCTACCCACCGGCGCCTCTACAGAAAAATTTCCATCAATATCCGTCACAGCGCCGGTACCAGAACCTTTTACTAACACGCTGGCGCCGATGATGGGTTCGCCTGCCGCATCTAAAACTTTACCTGTGATTTTCTTGGCTTGCTGAGCACTTTGGGAACTTAGCACACTTTCAACAGCTGCATTAGCAGCAAAAGGTGCAGACACCCCAAACAATGCAAGCAACACTAATGATAAGCAATAATTTCTTTTCATAAGCTCTATTATTTGGATTTGTTTGCAAACATATGAATTAATTTAGAAATTACATCATCAATCGAATTAAAAATTACTAAATAAATATTAAAACATTTGCATTTATATTTTTGCAAAGTTTTAAATATCTATTTAGTAATTATTCAAAGCATTAACTCTTAATCATATTGATGCCGTACTTGTATATAATATATCTCAATGATGCAAAAAAACGGAAAAACACATCACATTTATCATTTATATATAGCAATATTTTGAACTATTTGATTTACGCATTAAAGCATATGCATAAATCTTTTTATATAAAAAGAACTTAATTACGTGGGGATATTGGTATAGATAAGGGTTCTAAAAAGCAAATTAGTTAAAATGATTCATAAGTTCATCAAAAAATAGTGTTAGACTATTAACAATAACAAATTCCATATATAATCTACATCAACATTTTATTTTTCAGCATAATACTAATATATACAAGTTTCACTTATAAGAACTGGTCTCTTTCCATGTTGTGGAATTTCCATATCAGTAGTGGTGACATATATAATGGTACAGATTATTTCATGACAGCACGTAGCATGAGTGTGAGATTTAATTCATTGAAGCCTCTCAACGGTCTTCATTCATAGATGATGATTGGAACGGCCGGTTCGTGAAAATCGGCTGTTTGCATTCTACGCCTCATTTCCCTATCGGCTGTATTCTCCTTCTCACCTCTTTGGATATTTCCAGAAACATATAGTTCAGTTTGCCGGAATGAATGCCTTCCTTATTCTGGGCATACTTCTTATTGGCATACTCCTTGGACTTGTCAAAGGTGATGCGCGACATCTGGTTCTGCGACTTTCCCACCATCGTCGAATCCAATTGTTCGTCCGGAAAGAAATCATCCAAATCCACATCACCAATCATGGTCGTTTCAAGGAAATTCATGTCTTTATGACTGGAATCCGTGTAGTATCCTACAAACATATGCCCCGGGGTGCGCACCAATATAGGTTCTATGTTGATGGCACGGAGCAGAGAAGCAAAAAGCACACTTCCATCCACACAGTTGATTTGCGAGGACTCCAAGGCGTCATCGAACGTGCGCACACGCTGTGAAAAGACCACATTGCTGGAAAGGCTCGTATTGGAGACCGAGCTATAACGGAACTTACGCTTCTGCAGTACATTCCACAAGGCATAAACCTGCCTGTCCACCACTTCGGCACCTCCCTGATAGCCTAAAAAACGGTTGACGATACGCGTATCCAGCGCTTCACGCAACAGTTTGTCAATCATAGGATTCTCCTCATTTACATATGCTGCAAAAAAGATGCCGGTATCATGGAATTTTGTACCATTCGTGACATACCCCAACAGACATTCATTAATGCTGCGAACGGAAAAAGTACGCACCCTCTGCCCCAAATCCTTACCGTTCATCTCTACCATAACGGCCACACTAATGGGTTCCGCCTGGTTGTTATTCTTCAGAGCCTCATAATTCCATATGATATCAGGATAGATAATATACTCCGTACGCGGTTTTGCCAGCACAAATTCCGACACTGAACGGGAAAAGAACGGAGTCTCCGCAACTTCTACCCGCACCCGGCTATAAGCATTCCTCGAACGGACACGGACAGCGATGCACGACTTCGGATTACCTACATACATGGAGTCTACCGGCACTATGACCTGAGCATCGGTGGTAGCCACTGAAAGGATACTGGAAGGGAATATATTACCGCCCAGCTCATCCGCGATATCAAAGCCCGAACGGAAAGGAGCCGTATTCAGCCAGACAGAGCCGATTATCACTAAAAGCAGAGTTTCCACAATAACCGGCAAACGCCTTTTAGAGAAACTCCTGATATACATAAGTTCTTTCATACAATTCAATATTTACGAAGCAAAGATAATATTTTATATGTGACAGGGCTTTTAGATAAACGAGAATTTAATGTAACCCAAATGTAACACTTGTTTCATCATTCCGTAACAAATTAGCCTCACTTTTGTACCCAGAAAGTAGAAATGGCCTGCATCTCAGCACAAGTTTTCATGCAAACATGAAAATTCTGCATTCGGTTTGCACTATTTTTGCCGATAAAAAGAAATAAAGTTTAACTTTGTGACAAGAGAATTGTTTTATCCTTGTCATACATAAACAACAAAGCAATGAACGATTACCGGATTTTAGTAGTGGACGATGAAGAAGACTTATGTGAAATTCTGAAGTTCAACCTCGAAAACGAAGGCTACGAAGTGGATACGGCGAACTCTGCCGAAGAAGCTCTGAGAATGGACATTGGCAGCTACAACCTACTACTGCTGGACGTGATGATGGGAGAAATTTCCGGCTTCAAAATGGCAAGTATGCTGAAGAAGGACAAGAAGACGGCCCAGATACCCATCATCTTCATTACCGCCAAAGATACGGAAAATGACACCGTGACTGGCTTCAACCTGGGAGCGGACGACTATATATCCAAACCCTTCTCGCTGCGCGAAGTAGCGGCACGTGTCAAAGCCGTACTGAGACGCACCCAGCAAGGAGAGACAGAGCATGCACCGGAACAGATTGTCTACAAGACGCTGGTGCTGAACGTCATCAAGAAGAAAGTCTGCATTGACGGTGAAGAGGCACCGCTCACCAAAAAAGAGTTTGAAATCTTATTGCTGCTTTTGCAGAATAAAGGACGCGTATTCTCGCGCGAGGATATACTGAACCGCATCTGGAGCGACGAAGTATATGTGCTGGACCGCACCATCGACGTGAACATCACACGTCTGCGCAAGAAAATCGGAGTTTATGGCAAATGTATCGTAACACGCTTGGGATATGGTTATTGTTTCGAAGCCGAATAACGACAGACACTTTCTGTCCTTCAGCCGGAAGCTTTTCCTTTCGGTCATCTCGTTGTTCCTCGTATTCGCCGCCTGCTTCATCGCCTACCAGTATCAGCGGGAAAAGGAATACAAAGTGGAGCTGCTGGACATGCAGCTGCAAGATTATAACGACAGACTGCACCAGGAGCTTCGCTACCTCCCCGACAGCCTATGGACTTCCATGCTGGACAGCTACATCTCCAAGCATGTGAACAAGGAATTGCGCGTCACTGTGGTAGACCTTCATGGCAACGTATTGTTCGACAGCTCCCAGAACGACAGCCATGAACTGGACAACCACATCAAACGCCCCGAAGTGCAGAAAGCGCTGAAAGACGGCAAGGGCTACGACTTACGGCGCATCTCCGAAACCACCGGCAAGACCTATTTCTATTCTGCCACCGCCTACGAAGGCTGCATCATCCGTTCAGCCCTCCCCTACAACGTCAACCTGATGAACAATCTGGCTGCCGACCCACACTACATCTGGTTCACGGTCATTGTATCACTGCTGCTGATATCCGTCTTCTACAAATTCACCTCCAAACTGGGCAGCGCCATCAACCACCTGCGCGAGTTTGCCAAAAGAGCCGACAAGAACGAACCTATAGACATGGACATACAAGCCGCCTTTCCGCACAATGAGCTTGGAGAGATTTCGCAGCATATCATACAGATATACAAGCGCCTGCGCGAAACCAAAGAGGCGCTTTACATTGAGCGCGAAAAGCTTATCACCCATTTGCAAACCTCCCGCGAAGGACTGGGCGTATTCAACAGAGACAAAAAGGAGATATTGGTAAACAATCTGTTCACCCAATACGGCAATCTGATTTCAGACTCCAACCTGCAGGCTACCGAAGAGATATTCTCCATCTGCGAATTCCAGAAGATAACGGATTTCATCAACAAGGCGCAGAAGCGCCCCTCCTACAACGAAGAACGAAGGATGTCCGTACACATCAACAAGAACGGACGCACCTTCATCGTGGAGTGCATCATCTTCCAAGACCTCAGCTTTGAAATTTCCATCAACGACATCACCCAGGAAGAAGAGCAAGTACGGCTGAAACGGCAGTTGACCCAGAACATCGCCCACGAGCTGAAAACCCCCGTAAGCAGCATACAAGGTTATCTGGAAACCATCGTGAACAACGAAAACATTGCACCCGAAAAGATGCAGGTCTTCCTGGAACGCTGCTACGCGCAAAGTAACCGCCTGAGCCGCCTGCTGCGCGACATATCCGTACTGACCCGCATGGACGAAGCCGCCAACATGATTGATATGGAAAAGGTGGACATCAGCATGCTGGTTTCAAACATCGTCAACGAAGTGTCCCTGGAACTGGAACAGAAGCAAATCACCGTTGTCAATTCCCTAAAACCGAAGATACAGTTGCGGGGCAACTACTCTCTACTCTACTCCATCTTCCGCAATCTCATGGACAACGCCATCGCTTATGCCGGCACCAACATACACATCAACATCAGTTGTTTCCGCGAAGACGAGAATTACTACTATTTCAGTTTTGCCGATACCGGCATCGGCGTTTCTCCCGAACATCTGAACCGTTTGTTCGAACGCTTCTACCGTGTAGACAAAGGACGCTCGCGCAAGTTGGGCGGCACCGGCTTGGGGCTCGCCATAGTGAAGAATGCAGTCCTTATTCACGGAGGCACCATCTCTGCCAAAAACAACCAAGGTGGAGGACTGGAGTTTGTATTCACACTGGCAAAAGAGAGATAACAGCCCGTTTTACCACACCAAACAAAATGCTTTGCATACCTCTGGAGAAGGTTCTTGTGGCAAGTGTGGCTTGTATTGGTATCTTTTCACCTTACCGACATGACGGATTGCTTAAATCGCCTTAAGTCACTATCAATCAGAGAGTAATTTTGCCAACCTATTGCCATGCTTTTGGCAAACTTTTGCCATGCCTATGGCAAAGTTTTGCCAACGCGGTGACAAAGTCTTGCCAAGAGGGTGGCAAAACCTTGCCAATTTGTCGGCAAAAAGAAAGAGAGCGGGGAAGAAAATTTATCACTCATAGAATTGTTTTCTCAAAAAGAATCCGTATCTTTGTCATGCATTGGTTCGCTCCCCCTCTTCTGGGAAAGCGATTAAAAGGGAATCAGGTGTAAATCCTGGACAGTCCCGCTGCTGTAAGTTTCGTGCAACGTTGCAGACAATTACTCTATGCCACTGGAATATTCTTCCGGGAAGGCGCCTGCAACAGAAACAAGTCAGAAGACCTGCCATGCATACTTTATCATTGCTTTCGAGGAAAAAGCGTTGAGTCTAATGAGCCGGACAAACCGTCCATCATTTCATTCATCAAACCTAATTCAGAGAAAGTAAAGAAGGTAATAAACTCTGCCAAGTTTATTTGATGATGTCCGGCCGAAGTGATTTCGTCCGGACATTTACATTACAAAAAGTCATATTTAAATTGGTTATTACATAGATTTTGTCTAAATTCGGCACATTAAACCGCAATAATCGGTTTATCCGTTAACCTATTGTCAAATTATTAAAGATACAGAGTCTATGGAATTACCATTTGCCGAAGCATGGAAAATCAAAATGGTGGAACCTATCCGCAAAAGTACCCGCCAGGAACGCGAACAATGGCTGAAAGAGGCCCACTACAACGTATTCCAACTCAAATCGGAACAAGTTTATATCGACCTCATCACCGACTCGGGCACCGGAGCCATGAGCGACCGCCAATGGGCAGGCATGATGCTGGGTGACGAAAGCTATGCCGGAGCCACCTCATTCTTCAAACTGAAGGAAGTCATCACCCGCCTCACCGGATTTGAATACATTATCCCCACCCACCAGGGACGCGCTGCCGAAAATGTACTCTTCTCCTACTTGGTGCACGAGGGCGACATTGTGCCGGGAAACTCCCATTTCGACACCACCAAAGGACATATCGAGGGACGCCGGGCATTGGCTCTGGACTGCACCATAGACGAAGCCAAACAGACACAGCTGGAAATTCCCTTCAAAGGCAATGTAGACCCTAAAAAACTGGAAAAAGCATTACAGGAACATAGCGAACGGATACCGTTCGTCATCGTCACCATAACCAACAACACTGCAGGCGGCCAGCCGGTTTCCATGCAGAACCTGCGCGAAGTCCGCGCCATTGCCGACAAGTACGGCAAGTCCGTTCTCTTTGACTCGGCACGCTTTGCGGAAAATGCCTACTTCATCAAAATGAGAGAAGAAGGTTACCGCAACAAGAGCATAAAGGAAATTACCCGCGAGATGTTTGACCTTGCCGACGGTATGACGATGAGTGCCAAAAAAGACGGTATTGTCAACATGGGCGGATTCATAGCCACCCGCCGGAAAGACTGGTATGAAGGTGCCAAAGGCTTCTGCGTGCAGTTCGAAGGCTACCTTACTTACGGAGGCATGAACGGTCGTGACATGAACGCCCTTGCCATCGGCCTGGATGAAAATACTGAATTTGACAATCTGGAAACCCGCATTCACCAGGTGGGCTATCTAGCCATGAAACTGGATGAGTACGGGATACCCTACCAACGTCCCGCAGGCGGCCATGCCATATTTGTGGATGCCCCCAAAGTGCTGACACATGTGCCCAAAGAAGAATTCCCGGCACAAACACTGACCGCTGAGCTCTATCTGGAAGCAGGCATACGCGGCTGCGAAATCGGGTATCTGCTGGCAGACCGCGACCCGGTGACCCGCGAAAACCGCTTCAACGGCCTGGACTTGCTTCGGCTTGCCATCCCCCGCCGCGTGTATACCAACAACCACATGGATGTGGTGGCAGCCGCTTTGAAAAATGTATATGACAAACGGGAAAGTATTACCCGCGGAGTGCGCATCACCTGGGAAGCTCCGTTGATGAGACACTTCACGGTACAACTGGAAAGGCTGTAAGAGATTTACAGACTCAATGTCAAGACAAAATCCGGAAACAAATAATAATGAATAGTGAACCGGCGTTTCTCCACCGTACGATATTCTTCGGCGGAGAATACGCCGCTTTCATTTACAGCAAAAGGCAGAATGCGCATGTGCCCGCGAAAATCAACCTCGGAAGCATTCAGGCATTTGAACATGGTCTCCTTAGCCGACCAGTGCAGCAACAGTGACCAAGTGTCTGTTCCGCGAAACACGGATGGCTGTTCATCTTCGCGCATGAATTTATGTGCCACCTTCCTTACCCGCTCACCATACTGCTCGATGTCAACACCCACTTCCCGACCCGGCAATCCCAAGACAACAGCCACATAACCTTTCGTATGCGAAATACTGAGAGAGGCGGAGTCATCCGCCAGATAAGGTTTCCCACTGGGATGATAGGCAATCTCTTTCTCTTCTCCCGACAGAGTATAAAGCAATACGCGGACAGCCAACCACTCCAAACGGCGGTGTGCCGCGGTGAAGCGCCGCATACCTTCCCGGTATACTTCCTGATGAGGAAGCATGGCCAGCAATTCCTCCGGAGATTCCTCCGTTTTCCAAATTCCCCATCGACAGGGAAGAGCGGTATGTTGCAAGAAGAGGGGCACGGAACAATTTAAAAATTAATAATTAAAAATTAAAGGGAAGAAGAGTTGGGTTCTGCCGGGGCATTTACTGTGAACTTCACTTTCAGGATACGGCGGTTGTCCATCTCCAACACCTCAAACTCATAACGGCCGTAGGTCACCTTTTCATGGAGAGCAGGAAATTCCCCCTTCAGTTCCAGCAGAAGTCCGGCAAGCGTATCGGCATCCCCTGCCACCTCATCGAACGTTTCCTCGTCTATCTTCGTTATTTTATAGAAATCAGTCAGCTGGGTCTTGGCTTCAAATACCCAAGTGTGGTCATTCAGTACGGCATATGTACGTTCTTCATCATCGTATTCGTCATGAATTTCGCCCACAATCTCCTCAATAATGTCCTCCATGGTGACAATGCCCGACGTACCACCGAACTCATCGACCACAATGGCTATATGAATCTTGTTTGCCTGGAAATCGCGCAGCAAATCATCAATCATCTTGGTTTCGGGCACAAAATAGGCGGGCCGGATAAGCGACTGCCAACGGAAATTATCCCCTTTGTTCAGATGGGGAAGCAAATCCTTGATATAAAGCACCCCCTTGATATTGTCACGGCTATCCGCATAGATGGGAATACGGGAGTAGACATTCTCTACGATGCACTTCACCACATCTTTGAAAGGGGTACGGATATCCAGGTCCACCACATCAAGGCGAGAGGTCATGACCTCCTTGGCCGTTTCCCCGCCAAAGCGGATGATACCTTCCAGAATATTATTCTCCTCCGAAAGCTCTGCCTTGTCGGTCAGCTCCAACGCATGCGAGAGTTCATCGACCGATATGTTATGGTTCTTGCGGACCATATGCTTGTTCAAGAAAGAGGTGGAACGTACCAGCATAGATGCCATCGGATAGAATACGGAACGGCAAAACGTGATGCCGGGAGCGGCAAAACGGCAGAAAGCCAGCGTCTTCTGAGCCGAATATATCTTAGGCATGATTTCACCGAAAAGCAACAGCAAAAATGTAAGGACTACTGTCAGAATGAGGAACTCTGCAATGGGAGAATGAAATTGGAACACATTCATAAAGAAGAAGTTGCAGAGCATGATTATGGTTACATTCACGAAGTTGTTCGTAATCAGAATCGTTGCCAACAAACGTTCGCTGTTGTCCAGCAGATTACTGATTTTCTCATCCGAAGGATGCTTTCTCTCCGCTATTGCATTCAGGTCTGACGGAGAAAGAGAGAAAAAGGCTATTTCGGAAGCTGATGCAAAACCGGAAACAAGCAAAAGCAAACCTGCCAACACAATGGCTACAACGGCCGAAATAGAAGGAGTCTGTACGGATATACCGTTAAAAACATCTGCCAACTGGCATAAATAAGCGTCTGGGTCCAAAGATTTTGGTTTTAGTTAAACAATTAGAACGGCAAGTCGTCCGTCGGGTTATCTTGTGCAGGGGCAGCCTGCGGTTGTACTGGTTGTTGTGGCTGGGGGGCGGCTCCCGCCTGCGGCGCATAAGGGCCAGCACCGGGAGTTGCCGTTCTCGGAGTCAGCATCTCCATATTGTCGACAAATATCTCAGTCACATAACGCTTGATGCCTCCCTGGTCATCGTAAGAACGGGTACGTATCTTACCTTCCACGTAAAGCTTATCGCCTTTATGCACATATTTCTCAACGATTTCGCCTAAACGGCCACGGAATATCAGGTTATGCCATTCGGTACGGTCCGGAATCTGCGTACCATTCTGCAAAGTGTATCCTTTCTCCGTAGTGGCCAAAGAAAGCTGGGCAACACAGTTTCCACCTTCATAATAGGTTATTTTAGGGTCTTGTCCCACATTTCCTATCAATATCACTTTATTTACTGACATAAGCTTCTATTTTATTAATTTGCTGCCAAAATTAACGAGAATATTCACACCATGCAAGAATACAAACAACTTTTATACATATTTCTCCAAGAAAGCATGTATAAGGCGGGGCACCGCATAACGACCCAAATCTTCGACTGCAACCCGTTGGTAACTTGAGAAGGAGCTCGAATTATCGGGCAGAGTAACCTCGTAGAAGTTGGTGTAAATCACTCTGTGGGACAATACATGTTTCACCCCCCGAAGCAGTGTACGGACCATCCGCACCTCTCCCTCTGCAAACAGCGCATGAAACTGCGGACATGCCAGAAATTCCTCTTCGGATAAATCTTTTTCCGTTTCAACCAGAGGCAATTCAAAGAGATTTTTCCAGATATCGTCCTCCGTCCTCTTATGTATCAAGGTATGCGCGCCCATGCGTACATATATATAATTAAAATAGCGGTTGGTGGTCTTGGTTCTGTGCTGCTTCACGGGCAGTTGCTGCACTTTTCCTTCAGACAATGCCCGGCAGCTGCCGGACAAAGGACAAAACAGACAGTTGGGCGACTGCGGCGTACACTGCACGGCTCCGAAGTCCATAATTGCCTGGTTATAATCTGCCGGCCTGGATTTATCGAGCACCTCACCCGCCAAAGCGGTAAAAGTCTTTTTCCCTTCAGTAGAATCAATGGGAACATCAATGCCGAAATAGCGGGAAAGCACCCGATACACATTCCCGTCGACCGCCGCATAAGGCATGTCATAGGCAAAGGAGCAGATGGCCGCTGCCGTATAATCCCCCACTCCCTTCAAAGCACGTACCTCTGCATAGGTTTTCGGAAATGTCCCCTTCATGCTTTTGGCTGCGGCATGCAGGTTGCGGGCACGCGAATAGTACCCCAGGCCCTGCCAATATTTCATCACTTCGTCCTCGGACGCAGCAGCCAGCGACACCACATCCGGGAAGCGTTTTATGAAACGCAGAAAATACTCATACCCCTGCGCCACTCTTGTCTGTTGTAAGATGATTTCAGAAATCCATATCAGATAAGGGTCCGTGGTATTTCGCCACGGAAGGTCGCGTTTGTTCTCCGCATACCAGTCCAACAATGTTCCGCTAAAAATATTCATGCTGCAAAAATACTTCATTTTCAGCCTAACAAAGCTTAATGCCAAGACTTTTTTAGAAAATTGTCCGAAATATATTTTTTAGAGCCACGGAAAAGCTATATATTTGCAGTCCAAAAAATTAGGAAAACTATAGTAATAATATTTTTTTTAAAGAAAAATGACTAAAGCTGATATTGTAAACGAAATTACAAAGAACACCGGAATTGATAAGACAACCGTACTTACAACCGTTGAAGCATTCATGGACGCAGTAAAGGCATCTTTATCCAAAGATGAAAATGTTTACCTCCGCGGGTTTGGTAGTTTTGTAGTGAAGAAAAGAGCTCAGAAAACTGCTCGCAACATCTCCAAGAACACTACAATAATCATTCCGGAACATAACATTCCGGCATTTAAGCCTGCAAAAACGTTCACCCTCTCAGTGAAGAAATAATAAACAATAGTATTAACCCATAAAAATTTTGAAGCTATGCCAAGCGGAAAGAAGAAAAAAAGACATAAAATGTCTACGCACAAGCGTAAAAAAAGACTAAGAAAGAACAGACATAAAAGCAAAAAGTAATTTTTAGTCTGAAGGACAAAATAAAGAACAAACTTGTGAAGCAAAATGTCTCGCGGGTTTGTTCTTTGTTTAAGTAGTAAATTGAATCATTTAAAAGCCAATTATTGTGACAAGCGAACTCGTTGTAGACGTACAGCCCAAAGAGGTATCCATTGCACTGCTTGAAGACAAGCAGCTGGTGGAACTCCAGAGCGAAGGAAGAAACATCTCCTTTTCGGTGGGCAACATGTATTTGGGACGCGTCAAGAAATTGATGCCCGGCCTGAATGCCTGCTTCGTGGACGTGGGTTACGAGAAAGACGCTTTTCTTCATTATCTGGACCTGGGTCCTCAATTTAACTCGTTAGAGAAGTACGTAAAGCAAACTTTAAGCGACAAGAAGAAGCTGAATCCCATTACCAAAGCAACCATACTTCCCGACCTTGAAAAGGACGGAACGGTTTCCAACACACTCAAGGTGGGACAAGAAGTAGTGGTGCAAATTGTCAAGGAACCTATCTCTACCAAAGGGCCGCGACTGACTTCCGAACTTTCCTTTGCCGGAAGATACCTCGTGCTGATTCCCTTCAATGACAAGGTTTCCGTATCACAAAAAATTAAATCGAGCGAAGAGCGCGCACGCCTCAAGCAACTGTTGATGAGTATCAAGCCGAAAAACTTCGGCGTCATCGTCCGCACCGTGGCCGAAGGAAAACGTGTTGCCGAGCTCGACGGAGAGCTTAAAGTATTACTGAAACATTGGGAAGATGCCATTACAAAAGTACAGAAGGCCACCAAATTTCCGACACTGATTTACGAAGAAACCAGCCGTGCCGTAGGACTGTTGCGCGACTTGTTCAATCCTTCCTTCGAAAACATCCACGTGAACAACGAGGCTGTGTACCACGAAATCAAGGATTACGTAACCCTCATCGCCCCTGAACGGGCAGGAATTGTGAAGCTGTACAAAGGTCAACTCCCCATTTACGACAATTTTGGTATCACCAAACAAATCAAGTCGTCATTCGGCAAGACCATTTCATACAAAAGTGGTGCCTACCTGATTATTGAGCATACTGAGGCGCTTCACGTAGTAGACGTGAACAGCGGTAACCGCACCAAGAATGCCAACGGGCAGGAGGCCAACGCACTGGAAGTGAATCTGGGTGCAGCCGACGAACTGGCACGCCAGCTCAGACTAAGGGATATGGGTGGTATCATCGTGGTGGACTTCATCGACATGAATGAAGCCGAAAACCGACAGAAGCTTTACGAACGTATGTGTGCCAACATGCAGAAAGACAGAGCACGTCACAACATCCTGCCGCTCAGTAAATTCGGACTGATGCAGATTACACGCCAGCGTGTACGCCCGGCTATGGATGTAAATACGACGGAAACCTGCCCCACCTGCTTCGGTAAAGGCACCATCAAATCGTCCATCCTCTTTACGGACACCTTAGAGAGTAAGATTGACTACCTGGTCAACAAATTGAAGATAAAGAAATTCTCGTTACACATCCACCCGTACATCGCAGCCTACGTCAATCAGGGACTCGTCTCCTTGAAACGGAAGTGGCAGATGAAGTACGGATTCGGTATCAAGATTATTCCAAACCAGAAATTAGCATTCCTGGAATATGTATTCTACGACCTGCAAGGGGAAGAGATAGACATGAAGGAAGAAATCGAAATCAAATAAAAAAGACGGCGAAGGGTATTTATCTTCGCCGTCTTTTTTAGCTCTTGCTTTGGGGGAGCTCTCCCCAAACATGCCTTTCGTTATAAAGCCAAACGATAGATTTCCCTGCAATCAGTCATGGTCAGCTTCACGTAGTTGCCAAGCAGTTCGCCTTTATTGCGCCGCAGACTGACGAGCATACGGTCTATATCGGGATGCTCGATACCCAACTCCTTAAAGCTAACCGGCAAGCCCATGTAACGGAAAAAGTGTTTCAGTCGGGCAGTACCTGCCAAAGCCATCTCTTCCAAATCTTCGGACTTGGGTATATCAAAAACACGATGGGCAAACTGGGCTATCTTTGCCGGATTATGTTCTGCCATAAAAGCCATCCAGGCAGGGAAGATTACAGCCAAGCCGGCACCGTGGGCTACATTATAGATAGCACTGATTTCATGTTCCAGTGCATGGGATGCCCAGTCTTCCTCACGCCCTACCCCACAAGTTCCGTTATGCGCCACAGTGCCGCACCACATAATGTTGGCACGCGCGGCATAGTTGTCCGGTTGCTGTTTCACCCGGTAAGCTTCTTTAATGATAGCTGTCAAGGTGCCTTCACAAAGCCGGTCGCTGATTTCCACATCCGGTGTATTCGTGAAGTAACGCTCCATGATGTGGGCCATCATGTCGGCAATGCCACAAGCCGTCTGATAAGCCGGGAGGGTGTAGGTCAGTTCAGGATTCATGATGGAAAATACGGGACGCAAATGCTCGGGGGCACAGAGACCCAGTTTTTGGAGTGTCTCTGTCTTGGTAATTACCGTATTGCCCGAACCCTCGCTTCCGGCAGCCGGGATAGTCAGCACCACGGCTACTTTCAACGCTTTCTCCACCTTGGCACGACCGATAAAGAAATCCCAGAAGTCCCCATCATAGAGGGCTCCGGCAGCAATGGCCTTTGCCGTATCTATGACCGAACCACCTCCCACAGGAAGCATCATATCCACCTGCTCACGACGGCAAAGCTGAATACCTTCGTACACCTTACCGTCAATGGGATTGGGCTGGACACCTCCCATTTCGCAATAAGCCACACCGGCTTCCTGCAAGTATTGCTTCACTCTATCCAGCAGACCACTCCGTACAACAGAACCGCCTCCATATACTATCATCACTTTTTGTGCACCATACTTACGCGCCAATGCACCGACTTGCACTTCAGTATTCTTGCCAAAGACAAACTCTGTAGGACTATAAAAAACAAAATTATTCATTGTATACCTTATTTAATGTATCGACTGTATCTTTCAAAGAAGCGTCCGAACGCTCCCCACTTCATCAGTCCTTTCTCAAAAACAAAAATACCCAGCAATGCACAAGAGATGCCCAGCATCACATCAATCAGATAATGGTGTCCCGAATAGACAGCCGTCCACCAGATACCGACCATAATCACCGCAAACAACGCTATCAACCACTTTTTGCTGCGGTCCATAACCGCGTAGGCCAAAGCCACCACCATATAGGCGGCATGGAGCGAGGGCACTGCTGCAAATACATTGGCATTCCTTCCGTAAATGGAGTTGAAGATGGAGCATCCCAGCAATTCGTCAAAACGTCCTAAGCCGGCCACATTGCCCGGAGTGTCGAGTATCGGCTCGAAACCATAATTCATGGCATACCAGGGCGGAGCAGCGGGATGGATGTAATAGCCGGCAAAACCGATGAGATTAACCAGCAGGAACACCATCGCAAAACGAAGATATACCTTACGGTCACCCTTCAGATAGAGCCACAACCCGAATGCAATGGGAACCGGTACCCAACAGAGATAGAATATCCCGGCAAAGAAATCGGCAACAGGACAATGGTTCAAAGCAAAATACTCACAAGGGATAAGGACAGCACCGTCTACAGACAAGCCAAAAAGGGATTTTTCTGCCTCATAAAGTCCTTTTACATCAATGGGATTCACCTGGTAATTGGGATATACGCGCATCCAGTCATACGAAATGCCGAATATGAAAAACGGCAACAGCGCCACTGCCAACTTACGGGTTGTCTGTCCGGCAAAGAACAATACCAAAAATACACCCGCCATCAGGAAATGTTCCGGACGAAGCCCGATACAGACCGCTGTCAGAATCAGGAAAAACGCTGTGATGACAATCACCAGCACCGCCTCTCTCACAGAGGGAAACAAACTATTTTTCATTCCTTGTCTTTCAGTAGTTTATAGCAATGCGCCAAGCGGGCAAATGCCGTCAAATTCGCCAATATTGCAATCACTGCCATAGGCACAATTAGTATCAGCATCGGGTCGAATAAAGTACAATCACCAAAGATACCGCAGAACATGGCACCGAGGGCAGTCAGCACAACGCGTTCGGGGCGCTGCATGAAACCCACTTTACACTCCAGCCCCAAACCTTCGGCACGGGCACGCACGTAACTCACCATCAGCGAACCTATCAGCGCAATGAATGTAATGATGGAGCCCCACAAATAGCCTTGCAGCATCAGGTAATAGAAGATGCCGAACAATGTCACGAGCTCGCTGTAACGGTCGAGTACTGAGTCGTAGAGCGCACCGAAAGTAGAACTCATTTTACCCACGCGTGCCACACGTCCGTCCATCATGTCAAACAACCCGGCAAAGAGCACAATACCGCCTCCCCAGCCTACATAGGCCAGTTCACCACTCTTGTACACCCCGGCATACACAAACAAGGCAGCCGCCACGATATTCAGCACCAGCCCCGTAGTCGTAATAAAGTTAGGCGTAATGCCAATTCTAATCATACCATGCACCACAGGATTGATAATCTTGTATATCACCTGCTGCAACCAATCTCTATAATTCATATTCGTCTTTTTTGTTCTCTAAATAATGTTTCAGAAAGCCTTTTATATTGTGATTACGATAAACGAAAAAACGTTGCAGATGGTAGTTCCAAAAAAAAGCTACCAGCACTGCTACTATTATCTTTGACAGAATAAATACATTGTCTATATAATATCCCAACAGCCCATTGACCCATGTCATGCCCGTAAGCCACTCGGTCAGTGCAAAAGTGCCCCAGGTATTCAGTATAATGCTGCCTCCCCAGACAAAGAGATATTTCACGGCAACATGCGTTTTCTTACAGTCTTCGGCATGGAACACCCATCCGTAATTAATGGCACAGTTTACAATGCCTCCTACCACGGAACCCGTGAATGTGGCATAAAGATAAAAAACAGCAAAAGCCTTTACCAGAAGGATAGTCACCAGAAAATCGACAAAGCTTGCGAATTGCGCAGAAATCTGGGCCTTGAAGAAGATCCAGACAGAATGGCGCCACGACACACCTTTGCCATTTGATTTCAACTGATTATCCATCTTGCCACAATCAAAATTATAAATCCGTAGACTCCAGACAGAATATCGTCCATCATTACCCCGATTCCACCCGGCAGACTTTCCATACGGCGAATGCCCAAGGGCTTGAATATATCAAACAAACGGAACAAGACAAATGCTCCCAATGCATACCATACATGTCCGGCGGGCGCCGCAAGCAAGGCAATCCACACACCGACCATTTCATCGACCACCACGCGCGAAGGGTCTTCGCCCCAAGATGCCTCCAGGCGGTTAGCAGCCCAGATACCGGCAAGTGTAAATACCAAAATCAATGCTACTGTCAGCCACAAAAGGCAGGCACTTGAAACCAGATAAGACAACCCGAACCAGATAAGCGTAGCCAGCAAAGCTCCCGCAGTGCCGGGTGCAAAAGGAGAAAAGCCCGAGCCAAAGCCCGTACCGATAATGACTGGGAGGAGGGAGGGTTTCTTCATCAAAAAAGTAATGAGGTGATAAATGCGATAAAAACGGTAAAGTGATAAATGCAATAAAGTAATAAAAGTGATAAAGTGGTAAAGTGCTATCACTCTATCACCTTACCACCTTATTTCTATCACCTTATCACTGTTTTTTTAATCCAAATAACTTGGTGCAGTTTCGCCCACCATGTTGCGGAGAGTCTCTTTCACCATGCGCCATTGCTGGAACAAATCGTGTACCGGCTCATGCTCGAAATCGTGCATCGGGCTCTTGCAGAAGAAGGACAGCCACGTCTGGATGCCGCACATACCTGCACGTAATGCCAAATCACTGAAAATAACCAAGTCGAGCGCGATGGGAGCAGCAAGAATGGAGTCACGGCACAGGAAGTTAACCTTGATTTCCATCGGATAGCCCATCCAGCCGAAAATATCGATGTTGTCCCATGCTTCCTTGTTATCCTTACGAGGAGGATAGTAGTTAATGCGTACCTTATGATAAACATCACCGTACAAGTCAGGATATTTCTCCGGTTCGAAGATATTGTCGATAACAGACAGCTTGCTGACCTCTTTTGTCTTGAAGTTCTCCGGTTGGTCAAGTACCTCGCCGTCACGGTTACCCAGAATATTCGTAGAGAACCAGCCGCTTACACCCAACATACGGGTCTTGAACATCGGAGCAAGCACCGTCTTCATCAAAGTCTGGCCACTCTTGAAGTCCTTACCGGAAATGGGCACATTCATTTTCTTGGAGAATTCCCACATAGCCGGAGTATCCACACACAGATTAGGAGCACCCATAATAAACGGAGCGCCTTCTGCAATGGCAGCGTATGCATAGCACATACTCGGAGAGATTACTTCAGTATTGTTTTCCTTCATTGCCTGTTCCAAAGCAGCGAGAGATTCGTGCTCCTTGGACAGAGGAATATATATTTCGGTACTTGCAGCCCACAGCACAGCAATACGCTCGCAGTTATTGGCTGCCTTGAAGTTACGGATATCCTCACGCAACTGCTCTGTCATTTCCCAGCGAGTAGCAGCCTTCTTAATATGCGTACCGTTCAAACGTTTTGCAAAATTGTGGTCGAATGCAGCAGGCATCGGCTTGATGGCTTGCAGTTCGTCTTTTACCAAATTCAAGTCTTTCTCTTTCAAAACCTCGGCATACATAGCAGCTTCGTAGGCGTTGTCCGGGAAAATGTCCCAACCGCCGAAAATGATATCATTCAAATCAGCCAAAGGCACTATGTCTTTGATAAGTTTCTCTTTGCCATCCTGCATGCGCATAGCAGCCATTTGTGTGATTGAGCCTATAGCTTTTGCCAAGCCCTTGCGAGCAGCTAATGTACCGGTAATCATGGTGGTTGCAACCGCACCACCTACTCCGACTACCAGCACGCCCAGGCGTCCGGTTGCCGGCTTAATGTTTTCTTTCATTGCCATTGTATTATTTAGAGTTTAAAAAATTGCTCAAATTTAGGGTATTTTACTCAATTGGGATTAGTCATTTTATCCGATTTAATGTCCTATTAGTAAGATTTAAGTTAAAATGTCATGTGTAGACTGATTCTGAGCCCGGATTTGTCGATATTTGGTAAATTTCGGTAAGTCAAACGCCATACATAATCGACACGCAATACTTTGAAAATATTTTCAACACCTACACCTGCCTCTACGTATGGCGTATGCCCCATTGTAGTGCTGCCGGCAGGAAAACGGAACAAATCCTGCTGAAAAGCCGGATTATTCTTATCACTCAAATTCCCATACAAGCCGCGACAGGAAAGCACTTCACGCCATTTCAACTTTTTCAACAAAGGAATACGGTTGAAGAGCCAGCCGTTCAAGTAATAGGTCACATCCCAGGAAGCGTATTCATCGTTCATGAATTCCATGGCATTCATCAGTGAATAGGACTCGGGCTGTATGGTATAGGACAAGTTCGCGTTGGGAATGACGAGCAAAGGGAAAGGAACCTTGTTCCATACTTTCCCGGCCTTCAGGATAACGTCCGTATAACCGAATGCCGAGAACCAGAAACGCTTTTGAAAACCCGCTTCCGTATAGTGATAGGTATAGTCTCCTCCCAGTACCCCTTTGGCAGCCATGGTATGTGTAAGCGAAAAGACCGGAGCATCCAGCGAAACGGGGAAACGGTTCCATTGGGTCTGGAAGAATTTCTCGTTGGGAGCATAGCGCAGCTTCAATTCCAGTTCACTGGTCGAAATACTTTTTACATACGTATTACGGTCATCCTGCTTGACGAAAGGAATCAGATGGGATGATTCATCTTTACGCAGACGCGTCGTCATCTGTACGGAAAAACCGGAATGGAACTCATTGGTATAAGTCAGTTCCGCCTTCCGCTGATAACCGATACGGTCATCCTTCTGACGTTTCAAAGCAAGAAAAACATTGTCCTGACTGGTATAAAGATAGTGTTGTCCATATTGATTGACATCTGACAAGTAACGGAGCTTCAACGAATGTATAGGAAATTCATTGGCATATTCCTTCTTCTTATGAAAAGAATATTCCAGTTCGGCGAGTCCCTTTACACGATGGTCGCGAAAACCGTATGCCATATAGCCCCTGCCGAACAAATGCGGATTGAGCCATGCCGTCGTCATACCGCCGGCACGCAAGCGCACCCCTTCCAGTGTATTTCCGCTGATAGTGGTATTCATCATACCGATATAGAACAAAGGTTCTTTTTCCTTCGGAGCGGGAATATACCCCGTGAACAGCACCTTCAACACTTTCTCCGTCCAGAAATAAACGGGATAGCTGCGCAACTGGGCCATCATCTTGTCCACCGAAGTTTCTTTCTTGCTGACTTCCACCTGGCGGTTGGCATCCCAATATGCTTCCGAATAGCCGGAAGCCGATGTCTCTTCAATCACCTTTTCCGGTTTTCGGAAAGCCTGCAGAGCCTTGTCATCCGGTTCATACTGATAATTTCTGTAATACACATCCCGCTTGGCATAAATACCGTCACTATTGTCCACCAACTTGAACTCCGTAGTGATACTCTCATTGAGCAACTGCCTCGTACCGTCCTCCGCGCGGTCAAAATTCTGTTCAATCTTCATGTAGTCCACAAAGTTCAGATTTATTTTCTGAGGAAAGTTCATGACGGCACGCTTTACAAAATAGGTACTGTCCAGCATGACGTATAAATGTCCCGTAAAACCGAACGACTCGGAGTTGAAAGGGACAAATGTCAAGTCAACACAAGGCTTTCCGGCAACGGTAAGCGTATCCATCAGATAATATTTGTAGAAAGACGGCCCAAGGGAGGAAAGCGGACTGACAAACTTATTGGTGAACAAGGTGATGTTGTTCTCATAAAGGTCTACATCGGTCATGGTGACACTGATAGCCTGCTCCATACCCTGCTGGGAAAGCATTTCGTCCATTCCTGCCTGCCTGCGGGCGGTGACCCACTGTTTCCGGCTATGCGGAGACTTGCGGTAATAGTCTGTGGCAAGCAACTCACGGTTGGAGATGGCCAGTACCGGCCTGCCGGTAACGGCAGAGGTATCGACATAATCCGTCAGAAACTTGAACTTACGGTAAAGCCACTTCTGTTGCTTCAAGCTGTCGAAGTTATTGATGGCAAAAGTCATCTTTTCATAGCGGTCACGTTTCCAGAAGTCGCGTTCGTCGGGCGAGTAGTCATCCCGATGCTCTATCATCTTGCGTACAAACTCCACTGCGGGATTATCCTTTTTCTTATACCGTTCACGTTTCGGCTTCACCACCACCTCATCCAGTGCATAAGTGGCTGGCGAAAGGGCAATATTGAACTTAGAAGACTTTGCAGGATGAATCAGCCGGACATATTCATTATATCCCACGGCCGAAATGACCAGCGTGGCCTCCGGGCGATAGGTCTTGAAGGAAAAACGGCCGTTATTGTCCGTCATCCCTCCCTCCGTAGTTCCTTTCAGATAAACTGACGTATAAGGCAACGGCTCCTTCGTCAACGAATCGGTGACAACGCCTTGCACCATATATTGTGCTCTCAATGGAAGAGTAACCAGCTGGATAAGCAGAAATACCCTAAAAAACAACTTCATACCTTGTTTTACCTAATTTGGATGGCAAAGGTACGGAAGAAAACTTTTTCTTAAAGTTCGGTTTTACGGAATAAATGTTCTAAAAAACTCCTTTTGTATAAAACACTTCCCGTTAAAAGCCGTTGTATAGCGAAACGACGCTCCAGAAAGCATCGGAACAACCAATATATAACCTAAACAACTTGATTATGGAATGGATTTTCAACCAGCTCAGGGAACGCCCCGAACTTGCCATTTTCCTCACTATATTCCTGGGATTCTGGCTGGGGAAACTGCGTATCGGTAAGTTTACGCTGGGCACAGTGACCAGTGTACTGCTTGTAGGCGTACTGGTAGGGCAACTGAATATAGCCGTACCGGGTCCGATAAAGTCGGTATTTTTTCTGCTTTTCCTTTTTGCCGTGGGCTATAAAGTGGGTCCCCAGTTCTTCCGCGGACTGAAAAAGGACGGATTACCCCAAGTAGGCTTTGCCGTACTGATGTGTGTATCCGTACTGTTAGTGACCTGGCTGCTGGCCCTGATGATGGGCTACAATGCCGGTGAAGCTGCCGGACTGCTGGCCGGTTCGCAAACCATCTCCGCCGTCATCGGAGTGGCAGAAGACACCATGGCCAATATGGGACTGGACGAGGCCCAACGACAAAGTTACGTCAACATCATTCCCGTATCCTACGCCGTCACCTACATTTTCGGTACGGCAGGCTCGGCATGGGTCCTATCATCCATCGGTCCCAAGATGCTAGGCGGGCTGGAAAAGGTGAAAGCCGCCTGCAAGGAACTGGAGGCGAAGATGGGCAGCTCTCTGGCTGACGAACCGGGATTCATGCCGGCGGCACGCCCCGTCACTTTCCGTGCCTACCGGGTCGAAAACGAATGGTTCAAGAATGGAAAGCGGGTGATTGACCTGGAAGTCTACTTCCGGCAGCACGACAAACGTCTATTTGTGGAACGCCTCCGCAAATCCGGAGTTGTGGTGGAAGTCAGCATGAACATACAGATAGAGCCGGGAGACGAAGTAGTGCTAAGCGGACGCCGCGAATACATCATAGGCGAAGAAAGCTGGATAGGGCCGGAAGTACAAGATGCCCAGCTCCTGGATTTTCCTGCCGAAAAGTTACCGGTTACAATCACACGCAAGACGGTTGCCGGCAAGACGGTTGCAGTTATCCGAAGGGAAAAGTTCATGCACGGTGTCAGTATCCGGAGCATCAAGCGCGCCGGAATATCCATTCCCGTGCTGGCACAAACGGTAGTAGATGCCGGCGACGTCATCGAAGTGGTAGGTACCAGGCAGGAAGTGGAAGCAGCAGCCAAACGTCTGGGGTATATAGACCGCCCTACCAACCAGACGGATATGATATTCGTAGGCCTTGGTATCCTTGTCGGAGGTTTGTTCGGAGCACTTTCCGTCCATATCGGCGGCATCCCCATCAGCTTGAGCACAAGCGGCGGCGCATTGATTGCGGGCTTGTTCTTCGGCTGGCTCCGCAGTAAGCACCCCACCTTCGGGCGCATTCCCGAACCTTCACAATGGGTGTTGAACAATGTCGGTCTGAACATGTTCATTGCGGTAGTGGGCATTTCGGCAGGTCCCAGTTTCGTGCAGGGCTTCCACGACGTAGGTATCAGCCTGTTTCTGGTGGGAGCAGCCGCCACCACCCTGCCGCTGATTATCGGCTTGCTGCTGGCAAGGTATGTTTTCAAGTTCCATCCGGCACTGGCTTTGGGCGTCTGCGCGGGGGCACGTACCACTACGGCCGCTTTAGGCGCGGTGCAGGATGCCGTTGAGAGTGAGACACCTGCTCTGGGATACACCGTGACCTATGCCGTGGGCAATACCTTATTAATAATATGGGGTGTAGTCATCGTTTTGCTAATATAAGACGATTCTGTACCAATGCTTACTAATCCGGAGCATTCAAAGAATTATTGCCGGAAATGCAAGCGACTATATACCCATTCACTAATAGCTATTCGTCCGACAGCTGTCGGACGATAATTCAACAGTTGTCGGACGATGATTCAACAACTGTCGGACGAAAAGGAAACATATATCGGACGATTAATTTCAAGCAAGGAAAGAAATAGTATACCGCATGAACAGAGATTATTCGCCGAATGACTGAAAACAATAAATAACGAACCTAAACTTGAGCTTATGGATACAAAACTTTTAGAAAAGAAAATGGAATCTATCAGTCCTTTCGAACTGAAGAACCGCCTGATAGACATGGCAGACGAGAGTCTGAAGAAAACCGCCCGTACCATGCTGAACGCAGGGCGCGGCAACCCCAACTGGATTGCAACCGCTCCACGCGAAGCCTTCTTCCTGTTGGGAAGCTTCGGCCTGGAAGAGTGCCGCCGCATCATGGATTTGCCCGAGGGAATTGCAGGCATCCCCGAAAAAAAAGGCATTGCCTCTCGCTTCGAAGCCTTCCTGAAAAAGAACAATAACGTACCGGGCGCCAAATTGCTGGAACAAACCTACAACTACCTGCTGATGCAGCATGCCGCCGACCCCGACAGCCTTGTACACGAATGGGCCGAAAGCATTGTAGGCGACCAGTATCCCGTGCCCGACCGCATCCTTCATTTTACGGAAATCCTTGTGCAAGATTACCTTTCGCAAGAGATGTGCGACAACCGTCCTCCCCGGGGTGCCTATGACCTGTTTGCCACCGAAGGTGGAACAGCCGCCATGTGCTACATCTTCGACTCCCTGCAGGAAAACTTCCTGCTGAACAAAGGGGACGGCATCGTCCTCATGGTTCCTGCCTTTACCCCCTATATTGAAATCCCACAACTCAGCCGCTACCAGTTTCGAGTGACCAAAATACATGCCAACCGCATGAATAACGAAGGGATGCACCTCTGGCAGTACAGCGACGAAGACATAGACCGCTTGAAAAGCCCTAAAATCAAGGCCCTCTTTGTCACCAATCCCAGTAATCCGCCCAGCTACACACTCAGTCCGGATACAATGGCGCGCATCGTGAGTATCGTCAGAAATGACAACCCTAATCTGATGATTATTACAGACGACGTATACGGTACATTCAGTCCGCACTTCCGTTCGTTCATGGCAGAAATTCCCTACAATACGCTTTGCGTCTATTCATTCTCCAAATACTTCGGTGCCACCGGATGGCGCAATGCGGTCATCGCCCTGCACGAATTCAATCTGTTCGACAAGCTGATAGCCAAACTGCCGAAAGAGAAACGGGAGATTCTGCACCGCCGCTACTCCACCCTCACTCTGGAACCTGAAAAACTGAAGTTTATCGACCGTATGGTTGCCGACAGTCGCCAGGTGGCACTGAACCATACCGCCGGACTGTCATTGCCACAACAGATGCAGATGGGCCTTTTCGCCGCCTTTGCCCTGCTGGACAAGGAAAACAAATACAAGCAAAAGATGCAGGAGATTATCCGCCGCCGATTGCATGCCCTTTGGGAGAATACCGGTTTCACGCTGACGGAAGACCCGTTGCGTGTAGGTTATTATACAGAAATCGACATGCTGGTTTGGGCAAAGAAGTTCTATGGGGACGACTTTGTAGAATATCTGAAACGCACCTACAGCCCGCTGAACGTAGTCTTCCGCCTTGCCAAAGAAACCTCTCTGGTGCTGCTGAACGGCGGTGGTTTTGACGGCCCCGAATGGAGCGTGCGCGCCTCACTCGCCAATCTGGACGAGAAAGACTATGCGACCATCGGCCAAGGCATTAAAAGGATATTGGACGAATATGCAAAAGAATTCTTTAAAAGCAGAAATTGAAAGGTGAAAGGTAAAACTTTCAAATTTCAATTAAATAGTATACGGAAGCGGGTCAATCCATCGTTGTAGGTACGTAGGGAGAACGTGCAACCATGACGGCTCAAAACTTCCCGGATAAACACCAGGCCAATTCCCTGCCCGTTCGGCTTGGTGGAAAAGAAGGGACTGAAGAGTTTAGCTTCGGTCTCTTTACTTATCCCCGGACCATTGTCAACGACTTCGACAGAAGCGGGGGCAGTGGTCCTTACTATTATCTCACCTTGCTGTCCGTTTTCTCCGGCATCCCCCTCTATACTTTCGGCAGCATTCTTGATGATATTCACAAGCACCTGCTCAAAAAGAGAAGCATCCATACGCACCATTCCCACCTCCGGGTCGCATTCCAGACGTAGCTCTATATTGCGGTCATTGCACATTCCTTCCATAAAACGCTTGCACATGGACACCAACTCATTCAGTTGGACGGGTGCCAGGGTAGGTTCAGGTATCTTTACCACATCTGCAAAACGGGTAATGAAACGGCTCATCGAGAAACAACGCTCCGTACAGACGCGCATCACGTCGCAGATGTCCTCCATATCATCTTCTGTAGAAAGTGCCTGCTCCACTGTATCGAGTGTGGAAGTGATGCCCGCAGTGGTATTGTTCACTTCATGAGCTATCATGCGGATTACCTTTTCATAGGCACGCTTCTCGGCACGCATCACTTCTTCCGTCATACGCTCTATCAAGAAAAAAGGATGTTTGAACCCTCTGTCAATAAAAGAAGAATGGGTGCATTTATAAATATTCGCATCATTGAGACGGACCACTGCCGTCTCGTCTTTGGGAATGGACGAAAGTTCGGCAGCCAACGGGGAGTCCATCTGGTCCAACCGCTTTGCCATCGCCTCCTCCATACGGACACCGAGCATCTTTACCGCCATCGGATTCAGTTGCGACACTTCATCGTCCATTGTCAGGATAATAACCCCCATTGGAGATGCCTGAATCAGCAAATCCAAGAAGTGATTCTGCTCGCGCATGCGCAACCGTTCATTCTTGAGCTGCTCCATCATTCGGTTAAAGATATTCACAATGCGGTCTGCTTCGTACTGCCCTACCCGGCTGAGACGGCTACTGAAATCCTGCTCGCGCAACAACTCCATACCGCTGCCTATGGTGTTCATCGGCTTCACTATCTTATTATAGAATACTATCAGATAGATAAGGATAAACCCGATGAGCCCCTCCAACACGTACAGATACAAAGAAGGCTTTCCACTCAGCAGATATACCAGCATTCCACCCAGACCGAGCAGAAAAAGGACAAGTATGAAGAAAAAGAATTTTATGCGCACGGGACTTGAATATTATATTTTTCCAAACGTCTGTAAAGCGCAGCGCGGCTGATGCCTAATGACACTGCCACTTGACTGAGATTCCCTTTATGCTGTTCCAACGCCTGCAAGATAGTCTGCCGCTCTATTTCATCCAAGGTCATACCTGCAAAAGAAGTACCTTCGGCAGCTTTGGCCGGTTCGTCGTGACGCAGATATTGGGCATCGAAATCCGTGGCATCCAGCACCGGCTTGCCGCTGACCAGAATGGTACGCTCCACCAGATTCTTCAACTCACGAATGTTGCCCGGATAAGGCAGGCGGGAAAGGAAATTCAGAGCGTCGGCCGAGAAATCCGTACGCGGCAAGCCGTTCACCTCTGCCTGACGGTCGGCAAAGTGACGTGCCAGCAAAGGAATATCTTCACGGCGCTCCCGCAAGGAGGGCAGTTTTACGGTAATCAGGTTGATACGGTAAAAAAGGTCTTCACGGAAAGTACGTTCGGACACCATCTTGCGGAGGTCTGCATTAGTGGCGGACACAACGCGTACATCGACTTTGCGGGGACGGCTATCGCCCAGCACTTCGAATGTCTGGTCTTGAAGCACGCGCAGCAGTTTCACCTGGCAGGAAGGGTCGAGGTCACCAATCTCGTCGAGGAAGATAGTACCTTTATTTGCCATTTCAAAACGCCCTATACGGTCGGCGCTGGCATCGGTAAACGCCCCTTTCTTATGGCCGAACATCTCGCTCTCGAACAAGCTCTGCGAGATGCCACCAAGGTTCACCTTGACAAAGGGCTGCTTCACGCGTTGGCTGTTGATATGGATGGCTTCGGCAATCAGCTCCTTGCCCGTTCCGCTTTCGCCCGTAATCAGCACCGAAACATTGGTACGGGCTATGCGAGCCACTGTGTTCAGCACTTCCATCAGCCCTTTGGACTTACCTATAATATGGCTGCGATTCAATGCGGTAGTCTGCTCTTCCGGCACCTCTTTCGGGGCGGCCGTAAGATCAAGGGCCGTCTCGATGCGCTGCAAAAGAGCAGCATTGTTCCAAGGCTTGGTTATGAAATCGAATGCGCCGGCCTGCATACCCTGCACGGCAAGCTGGATACTTCCCCATGCCGTCATCAAAATAACGGGCACATCGGGACGGAACACCTTTACCTGCTTCAATAAGGTAAGTCCCTCTTCTCCGGTAGTGGAAAGAGTGAAGTTCATATCCATCAAAATCAAGGCGGGAGCTTCGGCCCTCACTATGTCCATAGCTTCGCGAGGACTTGGAGCCGTTTTCACCTCATATCCGGCACGCTTCAGCATAAAGCTGAGGGAAGAGCGCACAGCACTATCGTCGTCTATTATCAGTATCATAAAAATTGTAGTTTGTTTCCCGCAAAAATAAGTAAAAAAGCAGAGTTATGAATGATAAGTTATAAGTTATTCACCTATAATATCGCATATACGGTACTTTTACCGGCAAATAATTCATAACTTATCACTTGCAACCCGTCGACTTATCCTCTTACCACCTCTTCAAAATCAGCTTCCAATTCCGTATCGCGTTCAAAATCCCAAAGGGTCAAGCTGCGGAGCTGATAGAAGTAATACCAATAGTAGTACAGCTCTGAAATATGCTTTTGACGGGCTTCGTCTTTAGAGTTCTGTGCATCGTTCAGGTCCAGGGTGCTGATTTTACCTATCATAAAGGTCTCTACACTGGTCTTGTAACGCTTCTCAGCAATGACATCCGCCTCTTCGGCTATGTCCAGCTGTTGCGCCTGGTTGTTGAAGTTAGCCACCAGCAAAAAGATGTCCTGGTTAAAGTCCATCTGTTCCTGACGGATTCTGGACAAGACCACTTCACGGTTGCTCTTTGCCACCCTTACCTTGCCGCGGCGCTTGCCCCAGTCAAGGATAGGAATCTTGACGCCTACCTGCACAATCTGATTATCAAGCAAGTCCCGGTAGGCTGAAGAGAATTCATGGTTCTGCCCCGTATAGCCCACACTGGCAAAGAGGTCGATGCTGCGCAAGTTTCCGCGTGCCGTTGCCACTTCATAATCAGCTTCGAGCTGGCGGCGGCGAATGTTCTGTGCAAAGGAGTTGCGTTCCAGTGCCTTGTTCAGCACACGGTCATACTCCATCTTTATATCGGGAACAGTGGCGGGCAACACCGGATTCAGGCTTTCCTGCTCGGACACCCCGAGGAAAGAACGGAGCTGGAACATTTTTGCATTCAGGTTGCTCTCTGCCTCAGTCACGTCGGCCTTGCCCTGCAATGAATTCAGTTTAAGCTGCAACAAATCATTCTCGGATATCTGTCCCATTTTACGTTTGGCTATGGCCACTTCATAAAGGCGGTCGGCATTCGTCTTGTTCTGCATGGCGGTAGCGAGCGATTCTTTGGCCAGCAGCAACTCAAAGAAATAAGTGATGGTTTTCATCGTCACCTCTTCCGTAGCTGAAATGAACTCGGCCTTTGCCTCGGCATAGCGTACGGGCTCTATACGGCGGTTCCACTTCAAGGTATTCACTCCGAAGACCGGTTGCGTCAACTCCAGACTCACGGGGACTGACATGAACTGCTTCGCTCCTCCGGAACCCAGTTGTTTGAGATAATCCAGCGAAGAAGTCAGTGACAGCTTACCCCCCGTAAACCAAATGTTCTGGTCTACCGAAAGCTGTCCGGACAGCCCCAGTGTATTGTTGCGAACAAAGCTATAGGAGCCGTCGGAATTCTGGTAGGTACTGTAGGACTTGTTATAGTTGGGTAGTGTACCGGTGAAATTCACTTCCGGCAACAAGTCCGCACGGAATGTACGGTATTCCCAATACGCGGTTTTCAATTCATTCAATGCCACAGCAGCATCCACAGACTGCGTACGGGCCAGTACAATGGCCTCCGACAGCGTAATATTGCGTTCATGTCCCAAAGTATCATTCTGCGCCATGGTTGCCAACGGCATCAAAAAACAAACTGCAAGTAAAATATTCTTTTTCATGTTCAATCTTTAAAATTGTCGCAAACAGAAAAGCAAAGAGTGTGCCAAGTGGCCGGAAAGGTTTCATAGAGGGGTAAGTGTTCATTTTCGGACAGTGGGGATGTCCGTTAGCGGACGATATCAAGAAAACAACCGGTCTCTATCTAAAGTCTGAAAAAATCCTTCTAAAGTTCAATTAACCATTAATTAATTGATGAAAAATTTCTTTATTAAGGAAGAATTCTCTTTCTTTGTGCTGCTTTATACCTTTATTAAAAAGGATACAATACTAACATTAATTTATATAGTTATGAAGATTTCACACATTGAGCATCTGGGCATTGCCGTTAAGAGCATTGAAGAAGCCCTTCCGTACTACGAAAACGTTTTAGGTTTGAAATGCTACAACATCGAAACCGTGGAAGATCAGAAAGTTAGAACCGCTTTCCTGAAAGTGGGCGATGTAAAGATCGAATTGTTGGAACCTACTTCTCCCGAAAGCACAATTGCCAAGTTCATCGAAAAGAACAACGGTAACGGTGGCATGCATCATCTGGCATTTGCCGTTGAAGACGGAGTGGCCGGTGCGCTTGCCGAAGTCGAAGAAAAAGGTATCCGCCTTATAGACAAAGCTCCCCGCAAAGGTGCAGAAGGTCTGAACATTGCATTCCTGCATCCGAAGTCAACTCTCGGTGTCCTGACCGAGCTTTGCGAGAAACCGGAATAAGCAAGACTGTAAAATCATCAAATCATAAATTGTATAAACACTTAAAGAATATAAATTCATGAGTAATCAACTTGAAAAGATTAAAGAGCTTATAGACCGCCGCGCTGCAGCACGTCTCGGTGGTGGTGAAAAAGCGATTGCAAAGCAACACGAGAAGGGTAAATATACAGCTCGCGAGCGCATAGCCATGCTTCTCGACGAAGGCAGTTTCGAAGAAATGGACATGTTCGTAGAACATAGATGCACCAACTTCGGCATGGAAAAGAAACACTACCCCGGTGACGGTGTAGTAACCGGTTGCGGTACAATCGAAGGCCGTCTGGTTTATATCTTCGCACAGGACTTCACAGTTTCTGCCGGTTCACTGTCCGAAACCATGTCTCTGAAAATCTGTAAGATTATGGACCAAGCCATGAAAATGGGTGCTCCGTGTATCGGTATCAACGACTCGGGCGGTGCACGTATTCAGGAAGGTATTAATGCCTTGGCTGGCTACGCTGAAATCTTCCAACGTAACATACTTGCTTCGGGTGTCATTCCGCAGATTTCCGGTATTTTCGGTCCTTGTGCCGGTGGCGCCGTTTACTCTCCTGCCTTGACAGACTTTACTTTGATGATGGAAGGTACATCCTACATGTTCCTTACCGGTCCGAAGGTAGTAAAGACTGTAACCGGAGAAGACGTAAGCCAGGAAAACCTGGGTGGCGCGAGCGTTCACTCCACCAAATCTGGTGTTACTCATTTTACTGCACAGACAGAAGAAGAAGGTTTGGCTCTTATCCGCAAACTGTTGAGCTACATTCCCCAGAACAACCTGGAAGAAGCTCCCTATGTAGACTGTACAGACCCTATCGACCGTCTGGAAGATTCCCTGAACGACATCATTCCTGATAACCCGAACAAGCCGTACGATATGTACGAGGTAATTGGTGCTATCATAGATAATGGTGAGTTCCTCGAAATCCAAAAAGATTATTCAAAGAATATCATTATTGGTTTCGCACGTTTCAACGGACAGTCCGTAGGTATTGTTGCCAACCAGCCGAAGTATCTGGCAGGTGTGCTCGACAGCAACGCATCCCGCAAGGGCGCACGCTTCGTCCGTTTCTGCGACGCCTTCAATATTCCTATCGTATCATTGGTAGACGTACCGGGATTCCTTCCGGGAACCGGCCAGGAGTACAACGGCGTCATCCTGCACGGTGCCAAACTGCTGTATGCATACGGTGAAGCTACTGTACCCAAGGTTACCATCACACTGCGTAAATCCTACGGTGGTTCGCACATCGTGATGAGCTGTAAGCAGCTGCGTGGCGACATGAATTATGCTTGGCCTACTGCTGAAATCGCTGTAATGGGTGGTGCAGGTGCTGTAGAAGTATTATATGCCCGCGAAGCCAAAGAGCAGGAAAATCCGGCTCAATTCCTGGCTGAAAAAGAGGCTGAATACACCAAGTTGTTTGCCAATCCTTATAATGCAGCTAAATATGGCTACATTGATGATGTTATCGAACCGCGTAACACACGTTTCCGCATCATTCGTGCCCTGCAACAGTTGCAAACCAAGAAATTGACTAACCCGGCTAAGAAGCATGGTAATATTCCCTTGTAATCAAGCTTTTCACACTAAAACAAGAACGATTATGAATAAAACAAAAATCGGAATATTCCTTTCATTGATGCTGGTGTTAGGCTTTTGCTCTTCTTGCAAAGAACAGAAATCGAACAACAAACTGCTGCTGAATGAAGTGCTGGTCAACAACGAAAGCAACTATCAGGATGACTACGGTGTGCACAGCGCATGGATTGAAATATTCAACAGATCATACGGCAGCGCCGACCTTGCAGGTTGCTATCTGAAATTCAGCAGCCAGCCGGGTGATACTGCCAGTTATTTCATTCCCAAAGGTGACGTTCTGACACTCATAAAACCACGTCAGCATGCACTTTTCTGGGCTGATGGAGAACCAAGACGCGGTACATTTCATACGAACTTCAAACTGGATGCCACAAATGCCAACTGGATTGGGTTGTATGATTCCGGCAAGAAATTGCTTGATCAAGTCATAGTGCCTGCCGGTACTTTAAAAGCCAACCAATCCTATGCCCGTGTCAGTGATGCAGCCGACCAATGGGAAGTAAAGGGTGGAAGCGAAGATAAATATGTCACTCCGAGTACCAACAACAAGACTATCGACAGCAATGCCAAAATGGAAAAATTCGAAGAGCATGACAGCGTAGGTATCGGTATGGCTATTTCTGCCATGAGCGTTGTATTCTGCGGGCTGATATTACTCTACATCTCCTTCAAGATTATAGGTAAAATATCAGTTAACCTCAGCAAACGCAATGCCATGAAAGCTAAAGGTATTACTGATAAACAAGAAGCAAAAGAGAAACAACTGGGGCAGGCTCCGGGAGAAGTTTTTGCTGCCATTTCAATGGCCATGCACGAATTCCAAAGCGATGTACACGATGTGGAAGACACGATACTTACCATTACCCGTGTAAAACGCAGTTACTCACCGTGGAGTTCAAAGATTTATACGTTGCGTGAGACTCCTCACAAAAAGTAAGTCACCCATAATAAAATAAAACGATGAAAGAATATAAATATAAAATTAACGGTAACGTATATAAAGTTGCCATTGGAGATATTGAAGACAACATCGCTCATGTAGAAGTGAACGGTACTCCCTACAAAGTTGAAATGGAAAAAGCACCGAAGGTAGTTGTTAAACCGGTAGCACGTCCGGCAGCCACATCCGCTCCTGCTGCTCCTGCTACTCCGGTAGTAAAACCGGCCGCTGCTTCTACCGGCAAGTCAGGTGTAAAATCTCCGCTTCCCGGTGTAATCCTCGATATCAAAGTAAATGTCGGCGATACAGTAAAGAAGGGACAAGTTATCATCATTTTGGAAGCCATGAAGATGGAAAACAATATCAATGCTGATAAAGACGGTAAGATTACAGCCATCAATGTAAACAAAGGGGACTCTGTTCTCGAAGGTACTGACCTCGTAATTATTGAATAATATGGGAGAATTTATCACATTTTTAGGAAACAACCTTGCCGACTTCTGGACTTATACAGGTTTTGCCAATGCAACGGTAGGACATGTGGTAATGCTTCTGGTAGGTTTGTTTTTCATATACTTGGCTGTAGCCAAGGAATTTGAGCCGATGCTATTAATTCCTATCGGTTTCGGTATGCTGATTGGTAATATACCTTTCAATATGGAAGCCGGATTAAAAGTCGGTATCTATGAAGAAGGTTCTGTACTTAATATTCTGTACCAGGGAGTAACCTCCGGTTGGTACCCGCCACTCATATTCCTGGGTATCGGTGCCATGACTGATTTCTCCGCTTTGATCTCGAACCCCAAATTAATGTTGGTTGGTGCAGCAGCCCAATTCGGTATATTCGGTGCTTATATGATTGCCCTTGCCATAGGATTTGACCCGATGCAGGCTGGTGCAATCGGTATCATTGGTGGTGCCGATGGTCCGACTGCCATCTTCCTCTCTTCCAAACTGGCTCCTAACTTAATGGGTGCCATTGCGGTATCAGCCTATTCATATATGGCATTAGTACCGGTGATACAGCCGCCTATTATGCGTTGGCTGACCAGTAAAAATGAACGTCTTATCCGTATGAAACCTCCCCGTGTGGTTTCACATACGGAAAAAGTAATGTTCCCGATTATCGGTTTGTTACTGACCACATTCCTTGTACCATCCGGTCTGCCTTTGCTGGGTATGCTGTTCTTCGGTAATTTACTGAAAGAAAGTGGAGTTACACGTCGTCTGGCAAACACAGCCAGTGGTCCGCTGATTGATACCATTACTATTCTGCTTGGTTTGACAGTAGGTGCTTCTACGCAAGCATCCGAGTTCTTAACCCTTGATTCAATCAAGATATTCGGTCTGGGCGCCTTATCATTTGTCATTGCCACAGCATCCGGCGTCATCTTCGTGAAGATTTTCAACCTCTTCCTGAAGAAGGGCAACAAGATTAATCCGTTGATCGGTAATGCCGGTGTATCTGCCGTACCCGACTCTGCACGTATCTCCCAAGTAGTAGGTCTGGAATACGATCCTACCAACTATCTGCTGATGCATGCCATGGGCCCGAACGTTGCCGGTGTAATCGGTTCCGCTGTAGCAGCAGGTATCCTGCTGGGATTCTTAATGTAATACATTTATTCATTCCGTTATCCGGCTTGAATTCTGAACTATTTTAGAGCCCCTTCATTTTTGGAGGGGCTTTTTCGTTAATCTATCTAAAACAGATTACGATTATTTCGTAAATACATTCTTTTTAGTAACTTGCAGTCAGTTTAACCTCATATAAATGATATACTGTATGCGAAAGCTTTTTATCTCCTTATGTTTCAGTGCATGCTGTTCGCTTCTGGCGGCACAGACCACAAATCCCATTCAAGAGGCGATGGCCAACTACGATTATGAAACAGCCTTGATGCTGATCGATCAAGAAACCCCGACCGTCCCCCTACTCTACCAAAAAGGGAAAGCGCTGAAAGGGCTGGGCAATAACCTTGAAGCTCTGAGCGTATTTCAGGAAGTCGTAGCTCAGGATTCTCTCAATCCCCGGGCATACATTGAAGCTGCCGAATGCTGCAAATCACTTGCCAAATATAGCGAGGCACTGGATTACTACCAAAATGCGCTCCACATAAATCCGGACAATAAATACGCACGCATCCAGTATATCAGTCTGCTGATGAACATGAAGAGATACCGTGAGTCTCTAAAGGAAAGCAACCTGCTGGCAGAAAGGGACAGTTCCGCCTATGTACTACACCTTAGAGCCGAAAGTATGGGGCAAGTCTATGACAACACAGAAATCATGCATGTGATAGATGCCTACCTGGACATACAGAAAAGATATCCCAATGATTACCTGTCTGCTGCCAAACTCGGCAACATCTATGTAGCAGGCCACCAGTATGAAGACGCCATAAACATAACGGAGAAATACCGTTCCATAGACTCCACCAACGTCCTTGTGAACCGCATCAATGCCCAAGCCTATTGCCTGAACAAAGATTACCCCAAAGCAATAGAAAGATATGAACAACTGTTACAGGAAAAAGACAGCTCCTTCCAAACCTGCTTCTACGCCGGAATCAGCTATTATGCCCTCGAAGACTTCTACCCAGCACACGACCTGCTGGAAAGGGCTCTTAAAGATGACAATACCAACATCAACGTTCTCTATTATCTGGGACGCGCCTGCTCCAAGACATCATGGAAAGAGGATGGAGTGACTTATCTGGAAACTGCCGTAAGCCTCGCCATGCCCAGCGACAGTGTCATGTCCCGCCTATATGTGGGGCTTGCGGACTGCTACAAGATGGCATTTCAATACACCGACCAGGCGAATACCCTTCTGACGCAATACGAAAAATACGACCGGCAGAAACACAAACTGCTCTACGACGCAGCCTTTATCTATTATTACTATCTGAAAGATGCGTCCAAAGCAGAGAGATACCTAACGGCCTACCTGAAAACCCGTCCGAAAAACAGCAAGGACAAAGTGCAGGAAGTAGATGCGGACGGAGTTCCCATCATCGGAGAAGACAACCGATACAATGCCGCCGAAAACTGGCTGAAGGACATCAGAGAAAAGCGCAAGAAAGAGGACTTCTTCAAGGGAAAGGTCGATACCGCCAGCGTAACCCCCATCAAATAGCCCCAATGAAAACGTTTGCATAATATAATAAGGTACAGTAACGGAGAAAGATTAACTTTCTCCGTTATTTGTTTTAAATTAGCGCAAAAATTAACCGTAAAGTTACTATCATGAAAAAAGTATTCTTAATCTTGGGAACACTCTTACTCTCCCTCAGTACGTATGCAGCTATGAATGTGAACAAAATCGACCCTCCGTTTTGGTACACCGGCATGCAGAACCCGGAACTCCAGCTGATGGTCTATGGCGAAGGCATCGGCAACGCGGCAGTATCCGTCAATTATCCCGGCGTCTCATTGAGCAGCACCGTCAAGCTGGAAAGCAACAACTACCTCCTGGTCTATCTGAAACTGGACAAGGATGTAAAACCCGGCAAATTCAACCTCACCTTCACTGAAGGAAAAAAGAAACTCGTAAAGGAATATGAACTGAAGGCACGCAACAAGAAAGGTTGCGAACATAAAGGTTTCGACGCCTCCGACGCACTGTACCTGCTGATGCCCGACCGCTTTGCCAATGGCAATCCGGACAATGACCAGATTGCGGGCATGGCCGAGTACAAGATAGACCGCAATGACCCCAATGCACGCCACGGCGGTGACCTTGCCGGCATCGAACAACACCTGGACTACTTCTCCGACCTCGGCGTCACAGCCCTCTGGTTTACTCCGGTACTGGAAAACAACATGACCGGCGGTTCCTATCACGGCTATGCCACCACAGACTACTACAAGGTAGACCCGCGCTTCGGTACCAACGAAGAATACAAGCAACTGATTGAAAAAGCCCATGCACGCGGCATCAAAATCGTAATGGACATGATTTTCAACCACTGCGGCGTAGAGCATGTATGGATTAAGGACATGCCCTCCAAAGATTGGTTCAACAACCCCGACCACGAAAACAACTTCGTGCAGACCTCCTTCAAACTGACCCCGCACGTAGACCCTTATACTTCCCAGTACGATGCCGACCAGATGAACGACGGCTGGTTTGTACCTTCCATGCCCGACCTCAACCAGAAGAATCCTCACGTTTACCGCTACCTGGTACAGAACAGTTTCTGGTGGATTGAATTCGCCAACATCGACGGCATCCGCATGGACACTTACCCGTATGCCGACTATGATGCCATGAGCAACTGGATGAAAGAGCTCAACGAAGAATATCCCAACTACAACACCGTGGGCGAGACCTGGGTTACCGAACCCGCCTACACCGCCTGGTGGCAGAAGGATTCCAAGCTATCAGCCCCCAAGAACAGTAACCTCAAGACCGTTATGGACTTCAGCTTCTTCGACAAGATAAACACCGCCAAGAATGAACAGACCGAAACTTGGTTCAAGGGACTGGACCGCATATACAATAACTTCGTATACGACTTCCTCTACCCCAACCCCGCTTCCGTACTGGCATTCATCGAAAACCACGACACCGACCGCTTCCTGGGCGAAGGCAACAACCTTCCGATGCTGAAGCAAGCCTCTACCCTGCTGCTTACCACCCGCCGCATTCCGCAACTCTACTACGGAACGGAAGTCATGATGAATGGCGTGAAGAGCAAGAGCGACGGCTATGTCCGCAAGGACTTCCCCGGCGGATGGACCGGTGACGCAACAAACGCACTGACCCCAGCCGGACGTACCAAAATACAGAACGAGTGCTACGACTTCTACAAGACCATCCTAAACTGGCGCAAAGGAAACGATGTGATTGCCAAAGGCAGCATGGTGCAGTTCATGGTACAGAATGGTGTTTATGCCTACGCACGCCAGTACGAAGGAAAAACCGTATTCGTGATGCTGAATGGTACAGATGCAGAGACCACTGTTCCATTGAAATTCTACAAGGAAATCTTGAAAGACAGCAAGCAGGGAAAAGACATTCTTAGCGGAAAGACCATTGCTTTCGGTGAAGAGCTAAAGATGGCTCCCAGAGAATCGTTAGTGATAGAACTATAATCAGCCATTATTCATATACATAAGTTAAGGCTCGATACTTCCCTTCCCCATCAGAAATAATATTTTCGCATATTGCCCTCACTCTTTCCCGTACCAGCTTGTTCATCGGCTGTTGAGTGGTAAGTGAGGGCAAACCTGCACTTTTATCTGTCAGCCTATAGCAAAAATAAGAAAACAATAAGGCAATCATCCTTTGGAAGTATGGTGTCTGCCTTAGCATCACGATAGTGAACATAAATGTTCACTATCGTGATTTGCTTTGCTCACCTCAGTGAATGGCTTTGTTCACTAACGTGAGCCGCTATCAGACAAATCGCTTTATACCATGAGAGTAACGTCTTACTCTCATGCTTCCCTCATGGTTGCTCTAATAGCTGCACACCCGGTGAATAACGGGATACAGCAACTCATGAGAGTATGAGGGTAAAACTGCGTGCAACATTTGTAATAAGTTGGATGAACAAATAATTCAGACTACTTACTCCGAAATTATCCTGAATCCCTTGTCTGCATTCTGTAGTTTCTTTTGCTCACGCTTAGGTTTGCTACAACCTTGATACTTATAGCGTACTCCAAACATCATGATATTTCCCCTATTCGTGAACTTGTTATCAAAATCATTGGAAAACTTACGGACGGCTCCACAAAGAAACCACCTCCCGTAAGGGTGTAGGCCAAACGAAGCTTACTGACACGATAAGGCTTCAGATAAGGATTCCCGGTAGAGACTGTTAATGTGTCAGATGAACTGTTATAGGGATTGAGCTGCACCACACTGGGAAAAACAGACTGCCTGCTAAAGTTGAGCACCAATGAATGGTGGGTATTGAAACGATAGTTCAAATTTGCCACCGGCCGCAGGTTATAGTAGCGGTCATCATAGCCCGACACATTCCTGAACACGGCATCCATTCCCAACGAAGCGGCCAGCGAGAAGTCACCCCAGGCACGATTGACATCAAGATAAAGGTATTCATCCCATTCCATTCCCGGTGTTTGAAGATGGAAGAAACTTCCTTCTGTTCCCTGACCCGGTTGGACTGGAAATAAGTATTCAAACCTATCTTGGCATCAAACCCCAACCTGTGGAACTGATAGGATGGAGTAAAGGAAACACCCACCCTGCTATTGTGAAAATCATAAAGATAAGAATGAAGTTCCCGGTCATTATCTTCCGTCTGATTCACTTTATTTATGTTCCACCCCAGGCTGAGCTGCCATAAGAAATCGAGGACAGAGGCATTGCCGAAACGGTGCTTATGGTAGGTATTCACGGAACCCACATACAATTTATCGTTCAATTTGCGCCAATGTTGGTAGGGAGTCACTATGCCGGATTTATTGTCTGTCAGCAAGTCTTCTCCATAGGCCTCACTCCGCTGGGGAATATAATTGAAGGTAACGCTGAACGAAGAATAATCGACATCACTCCAGAGGCGGTCGCCTCCCAAAGCAACATAAGTATCGTTATAATGGGAATTGCGGCGATAAGCCCAATTGCGTACAGAGCTTTCAGTGGCAGTGGATTCCTGCACCTTCGACTTATTATTGAGGAAGGCAAAACTTTGAGCTGTCGGGTACAGAGAATATTTGCTGTTCCTGTTTCATATGAAGCATCGGCAATTCCAAAGCGCCGGACAGAATGAGAATTGATTCCGCCGTTAAAGGCAGTATATTTCCGGTCTATTTTCTTGATCTTGATGTTCACTACGCTGGTATATCCCTCCCGCATGAATTCTGCAGAGGCCGTTTGTGTCACATCCACCGATAATATGTCCTCCGGGCTGACAGACTATTAAAGCCTTCTTTAATGAAAGTCCTAAAAACTGTTTTCAGTTCTTCATTATTAGAAGAACAATGCTCAATTGTCTGCCAAACACGTTTAAAATGAATTGTTATTCTATTCCTAAAAATATCTTTAATAGAATCTATTATCTCTGTAAGATGGTGCAATGTATTGTCCTCATAATCTTGTATGACAAAAAGTAAAGATAAGCTGCTGTTGCCCATCTTTACTTTAAAGTTATTAAATCCTGTTGGCCTCACGATATTTACTTGGCGAGCAACCAAATTGTTTTTTAAACGAAGCAGTGAAATATGCCTGGCTGCAGAAACCTGTAATATCCGCGATATATGTGAGTTTCTCGTCACTGTTCTTTATCATTTCTGCTGCTTTATTTAATTTATAGGTACGGAAGAACGCGTTTGGACTCAACCCAGTCAGGTCCTTAACCTTATAGTAGAACTTAGAGCGGCTAATGGAGAAAATATCCAAAATCTCGTCGATGTCTATCTCGGCTTCAGTCATGTGTGACTTCATGTATTCATAGAATTTTTCTATGAACTCGCCATCCTGCGACTGTAGCATAGGCTTCTCTTCGGTTGTTATCTGGGTTGACGAAGTGAGCATCTGGCGGATCTTCCGGCGATTACTTAAGATGTTTTTTATTAGCGCCAGAAGATAGTCGGGGCTGAAAGGCTTTACTACATAGGCGTCAGCACCAGCATTAACTCCTTGAAGCTGATGTTCAGGAAGACTGTATGCCGTTAACAGAATCACAGGTAGATGACATGTTGTGGGGTCTGACTTTATGCGATTGCACACCTCAAAGCCATCGATGTCGGTCATAAGAACATCGCTGATAATTAAATCGGGTTTTATATCGCCAATCTCATTAATGGTTATTATGGGATTGGTTCGACATTCCACGTTGTAATCTTTCAACAACAGCTTCATGAAATTCAGCACGTGAGTATCGTCGTCTATTACCAGTATCTTTGGCTTTCCTTCTTCATCTGTTAGCTGTGTAACTGAAGTTTCAGAAATTGCCAGCTCGGGAGGGGTACTATCGTCAATAATATCGTCCATTGGACTTTCGTTAGTATTGTCGATAAAGTCTTTATAAAGTTCAATGTTCTGTGGCAACACAAAAGTAAATACTGTTCCTTTTGGAGTATTGCTTTCACATTTTATAAATCCATAGTGCAGATTCACAAGTTGCTGCGTATAGAACAGTCCTATACCCGTACCCCATGTGCTCTGGCGTGTAGAGTGTTCTATCTGATAGAATCGTTCAAACACTGCTTTCTGCTTATCTTTTGGAATGCCAATGCCCGTATCGGCCACCACTACCTTCAGCCAACTGTCGGAGTCGATACCTGATGAATCTGCAAACAAAGTTTCAACAGAGGTTTTGTCGACAAAGGCCATGTCAATCTTTATAGAGCTTTCTTCGGGCGAATATTTTAATGCATTAGACACAAGATTGGTAAGGATTTTGTCGAACTTATCCACATCTAATGGCATCAGCATTTCTGAATCCTGAGTGAAGCATTGTACAGAAATTTGTTTCTGCTTAAAGCCCACAGCAAAACGGTTAATAGTATTGTTAAGTACAGGCACAGCATCAACCTCGGTCACTTTTAGTTTAAGTATGCCATTTTCCATTTTATTAAAGTCCAGAATTTGGTTTACCAACTTAAGCATTCGGTTTGCATTCTGACTGATAATATTTAGCAGATTGCCTGTCTCTCCATCACTTTCGCTTCCTCGTAGCATTCTTGTTGCACCATAAATCATTGTGAGAGGTGTTCTGAACTCATGTGAGATGTTGGTGAAATACTTCATATTCATCATAGACGCATACTTCTCCTGCTCACGTTGCATGGTGACACGTTTTATCTGCTCCCTGTTTGCTCTCATGCACCTTAATATTCGCCATACCACATAGAATAAGACAATAGTAAGTAATGGATAAAAGCCAAATACCAACCAAGGCTGCGCCCATGGCACAGGAACAACGTGTACATTTACTTTACGGCGACAAATCTCATCACCGTTCTCGTTTAGAGCAATCAAGTTAAGTAGATAACTCCCCGAACCAATGTGCGAATAATAAGCATAGGATGCATTTTCAATGGAGTTCCATTTGTCGTCAACGCCATCGAGCATGAATTCAACCTTCTGCTTGTTAAAGTGACCAAAGTCCAAAGTAGAATAAAAGAAATACACCCCATTATTGTTGTAGGGCAGATACACGTCTGTAATACTGTCGCCAACAAACTTCAGTCTGTTTTTATCGCCACCTTTATATAGTTCCTCGTTTGATGCTACATATTCCAGATGTATATTACTCCTTTCACTTGGCTTTATTTCGGTAGGATTGAACACGGTAAGTCCCTTGGTACCTCCCATCAACACATCGCCACTCCACCCTGCAACCGCACTCATTGGAGCATAGGTATCATTTCCCGTACCATCTTCAGAATGGTAAGCCAAGAAATGTTTTTTTTCTGGATCAAAACGAATCAATCCATTCAAAGTTCCAATCCAAAGATTACCAACATTGTCTTCTACAATGCTATTCATTTGTGGACATATATCATCGCTGTTAATGGTCTTGATTTGCTTATTTTCAAGATTTATATGAAGTAGTCCGAGTCCATGTGATACCCCCCAAGCATTGTGATTTTTGTCTATAATGAAGTCTGTGCACGATAGGCCGGTGTTGCGCGTGCGGGGAATTGTCAGTTCATCAATCTGCATGTTTACAGTATTCACGAGATATAGGTTACCGGCATACGCACTGACAAGAATGCGTTGAGCATCTACCTGCCGAATAACATTCACCAAGCCCACGTTTTCTTTTACCTTTGTTGGACTATCCTCGCCAAAGAACAAGCAACAAAGTGTCTGGTTTGTTTCAAACCAGATGTTTCCCTGGGCATCTTCGCCCACAGTGTAGCAATGATGCGGAAACTCTTTTACTAACGTTAGCATATTACCATTGGGGGTACACTTCAATAGCGAGGTGTTGGTGATGAGCCACACAAAGCCTTTGCTATCTACAAAAATCTGATCCATACCACCTCTGCCCGATGCTATATCTGTAACTATTGGCTGGGTAAAATTACCATTAGTTACTCGGAATAACTGTTTGTGTGCAACTATAACATAGTAGTCACCTTGCACACCCCTCGCAACGTGTGTGATGTCTTTCCCTTGAAAGTACTGTGCTACATCATTATTAGTTTGAAATCGTTTCTCCTTATTATATATAACCTTGTAGCCATTAAGTTTTGTACCAATCCAGATATTGCCATGCGAGTCTTTCAGTACGCTTGTAATATCGTCGACATCGCAGGCGAATGGAAAACCCGCTTCGTTTTGAGCAATAACATTCATACCAGATACGTCGAACCAGTAGAGTTTTCCGTCATCACCAAACAAAATCATAGATGTATTATCATATCTTTTCGCCCTATTTATACGCTTTCCCTGCAGTTTCGTCACTACTCTTGATGTAGAAACATTTTTTTCGATGTCGAGGGTTGATGTATTTACAAAAACGACGCCTAGTGATGTAAAGTAAGCCAGAAGACCATTGGGAATCAAACACGATGTATATAGCTGTCCATCGACAGGAATGCCCTTAACTCTGCTGAAATCTGTTGTTGAGTAACAGCAAATCTCGCCTGTGTGCCACACCCATAATCGATTGTTCATGTCAATATCCATCGAGAAGCCAGCCATACGCTTTATATGAGCATTTGTTGATGGAGTATATTCATAGATAGATGTACCATTGTCAGCCACGCTGAGGAACACACGTCCATCACCCGTCTCATCAATATCGTGTGAGTATGGATATTCACCCTCTTTAAAGACTGTGCGAAAACTCCCGTCATTGTTATACACGGATGTGCCAAACTCGGTAAGAACATAAAGTTGCCCTTTCTTTGAAAGATAGAACTGCAAGGCAGCATCGTTACAAAGGCTTGTAGTGTCAACAGTGGAGCGATATTGATAGAAAATTTCCCCATTATATTGAAATACTCCACCAGATGTAGCAAACCATATATATCCGTTTGCATCTTCTATAATATCATTTATCTTTTCATAATCTATGAGTTGCTGACGTGTAACAGATACGTCAGCAACAGACTGTTTTGTTCTGTTAGTACATGAAACAATAATGCAGATAGAAATTAACATTAATAGATTGTTAGTTTTCATCAGTATTTTATTAGATTTAGATAATGTAAAAGTAATACATAAAACGCTAATCACATAACTTTTTGAATATTTTTCCCCTGGAAAGCCTATTATTGTTGACTTTTGGATTTTTGTTATAGTGTTTTAGATTCTTATTATAGTGTTTTGGATTTGTATTATAAGTGTTTGTTGCTTAATGAAAGTTATTTTTCTTTTGATATGCTAACTTTGCAACCACAATAAATCAGTTGCACTGGTTACAGCAAGTCAAACGTTTCAAGCTGCGCCTGAGATTATGAAAAATTAAAATTAAAGCTAAAGAATATCATTTACAATCAAATTTTAAATTATGTTCATTGCTGTCCACTAAAAAAGCGGACGGTTAAAAATTAAATAAACTTGGTTCACTAAAACCGCATCGTTCTTTGTCATTATTGAAATTAGTTTTGTTAAAGAGGTCTCTAAATATGGTTTTATCAGTTAGCGATATGCTCAGGATTTGAAGAATCTCATAAGTGATTCTTTCAATTTCAATGACATGCTGAATAATTGCTACAAGGCAATAGGCAATGATTGCAGAGTATATTTGTCTTTTTACGGGATTCTCTGTATTGCCCTAGAACTTCTTTATTTTCAGATGTTGCTTAAACCATTTAAAGAAAAGTTCAATCTGTCACCTGTTTTTATAAAGTTCTGCAATTTGTAGCGGAGATAAATCCATAGCATTGGTAAGGAACGTAAACTTACGTCTTTACTCTTCATTTCCACAACAAACCTTTCGTATATGAAAAGGATAATCCTTGGAGCTTTTATAAATAGTGAGTTCACCAATTGCACCAGAGAATATATTTCGGGGTAAACGGTGTTTCCAATTTATAGCTTTGAACTGCAAGTTTGATTTTACTCTTAAAACGAAACAGGAGTCTGAAGTTTCTATTTAGGAAAGACTCTTAAAATAGTTATAATCACGGTTAAAAATATAGTAAGAACCTGTCTCATAAGGAACTTCAGTCATAACTTTGCTATCGTGAACCGAAGTTGTTGTTATATGGAAGAATGCAGATATTTGAGTTTCTTTGTGCCTGTTCAACCATGTAATAAAACAAAGGGTTCAAAGATATAGTAATCTCTATTTTGAGCTAGTAGTTGATTCCAGCATGTGAAGAATTTCACATATTTGTCTCCATCATACTCAGCAACAATGCGATTAAATTTACTTCAGTCAAGGAATGATACCAACTGTGAGAAAACGTATTTATCTTGATGCATCTGCTATCATATTTAATATGATACAAATCTACAAAATCAAATCCGTTCTCTCTGGAAACCTCTGTAACTAACTATATTTCAAATATACAAAAAGACTATTGTATTTTTAGTGGACACTAATGAATTATGTTATGAAAAGAATCTTTCTATTAATCACATTGCTAAGTCTTATCGCTCAAGGCATAAGCGCCCAAAATGGTAATGTAAGTGTGACGGGCCGTGTAACAAGTGCCATTGACTCTGAACCTCTCATTGGAGTAACTGTTAGTGTAAAAGGAAACTCAACCCAAGGAACGGTTACAGACATTGATGGCAAATTTAAACTATCGGTAGCATCTGACGCTGTTCTATCGGTGTCATACATTGGTTATAAAACAAAAGAGGTGTCTGTAAATGGACATACCAATATTGACATCGTACTGAACGAAGATTCAGAACTTCTTGAGGAAGTTGTTGTTGTGGGCTATGGCACACAGAAGAAAGCCAACCTCACCGGTGCTGTTACATCCATGAAGAACGATGATCTTCTGAAAGCCAAGGCTGCAAACTCCACCAATGTTCTGATTGGACGCATGCCTGGAATCATAGCTAAGCAAGCAAGTGGAGAGCCTGGTGCAGACTATTCATCAATATATATCCGCGGTATAGCAACATTCCGTGGCGACACCTCACCAGCCTATATCATTGACGGCGTGGAGCGTTCGTCCAGTGACTTCGCACGCATGGATCCAAATGACATTGAATCTATAAACGTCTTGAAAGATGCGGCCTCGGCTGCCATCTTCGGTATGCGTGGTGCCAATGGTGTTATCGTGATTACAACAAAGCGCGGCGCACAAGCAAAGCCAACAATAAAGTACTCGGGAAACCTCTCTCTCACATCTCCCACAAAACTTCCTAAATATGCAAACTCCTATGACTATGCACGCCTTTACAACCAGTTCATGGGACAAGAAATCTACAGTGCCGAGGAGATAGAGAAATTCCGCGATGGTTCAGACCGCGAGTCCTATCCTAACACGAACTGGTACGACGAGATGCTATCAAGCTATGCTGTCGAGCAGCAACATAATGTATCTGTATCGGGTGGTAGCGACAAAATGCGCTATTATGTCAGCGGTGGTTTTCTCAACCAGGGAGGCCTTTGGGACGACATTAATTACAAACGCTACAACCTTCGCAGCAACATCGATTCCGACATTACCAGCACTACCCACCTGAAGGTTGACCTTTCTGGACGTGTTGAAAAAAGTCTTAACTCTGGCTCAGCTTCAGGCATCTTTGCTGCATTGATGCGCAACACCCCCGTTCTGCTCTGCCGTTATGATGATGGACGATTTGCTGTGCCCGATGCCACACACACTAACGTGGTTGCCTACAACCAGCCAGGAGGCAGCTACGGTAAGAGCAAGACATTTGTTGGAGATGCTGTGGTTGAACTCGAGCAGAAACTAAACGTCATAACTCAAGGACTCTCTATAAAGGGTACCATGGCCTATAGCTATCAAAACGGCAGCAGTAAGAACTGGACCGTATCGCCTTACATTTATTCAAAACAAGCAGATGGCAGCTATCTGTTAGCTCCACGCACCAGCCCAAGCCTGGGTTTAGGCAAGAGCAATATAGAGAACCAAGAATATCAGTTACAACTGAATTATGACCGTTCTTTCGGCAACCACAACATCAGTGCTATGGCAATGGCTCTCGAGAAAAAGAGCCGTTATGAGAATTCAAGTATGCAGCGCGTTTCATTTGACTCAGAGGTGCTCGACCAAATGGATGCAGGCAACTCTACAGACCAAACCCTCAGCGCTTACGATACCAAGACTGCACGAATAAGCTACCTTGGACGATTGAACTACAACTTCGCTAACCGCTACTTGGCAGAATTCAACATTCGTCGTGACGCATCCGAGAACTTTGCACCATCGCACCGTTGGGGTACCTTTATGTCGGGATCTCTTGGATGGGTCATCTCTGAAGAAAAATTCTTCGAGCCACTTCGTCAGACAATCGACTTCCTAAAGATTCGTGCATCCTATGGCACACTTGGTAATGACAACACCGGCAGTGTGGCATACCCTTACTACAGTCGCTACGAGCTTTATTCTGGTGGCACTGCCAGCAACTATCTTCCCAACAACCGCGGTGACTACGCATTTGGCAGCAACGTCACAAAGGGGTTAGTACCAGGAGCCGTTGCCAATGAGCTGGCAACATGGGAACGCGCTACAAAATTCAATATCGCACTCGACATAGACCTATGGAATAGCCTGAGTTTCAGTATTGACTATTTTACTGAGAACCGCAGCCACATTTTGCTACAACGCTACGACGAGGTGCCGGGATCTTTTGGAGCTACTCTGCCTTTGGAAAACCTTGGAAAGGTAAAGAACAAAGGTGTTGATATGTCACTGACCTATCACAAGCGTATGGGTGACTTCGACTGGAGTATTGGCGGAAACTTCACCTATGCTCACAATGAGATAGTTGAAATGGCAGAGGCTGCCGGCACAAGCGAATATATGCGCAAAACCGGACGTCCCATCAACGGATACTACGGGTACAAAACCGACGGGCTCTTCCAATCACAAGAAGAAATCGATAACTATGCAAAACAAGAGGTGGCTGGTTCCAACTATGTAACTCAGCCAGGCGACATAAAGTATGTTGATGTTAATGGTGATAATGTAGTAAATTCTGACGACATGACGTATCTTGGCAACGGCAATGTGCCGGAAATAGTTTATGGCATTAACGGAGCATTGAAGTGGAAGAATGTGGATTTCAGTTTCTTGCTACAAGGTGCAGGTCGTGTTCAAGTTTATCTCAATGGTAGTATCATACAGCCGTACTTTAACCAGGGTAACTTGCCACAGCTCTGGATAACCGATAGTTGGAGCGAAACCAATCGCAATGCCCGTTATCCAAGGTTAGCGAATACGACACACAACCTGCCTGCAACCGACGTCAGTTGTGTAGAGACATATCTTTATGATGCATCTTATTTACGTCTGAAGAATATTGAGATAGGTTACAACCTTCCCCAAAAGTGGCTCAGCACACTGAACATAACAGGACTACGTGTGTATGTAAATGCCACAAATCTGCTCACGTTTACATCGGTGCCACAAATTGACCCAGAGAACATCCATTCGCAAGGATGGTCCTATCCACAGATGAAAGCATTCAATTTCGGACTCACACTTCAATTCTAATATTAAAACATATCATTCTAAGACATATCATTATGAAAAAGATATATTATTTCTTGTTCTCTATATTGGCAGTAGCAACAACAAGTTGTTCTGACGACCTAGATATTAAGCCTACTTCGTTTATCTCAGATGCCACCGTTTGGGAGGATCAGGCACTGATAAACAAATATGTTGCCAACATATATGGCTCTATGTTGTGCGGCTTTAACCGCTGTACGGCAGGATATGGTCAGGACTGGTCAATGTCATGGGCTGGCAACCTCGATGGTGGCACCGATGACATAGCAGTTGTAGCTGACAGCCCTATTTACACCCAACTTAATAAAGATGCCATCACTGCTCAAAGCTGTCCGTTTGTAAACGAAATATGGACACAGGAGTATGTAGTTATTCGTCGCTGTAATGAGCTGATCGAACGTATTGCTGACGTCAGTACACAGGTATTAACAGAAAACGTTAAATCTAGAATTTCTGCAGAGGCCCGTTTCCTACGCGCATTCTGCTATTTCGAATTGGCCCGCACATTTGGCAAGGCTCCATTAATTGTCGAGGCACAGAGCTTGGACGACAATCTGCAAGTTGCCCCATCGTCTTTTGATGAGATAGTAGACTTCATTGTTGACGAATGCAACATTTATGCCCAAGATCTTCCATTGACATATAGTGAAAGTGAAACCGGGCATGCTACCCGTGGTGCATTCCTTGCGCTGAAAGCCCGTGCCTTACTCTACGCAGCAAGCCCACTCAACAGTTCAGACAACTCACAGAAATGGGCTGCTGCAGCACAGGCTGCACAAGACGTCATCAATCTGGATATTTATGAACTCTACAACAATGGATCTACACCATATTATAGCATGGGATTCGACAAGACCACTGCTAACAAAGAAATTATTTTCGAGCGTCGCTTCTCCTACCCCGAAGGACCTCACAACATTCACATGATGTGGAGTCTGGATGCCTACGATGCAGGTTCATGGAATGGTGTATATCCAACACAAAATCTTGTTGATGCATATGAAACAACCGACGGCAAACTGATTGACGACCCAACCAACACATTATATGACCCACAAAATCCTTATGAAAACCGCGACAAGCGCTTCTACCAGAGTTTGCTTTACAATGGTTCGATGTGGGAGACTTACGAGATAAACATTGTAACCAACACCGTTGACGAATCAAAGAACGGATCATGCAAACCTCGTTTAGGTAAGGCGCGTTGTGGATATGGACTCCGCAAATTCATAGAAGAACTGGATCCCTCTACCAACATCTATGGTGGATATGCCCAGAGCAATAACTTCCCTTATTTCCGCTATGCTGAGATTCTTCTTAACTATGCCGAGGCTCGCAACGAGGCTTCCAGTACTCCTGATCAAAGTGTTTACGACGCCATCAACCAAGTACGTGCACGTGCCGGTCAGCCTGCACTTCCCGACGGACTAACAAAGGACGAGATGCGCAAGCGCATTAAAAACGAGCGCCGTGTGGAACTCTTTATGGAAGAGCATCGCTTCTATGATCTCCGTCGTTGGCTGGATGGCGATGTGCTGGCCAATCCTATCATGGGTATCAACTGCTACGACAATAATGTGACTCGTCGTTATGAGATATCACAGATTGAGGAACGAGTGTTTACTGGCGAGCACTATTTCCTGCCAATTCCTTTGACTGAGCAGCAGAAGAATCCTTTGCTTGCAGAGTGATATTTAAATAAACAGAATTAAACTCTTGATAAATATGCTAAGGAAACTAACAACAATCATCATATTAACAAGCTGTGTCGCTATAAGCGGCACAGCATCTATTAAGTCTGACAAAAACCGTATTAAAGATAGAGAGCAGAAGATTGAAAAGCAACTTTCCTCAATGTCTTTAGAACAGAAAATAGGTCAGATGGTGCAACTGGAAGTAAACATGATTACACAGTTTGATCAGCGTTACACCGTTACTGCACTTCAGAAACTATCTGTCAAAGAACTCTCTGACATAATCTCAAAGTTTGACTTGACAAATGAATATGATGCCACATTGATGGTTGTTAGCAATGGAAAACCCAAAAGCAGCAATGACTACCAATATCAATGTTTGTCACAAGCTATTAACTATAAGTTAGGTTTTAAGTTAGACAAAACCAAACTGCAGAACGTGTTTCAGACTTATCGTGTTGGATCTATTCTGAACATGCTCGGAGGCACTTGTGCTGCCGAAGTTGACGTGTGGAACAAAGCGACCAATACCATTCAAGAAGCGGCATTAAAATATTCTGGTATACCAATGGTTTATGGCTTAGACCAGCTACATGGTACCACATATACGGCAAAAGGCACCTTATTTCCACACCAGATAGGAATGGTGGCCACCTTCAATCCCGAGCTCGCCAAGCGCATGGGAGAAATTTCCGCCTATGAAACACGAGCCTGTGGCGTGAGGTGGCTGTTCTCGCCATCAATGGACATCTGCCGAAAGCCATCATGGCCAAGACTATATGAAAGCATGGGTGAAGATCCCTACGCGGCATCTGTTATGGGGGAGGCCTATCTTAAGGGTCTTCAGGGTGACGATCCCAACAATATTGATGAATATCATGTGGGGACATGTCTTAAGCACTATTTCGGTTATGGTGTACCTGACAATGGCATAGACCGCACTCCGGCAAATGTAAACGAACAGGACTTGCGAGAAAAACTGTTCACGCCGTTTCTGAAAGCCTTTCAGAATGGCGCCATTGCAACAATGACCAACTCCTCAATATTAAATGGAATGAATGGCGTTGCCAACAAGAAGTTTTTGCAACAATGGCTGAAGGATGACCTTGAGTGGGATGGGCTGATTGTAACAGACTGGGGAGACATAGAAAATCTTTATATCCGTGACCATATTGCAGCCTCACAGAAAGATGCCATTAGGATGGCCATCAATGCAGGCGTAGACATGATGATGGTGCCTTCTCAACTAAACTATGGCGAAACACTCAAACAGCTTGTGGAAGATGGTTGTGTGGCACAAGAAAGAATAGACGATGCAGTGAGACGAATTCTTAGACTTAAATACAGATTAAATCTTTTTGATAATCCCTATAGTAATGACAACAAGTACCCACTATTTGGAAGTGCAGCTCATGCAGCTGTGGCTAAGCAGATGGCTGTAGAATCGGAGATTCTTCTGAAAAACGAAGATAACATCCTACCCTTGCAACATGGCAAAAAAATATTGCTGTGTGGACCTAATGCAAATACCATACGTGGACTAAATGGTGGCTGGAGCTACTCTTGGCAGGGCAATAATGTAGAGAAATTCTCAGAGCAATATAACACCATTCTGGAAGCCATGACTAATAAGTTTGGCAGTGACAACATTATTTTTGAACATGGAGTGGCTTATGAGGAACACAAAGAGTGGACAGCCGAAGATGCTTCGGGCATAGAAAAGGCTGTGGCTCAAGCCAAGGATGTTGACTACATCATTGCGTGTGTTGGTGAGAATTCCTATGCCGAGACAACCGGCAACATCAGCGATTTGAATCTATCATCTAATCAGAAACTGTTAGTAAAGCGCCTGCAAGAAACAGGCAAGCCTGTGATACTCATCCTGAACGAGGGAAGACCACGACTGATTCATGACCTCGTAGATGGCTGTAAAGCCATTGTCAACATAATGCTTCCAGGCAACTATGGTGGCGATGCACTTGCCGATCTCCTCTCGGGCGATGAGAACTTCAGCGGCAGATTGCCATTTACATATCCTTCACACCCTAATTCGTTCACCACCTACGATTTTAAAGTATGCGAGGCAAGAGAAACTATGCCCGGAACATATAACTATGAGGCTCACACAAACACGCAGTGGTGGTTTGGTGAGGGAATGAGTTATACCACTTTTGAATACAGCAACCTCGAAATAAATAAATCGTCGTTCGATGCTGGTGACATAATAGAATTCAGCATCATGGTTAAAAACACTGGTAACCGAAAGGGTAAGGAAACAGTAATGCTATACTCGCAAGATCTCAGTGCATCAATCATCCCTGACAATCGGCGGCTAAGGAACTTCAAAAAAATTGAGCTTACCCCTGGTGAAAGCCAGACTGTATCATTCTCAATAAATGCAAAGGACTTAGCCTTTATAGGTTCAGACGGGAAATGGCATTTAGAGAAAGGTGAGTACAAAATTACCGTTGGTAACCAAGCAACGGTCATCAACTGTGTGTCCGATTTTACAAGCGAAACGAACATTCTAAATTAGATATGAAACTAAAAAACATTTTACTATATAGTGTTGCAAGTCTGTTGCTTGCAGGGTGTTCAAAGTCAAACACATCAAAGATGGACATTTTCATTGACCAACTGATGGACGAAATGACTGTAAAGGAAAAAATTGGTCAGCTCAATCTGAATGTGAGTGGAGGATTTGTTGCAGGAGAAGGTATCAATGGCAACACTGTTCCACTGGAGCAACGAATAGAAAATGGTGAGATTGGCGGCCTTTTTGGTTTGAAAAATGTGGAAGTGATAAAGCATTGGCAACAAGTGGCAGTGGAAAAAAGCCGTCTCCACATACCTTTGCTGTTTGGAATGGACGTTATCCATGGCTATGATGTAACATTTCCTATTCCATTGGCATTGGCGTCGTCATGGAACCCCGACATGATAGAACAGGTTGCACGAACGTCTGCTATAGAAGCTAGTTCAGATGGTGTGAACTGGGTATTCTCACCAATGGTGGATGTATGCCACGATGCCCGCTGGGGGCGCATTGCCGAAAGTGCCGGTGAGGATCCATATCTGGGTGGCGAGATTGCAAAGGCTTGGGTGCGTGGATATCAAACAAACAACCTTTTGGATGCCCCTGACAACGTCATGGCCTGCGTGAAACACTATGCCCTGTATGGCGCAGGTGAGGCCGGCCGCGACTACAACACTGTAGATATGAGCCGCCAAAAGGCTATGAACGAGTTTATGTTGCCCTATAAGGCTGCAACCGAGCAGGGTGCAGGAAGCTTCATGGCATCGTTTAATGAATTTGAGGGCATTCCTGCCACCGCCAACGAATATCTGCTCGATGAGGTGCTTCGCAAGCGATGGGGCTTCAAGGGATTTGTGGTTACAGACTACACAGGTATAATGGAGATGACCAATCATGGAATAGGCAACGAACTGGAGGTAACAGCACGTGCCTTGAAAGCTGGCATCGACATGGACATGGTTAGTGAATATTTCACCAACCACCTACAAGAGGCCATTGAAAAGAAAATGGTAAAGATGGACGATATTGACAGGGCATGCCGCAGAGTACTTGAAGCGAAGTATAAACTAGGCCTTTTCGACGACTCATACAAATATTGCGATGTGGCACGAGCCAAAGCCACTTTGGGAAAAGCGGAACATGTGAGACAGGCCCGCAAAGTTGCACAGCAATGCCAAGTGTTGCTGAAAAACGATGGGAATCTGCTGCCGCTGAAGCGTAATCAGCGCATAGCTGTTATCGGTCCATTGGGCAACAGCGCAAACGACATGCTGGGGTGCTGGAGTGGAAGCTCGGAAAAAGTATTGCCCGTGTCTCTGATTGACGGATTGAAAACAGCAGTGGGTACCCAAGGCTGCGTGGAATATGCCACCGGAAGCCATCTTGTAAAAGATCCAGAATTGGAGAAAATCCTTGCAGGCTCTTTTATGGGTTTGGCTAAGGCTGGAAATGCCAAGGAGTCAACATGGCGAAGCAATGGTGAACTGCTGCGTGAAGCTCTTGTCGTAGCATCAAGAAGTGATGTTATTATTGCTGCACTAGGCGAAAACATGAATATGAATGGCGAGGGTGCATCGCGTGCCACCCCAAATCTGCCAGAGCCACAGTTGCAGCTTCTTGAGGCACTAGTAGCTACAGGTAAACCTATTGTTTTGGTAGTTTTTACCGGCCGTCCATTGGAGCTGACATGGGCCGACCAACATGTGTCTGCCATACTGAACGCTTGGTTTCCTGGTGTAGAGGCAGGCAATGCTATTGCCGATGTTCTGTTTGGTGATGTGAATCCTTCAGCAAAGATAACGGTAACATTCCCTCGAAGCATTGGACAAATTCCGATTCATTACAATCACAAGAACACCGGACGTCCTCACTCTGCTGACGATGCTCCATATATACGGTTCAAGAGCAATTATATTGATGTAGTGAATGCCCCACTTTATCCATTTGGCTATGGACTGAGCTACACTACCTTTGCTTATGACCGCATGAAACTGTCGTCCAACACACTCTCTAAAGATGGAAAACTGACAGCAAGCATACAGGTGAAGAACACCGGAGCACGAGCAGGAAAGGAAACGGTGCAGTTATATATCCACGATGTTATAAGTTCTAGCACAAGACCTGTAAAGGAGTTAAAAGGCTTCAAGCAAATTGAGCTACAGGCTGGTGAATGCCAGATAGTGTCGTTCGAGATAACATCAGAGGATTTAAAGTTCTACAATCATGAATTAGAATATGTTTGCGAGCCAGGCGAATTCGAGGTGATGATTGGTCCTAATAGCCGCGATGTAATATCTGCCTCGTTTGTTTACAATTAAAAAACATAGCATCAGATAATATGAAAGAAAACATTATATCATTTTTTATACTGAACATTTTCCTACTTGGATGTTCAAGCGACAACAATAGTTCGGAAGTAGACGAAACGTTTACTGTTTCAGGAAAAGTTGTTGATTCGGATGGCAGTGGACTTGCGAACATAAGCCTAACAATTGGAAACCAGACGGTCTACAGTTCAGCATCGGGCGAGTGGAGCGTATCCAACTTGAAGGACAGTGTGAAAATAACTCCTATGGCCGATGGCTACACCTTTACGCCAGCATCGGCAACAGCGTCATCGACACTGACTGTTACCTTCGTTGCAGAGAAAACAGCCATCGACCTGTCGGCAGAGGCCGAAAACATCGTGGCATGGTTTGAAAATGTGCAGTACTCCAACGGACTACTGCCAAGCACCGAGAGCAGCAGCACGATGTCGCTCTACGACAACGCCCTAGCAGCACTTGTGTTCACTGCCACGGGCAAGTATTCCAAGGCTGAATCTATTTTCAATTTCTTTAATCAGCGCATAGGTAGTGAGCTCACAACCAATGGTGGTTTTTATCAGTTCCGCAGTACCGACGGTACCACTTCGGGCGACCGATGGCTTGGTGACAATGCCTGGCTGCTAATAGCACTGAACAACTACATGGCAAAGGTGGAGACTACAAAATATGACAAACTAAAGTCGACGCTGGAGATTTGGATTCGTTCACTGCAAGACAAAGATGGTGGACTTTGGGGAGGCATCACTGCAAGCAATAGTACTATCTCGAAAAATACCGAAGGTATGATTGATGCCTACTGTGCAGTGCAGGGATATGACGACTTTCACAAAAAACTCCTCGCACACCTTAAAGAAAACAGATACAACAGTACTGATGGCTTGTTGGTGTCATGGCCAGGAAATTATTATGAATATGCACTCGACAACCACAGTTGGGGATATTGCACATTTGAGGATTTCCCCAAAACAGTGCTCGAAAAAACAACAATGTATGCAAACACCCAAAGAGCCACAGCCAATGGCGCCTTGATAACAGGGTTTGCACCCGACATCGACAAAGACATTGTATGGCTTGAGGGCACAGGACAGATGGTGGTGGCTTACCAAAAAGCTGCCGACTCCTACAAGTCGACAACCTATTTGGCAGAAATGAGAAAGTTACTGATATCAAGCACGCTCTATCCTAATTCCGTAGGATTGCCCTATGCATCAAATCTTGGCACTACCTATGGCAGCTCGCAACTTTGGAAGGGAGCAGACACAAATATTTGCATATCGTCGAGCGCATGGTATTTATTTGGCTTGTTGAATTTCGACCCAATGGCTGTTGGCTATAGCCGAGGCACACCTGATGTCGATAAATTTTGGAAAGACTGAAGTGATAGGCAAAAGCAAGTTTGCCCCTGTTTACATAGCCATTATTCTCAAAGAGTCTTTGCTCAGCACAGTTTCCCTTAATGGAAACAATATTAAATAAAACCACTATCCATATGATACTCGTTAATATATTTAACGTCAGATAAATATTTGGTAAACTATTACATAATAGTATTTTTTATCTTTGCAGAAATTCAGTACATTTATAATATAGTATATAAGCGAAATATTATTATAAACGTACTGAATTTCATGCAAAGATTTCCTAATGAAGCATGACATAATAAATAAAAGGTATTACTCCGATAAAGGAAGCAGTAAAAAGTTTCACGGTGCCGCAAGTTTTGTACTAAGCAGTCGCTTATTCATACTTCCTGATGGAAAGGTCACCATTTGCGAACAACTATATTGGAATTCCCATTTCATCATCGGAGATGTGCAAAGGACAAATCTGAAGGATATCTGGCAATCACAAGAAGCATTGTACCTCTGCAATCTCTCCCGCCAAGACATAGGGCAACACAATAAATGCCAGGCTTGTACTCATTTTGAAGAATGTTTCAGATATGGCAACCGCTGCTGGAATAATATTACCAAAGCATATGGAAAGAAATATTGGGATTACCCCGATCCCAGGTGCATCCTTGCACCGAAGAAGACAAACAGGCTCGACCACTGAAAAGGCCCATCCTTACACTGCAAAAAAATCAGCCCTTGCAATATCAATATCGCAAGGGCTGACCTATAATATTCGGATTATCTTGTGATTAGTCCAATTGAGCCAATTTGTTCTCTGAACCAAGCACGTTGATGATTTTATGCTTGTACAGTTTTTCCATATTGTCACGAGCCGGACCCAGATACTTACGCGGGTCGAATTCTGCCGGTTTTTCAGCAAATGTCTTGCGGATAGCAGCTGTCATAGCCAGACGTGAGTCAGAGTCGATGTTGATTTTGCAAACAGCAGACTTGGCAGCCTTACGCAACTGCTCTTCGGGGATACCGATAGCAGCTTCCAGCTTACCACCATACTTGTTGATAGTATCAACTTCTTCCTGAGGAACTGAAGAAGAACCGTGAAGAACGATGGGGAATCCCGGAAGTTTCTCCATTACAGCATCCAGAACGGCAAATTCCAAAGGAGGAGGAACCAGACGACCGGTAGCAGGGTCAACGTGGCATTGTTCGGGTTTGAACTTGTATGCACCATGAGAAGTACCGATTGAGATAGCCAGTGAATCGCAACCTGTACGGGTAGCGAAGTCAATAACTTCTTCAGGATTAGTATATGTATGGTGTTCTGCAGAAACTTCATCTTCTACACCGGCCAATACACCGAGTTCGCCTTCTACAGTTACGTCGAACTGATGGGCATAGTCAACTACCTTCTTAGTCAGTGCAACGTTTTCTTCGTACGGAAGGTGTGAACCGTCAATCATTACTGAAGAGAAACCGGAGTCGATACAGCTCTTGCAAGTTTCGAATGTATCTCCGTGGTCAAGGTGAAGAACAATTTCAGGATGTTTGCAACCCAATTCCTTAGCGTACTCAACAGCACCCTGAGCCATGTAACGCAACAGCGTAGCGTTGGCATACTGACGGGCACCCTTAGATACCTGAAGAATAACCGGAGACTTTGTTTCAACTGCAGCCTTGATGATAGCCTGCATCTGTTCCATATTGTTGAAGTTGAATGCCGGAATAGCATATCCACCTTTGATAGCCTTAGCAAACATCTCTCTTGTGTTTACCAGTCCTAAATCTTTGTAATTAACCATTTTGTTTAAATTTTATTGTTAGTGAATTAAAATTCTACGCAAAAGTAATCATTATCCTTTAAAGTAAAGAACTTGAGAGGAATAAAATATCCGGCTCATCCTACCAAATCCATTCTATTTTAAAGCTATTGGCTTCATTTAACAGATTATTGTAATCTCTATATTACAAACTCTTTGCATTTATCTCTGCCAGTCATACTTTTGCCATCTATACTTCTATCAACAAAAAAGCCGGAGAACATGTTTGCTCTCCGGCATCTGTTTACACATTATTATGTAATACTAATTTTTCAGATAGATGATGGTCGGCAAATGGTCACTGTAACCGTTCAGCCAAGTCCTGCCCCCATGCGTACGCAAGGGGGAACCTTTGTATTTGCCATCCTGCTGAATCAGATAATCGCGGATGAAAACTTCATTGTGATCATAGCGCAACCCTTTCTTAGCCTTCAGCAACGGTTTCGAAATGACAATCTGGTCAAACAAGTTCCACTTGCCCCGATAGAGCAATGTCCCCACTCCCTTGTCTTCCAGTGTCTCCCACCAGGGATTGTAGAATTCGCCTTTCTTCACCTGCTTCGGATATTTGCGTGCACCCAGCACCTCCATGCTTTCATCCATCGGGTCGTCATTCATATCCCCCATCACGATGAGTTTCAGCTTCTTGTCGCTACGCATCAGAGAGTCCTTCAAGGCTTTTACCTGCCTGGCTGCATGCACACGCACCGGTGACTTTGCCCCACGGGAGGGCCAGTGGTTCACTATCACGCAGACACGCTCTCCCGCCAGTTGTCCGTCCACAATCAGGAAGCCGCGCGTCAAGTGCACCGTATCCCCCTCAAAAGGAGTAGAAAGCACCAACTTTGAGTGGGTAACGCTGAACTGCTTCGGGTCGTACAGCAAGGCACAGTCGATGCCCCGTCTGTCCGGTCCTTCATAATGCACGAACTCATAATTGGAAATGGCCGGCTGCTTCACGAGGTCTTCCAGCACCCGGCTGTTCTCCGCCTCTGCCACACCGATGAATGCCGGACCTTCCGGCACTAAATCACGCGAAAGGGAACCCAACACTTTGGAAAGGTTCTGCAGCTTGGACTCATACTTCTTTGCCGTCCATTGGTAACTGCCGTCGGGCAGGAACTCATAGTCATTCTTACCTGCATCATGAATCGTATCAAACAAGTTCTCAAGATTGTAGAACGCAACACTATACAGTTTCCGTTCCGCATTTTGTGCCCCCAGCGTTGCCACGCACAGCCAGAAAGAGCATAAGACAAGTAGTTTCCTCATAAATTCACAAGATTAAGTCCTGCAAAAATCAGAAATAAAATGCGATAAACCTACTAAATAAAAATAAATCTGAATTTATTTTGTAGAGTCTCCAACTTGCACTATCTTTGCGCTCTGAAAAGAAGACCATTACACTATTTATTACCAAAATAGTAACAGAATATAAATTTTTAAAAGAAAATATCAAAATGAAAAAAGGTATTCATCCTGAAAATTACCGTCCGGTAGTATTTAAAGATATGTCAAATGGTGATGTATTCTTGTCTCGTTCCACTTGCAACACGAAAGAGACTATCGAATTCGAAGGTGAAACTTATCCGCTGGTAAAGCTGGAAATCTCCAGCACCTCTCACCCGTTCTACACAGGTAAGTCTAAGCTGGTTGACACTGCCGGTCGTGTTGATAAGTTCATGAGCCGTTACGGTAACCGTAAGAAATAATCAGTTTTCAAGCAAACTGAAAAAAGGGAGTCTTTCACTGAAAGGTTCCCTTTTTTGTTTCCGCCTCCCACTGCAGGACCGATAAATAGGGAATCTCCTATCACAGAATAGGGAAAAAAACGAGAAAGGGAAAAAACACTTCCCTATTTTTGTATCATCAAAACCGAAAACATATACTAATCATGAAACGACTTGCCACCCTATTCATCCTGACAATCCTTGTCGCAACGGCAGGATTTGCCAAGCCCCAAAAGTACAAAGATTTAAGCGGGAACATCGCTGTCAAAGGAGAATTGACAAAAGAGTACCGGCAATCTCCCGCCGGTACACCGGTCATTATCCGCCGGGTTGTCAAAATGAAGAATCCCGGTGAAAGCAGCAACAACATTTACTATGCTGTCGAAATGAACGGCATACAAGAGACCATTCCTTTGAATGAGATGGGGCACATTGCCATATCCGCTCCGCAAACCGACCGGGAATTCTGGCAGCAGATATACTTGAAAAACCATCTTTACGAATATTTCAGCGACCGCGGCTACAAGCACAAACTGCGCCAGGAAATCGACGAAGAGTGCCTGGAGTATCTCGACAAACTGAATGAGATAGCCTATCAGGAAGATTACATCGTTTCGTACGTGCAGGGAGTGTTCTCCAAGTTGAACGCCACCACCATTGACAGCAATCGCGGGGAGAGTCTGAACATACGTATCATCCAGTCGCCCGAACCAGATGCCTTCATGCTTCCCAACGGCTCCATGGTTATCAGTACGGGCCTCCTCTGCACTCTTGATTCCGAAGACGAACTGGCCGCCGTCATCGCATGTGAGCTGGGACATTTCGTCCTCGACCATCAGGTAAACAACATTTACCGTGCCGAGCGGCGTGCCAAGCGTGCAGCTTTTTGGGCAGATGTCTTTGCCACTACCGCCAGTGCAGCCCTCGATGTGGCCTACTGGGACGATAATGAAGATGCTTATGCCGTCAGTCTGGTGGCAGATATCGGAGCCATCGCTTCCCTTTTGAGCATTCCGGCAACGGACCGGTTGGGGATGAAATACAAAACTTCCCAGGAAATCTCTTCAGACCGCCTTGCGCGCCAACTTCTGGCATTCAAGGGATATAATCCCGACGGAATCGCATCGGCCCTCGGTAAAATTATAGGGTATTACAACCTGCACCAACGCAACAAGGACATTCCTCGCTACGGCAGCATCGGCAACCTGCAAAAGCGTATAGAAAAGGCCGGTGAATCCCATAGCCTGAGTGCCCGCCCCTACCTACGGACCACCAGCGATGTCGTTTCTTTCAACGCAAGTATGAACTACGCCAACAAGCGCTATAAGGAAACTGCCCGGCTGATACGCAAGAACATTGACAACAGACTAGCCACAGACAATGACTACATCATCCTGGTAAAAGCGGAAATGGCACTGTCTAATACGGAAGAAGTGAACAACCGCTGCCTCGCCATGCTTGATAAAGCCCAGGAGATGGCAGGAACAAGCCCCAATCTGGACATATATAAACAAAAAATACTATTATTGATGCGCATGAACAAACAAGCCCAAGCCGCCGATATACTGAAAGAATATATCACCTTGCTTTCGGCCTACGAAGGCCAGGGCATAGAAGGAACCGAAAAGGAATGGACCAATAAAGAGATAGGTTGGGCAAACCAAATGCTGGACAGGATAAGCAGAATATAGAGAAAGGAATAACTAAGAATGAAGAATTTGACTGCGCGATGATGCCGCATGACAAATTCTTCATTCTTCTTATTTTAGTTATTCATTCAAATTACTGTTTGCGGAACGGCGGCTTCACAACCACAGCTTTCAGCTTACGTCCCCGCATGTCAATGCAGATTTCCGTACCGACTTTGCTGTACTCGGGTCTGATATACCCCATTCCGATACCAATCTTGCGGGTAGGCGACATAGTTCCGGAGGTAACCACACCGATGGCAGTACCGTCTGTACTATACAGCTCGTAACCATGACGGGGGATACCGCGGTCTATCATTTCAAATCCCACCAACTTACGGGTAGTGCCTTCCGCTTTCTGTTTTTCCAGCATCGGGCGATTGGTGAAGTTCTTTCCCTCCACAAACTTGGTAATCCATCCTAAACCCGCTTCAATGGGCGAAGTGGTGTCATCCAAATCATTGCCATACAAACAGAAGCCCATTTCCAGACGAAGCGTATCGCGCGCACCCAGACCAACTGGCTTAATGCCGAACTCCGCGCCTGCCTCGAACACGGCATCCCAAATCTTCATGGCAGCCTCCGGATAGAAGTAAAGCTCAAAACCACCCGCACCGGTATATCCGGTATTGGAGATAATGACATCCTTTTCTCCGGCAAACTCACCGTGGGTAAAAGTATAGTAAGGAAGGTCGGAAAGATTAATGGAAGTCAGCTTCTGCAAAGCCTGAATAGCCTTCGGTCCTTGCACAGCAAGCTGTGCCATGTGCTCGGAAGCATTTTCCAATTCAGCGCCTTCCGTGTTATGAGACACACACCAGTTCCAGTCTTTCTCAATGTTCGACGCATTCACGACAAGCAGGTATTTCTCCGGCTCATAATGATAGACCAGAAGGTCGTCCACAATGCCTCCATTTTCATTTGGGAAGCAGGTATACTGTACTTTCCCCGGTGTGAGGGCAGCTATGTTATTGGAAGTCACTTTCTGCAGAAAGTCCAAAGCATGGGGACCTTTCACCCAAAATTCTCCCATGTGTGAGACGTCGAATACACCGACACCCTGACATACTGTAAGATGCTCGTCAATGATGCCGGAATACTCGATAGGCATATTATATCCCGCAAACTCGTGCATCTTGGCACCCAGCGAGATGTGTTTTTCGGTAAACGGAGTGGTTTTCATGGAACTATTAGAGTTATGAGTTATGAATTATCTATTTGCTTGCTACGAGCTCGGCAATCTTGACGATGACGTTCATGGCTTTCTCCATGTTCTGGATAGGCACGAACTCATAGCGGCCGTGGAAGTTCAAGCCACCGGCAAAGATATTGGGACAAGGCAGGCCCTTGAAAGAGAGCTGGGCACCGTCCGTACCTCCGCGAATGGCTTTTACACGAGGCTCTACACCTACCGCCTTCATGGCGGCAAAAGCGGTGTCGATGATATGCATCACCGGTTCAATCTGCTCGCGCATATTATAGTATTGGTCGCGAAGTTCCAGAGTAGCGGTACCCGGACCGTATTCTTCATTGATTTTTGCCACAAGACGTTCCATCTCCTTCTTGCGCTCTTCAAAGCGGGTGCGGTCGTGGTCACGGATAATGTAAGAGACTGTTGTCTGCTCCACCTCGCCGGTAATGCCTATCAGATGATAGAAACCTTCGTAACCTTCGGTATGCTCCGGAGCCTCGTCAGCCGGAAGCATGGACATGAAACGGTTGGCAACGCGGATAGAGTTAATCATCTTATTCTTGGCATAGCCCGGATGCACATTCCGTCCCTTGAAGCTTATCTTGGCAGAGGCCGCATTGAAGTTCTCGAATTCAAGTTCACCCACTTCTCCGCCATCCATGGTATAGGCCCATTCGCAACCGAACTGCGCTACATTGAACTTATGGGCGCCCAAACCGATTTCCTCATCCGGATTAAAGCCGATACGAATTTTACCGTGCTTGATTCCGGGGTGCTCCTTCAGATATACCACCGCCGATACAATTTCGGCAATACCGGCTTTATCATCGGCACCAAGCAAGGTCTTGCCGTCGGTCACAATCAAATCTTCCCCTTGATGGTCGAGCAGTTCGGGGAACTGGGCAGGAGAAAGAACCACATTCTCTTCGGCGCAAAGAACAATGTCCTTACCGTCATAATTCTGCACGATACGCGGAGAAACATTCTTGCCACTCATATCGGGGCTTGTATCCATGTGGGCAATAAAGCCGATGACGGGCAACGGCTTGTCTGTATTGGCAGGAAGAGTGGCGAACAGATAACCATTTTCGTCCAACGTGATTTCTTCCAGACCCAAAGATTCCAATTCTTCTTTCAGATACCGGGCAAACACCATTTGCCCCGGAGTACTCGGAGTAATCTCAGTCTCTTCACTGGACTGAGTATCGAAGCTTACGTACTTTAAAAAACGTTCTACTAAAGTCATGATGAATAATGATTAGTGATTAATGGTTAGTGATTAATGGTCAGTGATTAGTAATTGGCGAAAAGCATTATCCGAATGGCATTAATCATTAATCACTAATCATTAACCACTATTTTGTGCTGTAAAGATAAAAAAAGGGGCGTGAACTGCCAAGCAATTCACGCCCCTTTTTTATTCCTTAAGGACAAAATGTCAATCAAAAATGGCTGCTACCATCAAAACAATGCGTACATATCTTACACTTAGGCAATCCGATAGCTTCAACCAGAGTTTCCAACGTATTGAACTTCAAGGATGAAAGTCCGAAACGCTCGCGGATAACGTCCACCATCTTTTCGTATTCGGGTGAGCCGGTAGTGGCATACTTATCGAGATTCTTATTCTCGTCACCCTCCAGTTCCTTGATGACACGACGGGTAATCAGTTCCATGTCGCTTTTGGAAGCCGTGAATCCTACAAACGGGCAGCTATATATCAATGGAGGACAAGCAATCCGGATATGCACCTCCTTGGCACCATACTCATACAGCACCTTCACATTGTCGTGCAACTGAGTCCCCCGGACAATAGAGTCATCACAGAACAGCAGACGCTTACCCTCGAGCATGGCACGATTGGGAATCAGCTTCATCTTTGCCACCAGCGAACGCAATTCCTGCTTGCTGGGAGTAAAACTACGAGGCCAAGTCGGAGTATATTTGGAAATGGCACGATGATAAGGAACTCCTTTACCTTCGGCATACCCAAGCGCCATACCTACACCCGAATCAGGAATACCGCAGGCACAATCCACCTCTGATTTATCTGTCTGTGCCATCTTGAAACCGGAGGCAAAACGCACTTCCTCCACATTCTTACCTTCGTAGCAGGAAGTGGGGAAACCGTAATATACCCATAGGAAGGAACAAATCTGCATTCCCTCATCAGGCTTGCGCATCTGTTCCACACCATCGGCACGCAGGCGAACAATCTCTCCGGGTCCCAAATAACGGTCTATCTCATAACCAAGATTCGGAAAGCTGCTCGACTCACTTGTGGCGGCATACGCTCCGTCTTTCTTGCCAATCACAATCGGAGTACGTCCCCAGCGGTCGCGAGCGGCAATGATGCCGTCTTCCGTCAATAACAGCATGGAGCAGGAACCTTTGATATGCTTATACACATTTTCAATTCCTTCGACAAATGTCTTTCCTTGTATAATAAGGAGGGCGATAAGTTCCGTCTGATTGGTTTTGCCCGAACTGAGTTCGGCGAAGTGCATGTTTTGGGCCAACAGTTTTGTTTCCAGTTCTTGCAGATTTACTATTTTGGCTACCGTTACAATGGCAAAGCGACCAAGGTGGGAGTTGAGGATAAGGGGTTGAGGGTCTGTATCGCTGATGATTCCTATTCCGGAATTTCCTTTGAACTTGTCCAGTTCATCCTCAAACTTCGTGCGGAAATAAGTGCTTTCCAGATTGTGAATGGAACGGGTAAACTGCTCCGTTTCTGCATCGTATGTAGCCAACCCACCACGTTTTGTCCCTAAATGTGAATTATAATCTGTGCCGTAAAACAAATCCGCCACACAGCTTGTTGCTTTGGCGACTGTTCCGAAAAAACCTCCCATAAGTTCTGTTTTGTTATTGGTTTCTAAAATTAACGGATGCAAAGGTATGAAGAATTTGCGAAATTCGGGCAGATTTGAAATGAATAAAAAAGGCAATATATTTCTTGCCCACAATAGAAGTTATATTATTGGAAACATATACTTTTGTGATCGAAACCAAACAACTGTATAATGGGAGAAACCGCAAATATTATAATAGCCGATACTCTTCAAGGTCTGGGGACGGACGCATACAGTGGCTATCTTGCACACGCCCTCTGTCTGTCAGGAATCTGCCGATTGAAGTACAATGGAGAGGAGCGCGAGCTACGTGCCGGCGACCTGATGATTGTCCGCAAAGGAAAACTGGTAGAGAAAATTCAACCTTCAGAAGATTTTCGCGTAAAGGTCATCTATATCGCATCGGGCTTTGTGGTGCTGAGTACACCACAGAACAACTACGGCATGAAAGGGCAACTTTCCCTATTTCTCAATCCTATCATGTCCCTGACTACCGAACAGCAAGAGCTATGTCTCCGGGATTTTGAACAAGTGGAATACAGACTCCGGAATACAGACCATCATTTCCATCGCGATATGCTTATCGCCTCCACACAGATGTTGATACTCGACTTCTTCGATTTCCACTCCCATCTATATGGCGAGGACAATATCTCTGTACAAAATGCTTCCATCATGAGCCGTTTCCTCAACATGCTGGAGAACGGAACTTTCCGCGAGCATCGTGAAGTGACCTATTATGCCGACTGCCTATGTGTCACCTCCAAATATCTTTCGGAAGTTTCCAAGAAAGTAAGCGGTTATACAGCAAACTACTGGATAAACCGTTATACCACACTCGACATCTCGCGTTTGCTGCGCGACAAATCACTAACGTTCGTCCGTATTTCCGATATGTTCGGTTTTTCCTCTCCTGCTTATTTTAGCCGTTACGTACAACAACATCTGGGTGTAAATCCGACAAAATACAGAGGTTAATGATTATAGTTTTTGATTGTTTGCCCGTTTCAGATCTATTAGCGAAATATGCTCATTACGATAGCGGGCATTGGGGTTCTTCTCCGTTCCGTCAGGAAAAGAGCCATCTTCCTGCTTTATGAACTGAATAGCCTTCTGCGGACAATTCTGTATGCAGGCAAAACAGAACTCGCAGTCACCGGACGTCTTCACTCCTCTCGACGTCAGCTCATAATTGCCGCGCGGACAAACGTAGGTGCAGATGCCACAGTCAATACAAGCATCAGTCACGGTAAAGAACTTCTCGCTTTTCATCAGGAAGCCCACCTCGGGGTCGAGTCCACTCCGCTGCATAAAACCTTGGTGCTGTTGCCGTTCCTCCTCCGTCACCGGTTCGTGCCAATGCTGCCGACTGTTGATATCTGCCGTTATCTTCTGCAAGTTCTCGGGGATGTGCTTGTCTATCTTGAGTTGCTCGTTCATGTCGAAGTTGGGTAGCCAGTTATCCACCATGATGATAGTGTTGATATAGTCGAACGCATTGTCGGCTTTACGGGATATACGGTCCCAAATCTCTACCGCATCGCACTTCCTTGCACCATAGGTGAGGACAGCAAACTTGTATTCTGCCTTCAGTTTTGCTTTCTGAATGAACTGCCGTACCATATAGGGAGGCATATGACCGTAGATGGGATAAACGATGCCGATTTCATCTGCCTCAAATTCATACTTCCCCCGTTTCACCATCTGAGGGATACTCAACAATTCTGCGTTCTCTCCAGCCAACTGACGGGCGATGTAAAGACTGTTACCCGTTCCGGTAAAATAAAAGATGATACGCTTACTCCTTTTTGTTTCGCAGGATGCCAACGAGAGTAGGCCGGAAGATGCGATAGCACCGCTCATCACGGCAAATCCCATACGCTTTAAAGCCTCCCGACGACTGATTTTCTTATCCGTATTCATATCTCTGATTTTTAATGATTATGCAATCTGTTATCTGAGTGCAAAAATAAAGGTTTCCCCAAAGAACGAACTTACCAAAAACTCGGGTCTTGATGCTATTTTTACGGTATAAGAATGAGCTTACCCTAACACAAAAAAAGCCCCGCAAAGATTGGACTTCTGCGGGGCCTCACTAATGCCTAATAAAAACTCTTTCTACCCTAAATTATCTCCACTTCTTCACAGCTTTCTTGTCAGCCGGAGTCGCTTCAATCAAGCTCAATGCAAAACCACCGCTACGCGCTTCCTTCACGGACATTTTGGTCTTGCTGGTTACGATACCCTTCTTTATCTGATAAGAAGTAGGGTTCTCCTTGTAATCAGCATCTTTACCGTCGGCATAGAGAGTGGCTACGTATTGCTTGCCCGGTTCAAGGAAGTCGAGCGTAAAGTTGGCTGTACGTGCATTCTCGTCTGTAATACCTCCAACAAACCAGTTGCCGGTTCCTTTTGCCTTACGGGCCACGGTAATGTAATCACCCGGTTCTGCTTCAATGTACTTGCTGTCGTCCCAGTCTACTGCCACATCCTTGATGAATTGGAAAGCATCCATGTGCTTTTCGTAGTTCTCAACCAAGTCGGCAGCCATCTGCAACGGGCTGTATAAAGTTACATACAGAGCGAGTTGCTTAGCAAGTGTAGTCTGCACTTGTCCGTGGGGCAAATCGCCCATAAAGTCAAGTTTGGTATCGAAGATACCCGGTGTATAATCCATCGGACCGCCAATCAAGCGGTTGAATGGAAGCAATGTGGTATGGAACGGTTTGCTACCGCCGAATGCCTCATATTCAGTTCCTCGTGCAGATTCGTTGCCAATCAAGTTAGGATAAGTACGGCACAAACCGGTAGGGCGTACAGCTTCGTGCGCATTTACACAAATTTTGTAGTCGGCTGCCTTCTTCACGGCATAGAGGTAGTGGTTGTTCAGCCATTGCCCATAATGATGTTCACCACGGGGAATCATATTACCTACATATCCGCTCTTCACGGCATTGTAGCCATTATCCACCATAAACTGATAGGCCTTGTCCATGTGACGTTCGTAGTTGCGCACCGAACCGGATGTCTCATGATGCATCATCAGCTTCACGCCTTTGCTCTTGGCATATTCATTCAGCATCTTCACGTCGAAATCGGGATAAGGGGTCACAAAATCGAATACATAATCCTTGGATTTGCCAAACCAGTCTTCCCAGCCTTCATTCCAGCCTTCTACCAATACTTGGTCCAGACCGTGCTCAGCTGCGAAGTCGATGTACTTTTTTACATTTTCGTTAGTGGCACCGTGACGGCCGTTGGGCTTCATTTTGGAGTAGTCCACTTCACCCAGTTTGATGGAGGGAAGGTCGTCTGTATATGCCCAGGTGCTCTTACCTGCAATCATTTCCCACCATACACCTACGTATTTCACGGGCTTAATCCAGGAAACGTCCTCGTAAGCACAAGGTTCGTTCAAGTTCAGCGTGATTTTAGAGGCAAGGATGTCACGAGCATCGTCGCTTACGATAACCGTACGCCACGGTGACGTGCAGGGAGCTTGCAGATAACCTTTATCGCCTACTGCATCGGGAGTAAGCCAAGATTCAAAAACAAAATTCTTATCATCCAGATTCAAGTGCATGCAAGAGTAATCCACTAAAGCAGCTTCGTGCAAGTTGATGTACAAACCATCAGCAGTCTTCATCTGCAAAGAAGTCTGAACACCGGTGGGCGAAAACGGGGTTTGCGAAGAGTTAGGCGTAATGGCCCCTTTCATCAGCCCGCGAATTTCAGAAAGTTTGGATTCTGTGTAATCATATTCCTGCGTATCGTAGTCGCCCGGAATCCAGAAGGCTGTATGGTCGCCAGTCATGGCAAACTGAGTACGCTCCTCCTTAATCACGAAATAGTTCAAGTTCTTCTGCAAAGGGAACTCATAACGGAAGCCCATACCATCGTCGAACAAACGGAAGCGGATAATGATGTTCCTATCCTGCGCCTTTTGGTTGAGCGTCACAGCCAGCTCATTATAGTGGTTACGGATTTGCTTTACTTCACCCCATACCGGTTCCCAAGTCTCGTCGAAAGTGGAAGTCTTTGCATCCTCCATCGTGAAGCCATTCATCAGACCGGGGTCGTTCTTCAGTTCGAGTCCTAATTTGGAAGGGTTAATCACCGGCTTTCCTTTGTAAGAAAGTTCGTAAACGGGTTCGCCTTGCGCATTTACCGAAAAATTCAATTGAAGTTGTCCGTTGGGAGAGGTAATACTCTCTGCCATTGCTACGCCGCTCACCAACAAAACGAGCAGGAAGCAGGCTAATTTTGTACAGATTGCTTTCATGTTTCTCATGCTATATTTATAAAATTATGTTCCAGATGCAAATATAGGCAGGAAAGAAATACACTCTGACGCAATTAAACTAAAATGATAGATGATTTGTCGGCAAACGTTTGCATGAAAACCAACTTCCCTTGAACAATATCCTGCCTACAAACAAAATAGAAGGAGAAGTATCGCTACGAAAACTTCGCCCTCCATATTTTTACAACTTTAATCGTGCACTGGAATTATCCCAAAGGATTTTCACCTTGGTCCCCGTCATTGCCTCCCGAAGGATTGGAGTTATCCCCTCCACCATTGCTACTTCCATCCGTATAGTCCGTATCGGGAACCACCATCTTGGTGACGCTCATATTGCCCAACATTTGACTAAAAGCTTTCCCCGGAAAAAACAGAATACGTTTACGGACAATGTTACTGGCCGAAACGCCAGCCTCCGTATCAGCACTCTTCCCTACAAAAGAAGGGCGGAACAATCCGAAATCACCTAAACGAACAGTCTTTCCATCGTCTATTTCTTCCGACATGATGTCCACCAGTCCTGTAGCCACTAAGTCCACCGTCTTTCTGTGAATACCAAGAATACGGCTCACTTTGGCACACAACTTATCAAAATCCAATTCACCCGCTCCTACGGATTTAGCTACATACTTTACATTTTTGTCCTTGTCAAAACCAAAGATTCTCTTTGCCACTACATACTGAAGTCCCATAATTTTTAATGTTTTAGAAAGTTAATATAATAATGTAATAAATAGGCCGAAGCCTTTTCCTCTCTTTCAAGAAGTGGAGATCCATCGTGAGGCCTCAACGATAAACTTTCATTCTCTTGAATTCGATGTTGCAAAGTTAGGGTGTGAATGACGGGAATACAAGGAAATGACATCTACAACCAATTTCGTTAAAACTCTAAAAAACAACAAATTAAGAACAACCCTTCTCTACAAGTGAAGAAAGAAAGGCAGGAAGAGAATGAGAAGGAATGGATACAATCTCTACAGCCAATGAAAATAAATCGCTGATTATCAAGACAAGGTTCTAGAGAGGTCTCTACAATATGGCATTTGAACGGTTAAGACCTCAATTTCAAGAGTGGCTCAAGTTTCACAAGTTATTACCGTATCCAAAAATACAGACAAACCAGTCATCCTTCCAAAGCCCCTTCTACTCGTTTACTAAAATCTCCCGGACATTTTACTAAATCTCCGGCAACGATTTACTAAATCTTCCTCCAAGATTTAGTAAATCGCTTCTGCCCCATCACGAACTATCCGGAACCAAGATTGGCAATCACTCATATCAAATATCAAAATTATATACATCCCACCAATAACTACTTCCCCCAGTACAGAATCGCTTTATGAAATTTCGGGCTATGATTTACTGAAATTCCTTTGTCTTCACTACCTTTGCAGCCAAAACCAACCCCAGAAAACCTATGACTAGATTACTGATAGCTATATTCCTTGGCGGCGGTACCGGCAGCGTACTGCGCTACTGCGTGCAGATGATGCTCCACGAGCGCATAGTCCCCTACTCTTTCCCATGGGCTACATTCACAGTCAATATCCTCGGAAGTTTCCTCATCGGGCTATTCTATACCTTATCCGCCCGTTTCAACCTTTCTACTGAGGTACGGCTGTTGCTGACTACCGGTCTGTGCGGAGGATTCACCACCTTCTCCACTTTCAGCAATGACGGACTGATTCTGATAAAGCAAGAATTCTACGGAATGTTTGCCTTATATACCTTATTAACCTAAAATCCGCAAGCAATCTCAATGGCAATCTCAATTGCAGTAAAGAGCTTGAA
>NZ_QTMD01000089.1:492-956 GCF_003602995.1 Bacteroides sp. AF25-38AC | reverse complement strand
AATCCCTTCTGTGTATGGCTTGCCAATGCTGAAGCCAGGTAAACCGCACCCGGACGTTCTGTACCATTAAAGCCCCAGATGGCTTTTGGCATTTCTCCGTCCATATCAATAGTTTCGAATCCATAACACCAGCAAGGAGTTACAGAAAGTACAACACCGACTCCACTATTACGGAATTTTTCAGCCGCCATGGCAGCTTCAGCCACTCCACCAATAGTTGTATCTGCAATGACGCACTCTACGGAAGTGCCGTCACTATGACGTAAGACAGAAGAATAAAGCTCGGCCACTTTATGGGCCATGGCCATAGTCATATCCTCCAATGACTCACGGATACCTCCACGACGACCGTCAATAATAGGTCTGATACCAATTTTCGGCTTTCCACTGATTAATCTTGAATTTCTCATGGTTCAACTGATTTTATTGAGATTAATATAAAAATTAACTAAATCGATTAAGCC
>NZ_QTMD01000089.1:0-482 GCF_003602995.1 Bacteroides sp. AF25-38AC | reverse complement strand
TAATATAAAAATTAACTAAATCGATTAAGCCATCATGTAAAAAAAACAGCTCTCCTAAGGAGCCATTTCAATAAATTCTCCCTCGGCAAGCACAGACTGCACTGTATTACCGTTAATAATGATATCTATCAGTATTTCAAGTGCTTTCTGTACTAAAACATCTATAGGCTGCTGAATATAGGATATAGGGGCATCAAAAAAGTCAAATACCGGATTACCGTCAAAACCCACTAGACCTATTTTACCAATAATTCCCTCTCCCATGTCCTTTATTGTATATAAACAAGCCAATGAAATCATGTTGGTGGCAAAAAGAAAAGCGTCTACACCACCATCAATCATTTTAGGCAACAAACGGTCTGCGGACTTTCTGGGAGCATCCTGCCTCAAAAAGACCACGTTAGCCAAGTTTCTCTTACCGGCTTCATCCATAGCCTTTTTATAACCACGGATACGCTCTTTCATATGGATAAGGTTGACAT
>NZ_QTMD01000088.1:0-998 GCF_003602995.1 Bacteroides sp. AF25-38AC | reverse complement strand
TTTTTGTTGCTCAGGAACTTATAAATAAAGTTAAATTATAGTGTTGCGGAATTAAGGGTAATAATTAATCTGATTAACTTATTTAAATCTGGTAGTAATGAATAGAAAGGACTTGGGGAAGATTTCCGTAATAGTCTCTACTTACAACCGTTGCGATGCTCTGCAAGTATGTTTACTCAGCTTGTTCAAGCAGACAGTCCTGCCCGATGAGGTCATTATAGGAGACGATGGCTCTACGGAAGAGACCGCCTCGTTGATAGCAAGGCTGCAAGAGCAGGCACCGTTTCCAATCATACATGTGTGGCATGAGGATAAAGGTTTCCGATTGGCTATGATGCGCAACAAGTGTGTAGCCCGTAGTACGGGAAACTATATCATAGAGATAGACGGTGATGTGTTCCTGCATCCAAAGCTGATAGCCGACCATCTCCGTGAAGCTGGCCGTGGCATTTACGTGAAAGGTGGAAGGGTAAACTTGGGCAAAGAGCTGACAGAGGAAATATGTAAGTCCGGTATGGTACGCCCGATTCATGTCTGGACGAAAGGAATTGAAAGCAAGCCGGAGAATGCAATCCATTGTATATGGCTGGCTCGCTTCTTGGCTCCGAGATACCGTAGAAAGCGTTCGGCTGCATTGGGCTGTAACATGTCCTTCTTCCGTGAGGATTTTATCAAGGTAAACGGTTATGATGAATTCTATGAGGGTTGGGGAAGTGAGGATATTGATTTGGGCAAGCGTCTGCTGAACAGTGGTTGCCGGAAACGGTATTTGAAGTTCGCAGGTATTGTTTACCACCTTTGGCATGAGGATAAGTTCATGTACAATAAGACAAAGAACTTGCAGTACATGAGAATGCTGGATGAACGGAAGACGGTACGCTGTACAAATGGAGTGGATAAATATTTATAAACTATATTACTAACTTAATTTATTAATTAAGAGCCTGTTTAAATTTTGTTCAGCAACATTCTTATTGCAGCAAGTTTCACCATCTCCT
>NZ_QTMD01000087.1:0-1121 GCF_003602995.1 Bacteroides sp. AF25-38AC | reverse complement strand
GGGGGAGCTGTCGTCACATGGACGTCAACCCCGACTACCATAGTGATATGACTGTCCGCTAAGAGCATAATCTTGTTATTTATTGATATATGTATGTATTATTAAATTTATATATTCGATGATGATAAATAAAGACTTTCGATTTCGTATTTAGATAAGTGGAGTTCTATATTTTTATCTATTGTTTTCTGATGCGCCATATCTCTCTAAATATTGTAATAACAGTTTTAATCCATTATATTCGTTTTTACTTAGTTCAGAATGCGCTATCAATCCTGAGAGATTTGTATATATTTTATCCAATATATCTGTTTCGGGTTTTACAGTAAAATCCTGTACTATATTATAAAATTTTTTATATAGCTCAATCCTTTTCTCATTATTAGAGATTGAAATTAAATCAATCAATATTCTTTTTATATCATTCATATTTTTAGAAGTTGACTTTAATAGTTTGTATAATTGTTGATTTTGGTAGATTCTTTACGTTAATTATACCTTGATAACCACCACCAGATAATACTTCTGCACCATCACTACTTACTTGCCGAGCTGCGGTACCTTCGCCTATCCAAGTTCCTGCTTGAGGTTTAAATGTCGTAACTGATTCTATTTCGACTCCCCATTCTTCAAGAATTGCCAGTTCCTCTCGTAATACTTTCTCTGACGTATATTTTTTATTTGTAACGTAATTATATTCTCTACCTAATCTATTAGATTTTCCATGGTACTTATAAAAGATTTCATCTCCATTGACTTGTCTCATAGTAACAATACCATCAGTGAAATTCTTTTTATGATAATCAGGAATATCAGGACCTTTTTTAGAAACCTTTGCACATTTTAATCCAAACCAATCCAGCCACGTATTTATATCTTGCACATACCCATATAGAGTAGGATTGTTACCCGCCAATCCAATCGGGTCAGAAGAAATATACATCCCCATATCCGGCGAGTAGTACCTGAACCTGTTGTAATACAGCCCCGTTTCTTCATCCTCGTACTGTCCCTGATAGCGGAACGGCACGAGCGTTCGGTTTCCATGGCATTCCACCACCTTGCCGTACACGTCCAGCAGCATCTCCCAGACAAGCTCTCCCTTGCTGTCGTATGCCTGC
>NZ_QTMD01000086.1:0-1231 GCF_003602995.1 Bacteroides sp. AF25-38AC | reverse complement strand
CTTTTTGTTGCTCAGGTACTTAAAAAGTTATATTTATAATAGTGTTGCGGAATTAAGGTTTAATAGCTATCAGGGGGATTGGGGCATACAATGGATGTGGAAAGCTTGATGACACAGAAAAAAGAAATTCAATTAGATTCCAAAGGAGATTATCTCAAAGCAATTCAGTTGAATCATTCCCAAGTGCAGACAATTCGGGATAACTACATCCATAACAAATTGAATAGGCATATTCCAAACTGGAGACAAAAACTTAAAAGGAGGCAGTAACATGAAGACGCGTATATTTATTTTTATAATCATGCTTGCTATGCTGGTGGGGTGCATTGACCATTCAATCTCAAAGAATGATTTCATGATTCGAGTGGATACTGGTTATAAAGAACGTACCGGTAAAGATTATATCCAATGTTGGGTGAATGACAGCCTTGTTTTTAATGGACTGTATGTGAACAAGACGGATGACCAGATATTGGACTACCATGAAGATTGGCTTGGAATGGAAATCACCCGTTTCGATAAGAGCGGATATGATAGTTTAAAAATAAAGATACGTGTCACATCTCTGGATACTGTATTATATCGTGGAAAAAGGGTCATAGATAGTACGTTCCGATACCGGATAGACAATATACCCAGTATTGTGATTGCATGCAGAGCAAATAGTGGTATTACATTGTGGGATACTTTACGCACCCCTGATTATTTTTGGCTTGAATATTAATATAATAAGAATCTCTGATTCAATAAATTGAACGATTCCCTGCTTACGTCATCGGATATAAGCAGGGAATTTGTTTTTCAGTTTGGCTTCGTGAATCATCTGCCTTTTGCTTTCTATACGTAATTTTTCCGGTCAGCTTTCGGTTGTTAAAACCACCGATGAAGACCTGAATGTGAGCTACACCTTCACCGACAAGCCCGCTACGGTGACCCATACCCACGCGGCAAGTGGAAAAACAACCCGCACGGAAGTGCATGCTTACAGCTACGACCATGCGGACAGACTCTTGAAGGTTGAGCACACGTTGGGAGGAACCAATGTAACGCTCGCTGCCTACGGGTATGACAACTTTGGAAGACTGCAATCAAAGTCCCTGCACGGAAGTAGTACAAACAAGCTGACGTATGCGTACAATGTCCGCAACTGGCTGACGGGCATCAGCGGAAGTAAGTTCACACAGAACCTGTACTACAATACCGGTAACGGCACTGCCAGGTACAACGGCAG
>NZ_QTMD01000085.1:0-1307 GCF_003602995.1 Bacteroides sp. AF25-38AC | reverse complement strand
CACTACTGTCCAAAGAAATTTTCTTGGACGTATTTTAAATTATTAAATATCAATGTTTTACGCGACTATATTTTTTCGAGATTTGATTTTATACTTTTGCAAATTGTATTGCAAGAGATAGAAATCATGAATCAGGGAAAGACTGTATTCGCTCAGATAATGTCGCTCATACCGAGATATGAGTTCGACAAGTGCGTAAAGAGATACAATGGCAATCGACATGCCATCGAGTTCAAATGCAGAGACCAGTTTATGGTGATGAGTTTTGCTCAGTTCACCGATCAAGATAGTCTCCGCAGCATTGATGCAACGCTGGTTGCTCTGTCCTCCAAGTTGTACTCGTCTGGAATCAAATATATCCAGCGGTCGACTTTGACACATATCAACGAAACCAAGGACTGGCGCATATATCGTGACTTCGGTCAAATATTGATTGCTTGGGCGAGAGAGCTGCTTCAAAATGAGCCCTCCAGACTTGACGTAGATGGCATCGTCTATGCCTTCGACAGCAGCACGATTAAACTTTGCTTGCAACTCTGTCCATGGGCGAGACTTCATCATGATAAAGGAGGTGTAAAGATGCACACCTTGCTGGATTTGCGAGGAGCTATTCCCACATTTATTTATCTGACAGAAGCTGCGGTACATGACTCTAAAGTTATGAGCCTAATACCCGTAGAACCAGGTAATTACTACCTTATGGATAAGGGCTATGTAGATTTTAAGCAGTTGTTCTGCCACTTTCATCGCCAGCAAGCTTTTTTCGTTACCAGGGCCAAGGATAACATGAAGTATGAGGTGGTAGAAGAGCATCTGGTTGATAAAAGTACTGGAGTCATTAGCGATTCCACTATCAGACTGACGGGACTGAAATCCTCCCAATGGTATCCGGATACACTCCGCATGGTTGTGTATGAGGACTACGCCACAGGAAACGTCTATAGGTTCTTGACCAACGACTTCGTACATTCTTACCTGACCATTGCTGAACTTTACAGGGAACGTTGGCAAGTAGAATGTTTCTTCAAATGGATCAAACAACATCTGCACATTAAGTCGTTCTACGGCACAAGCCAGAATGCAGTCTACTCGCAGATATGGATTGCCATCTGCGATTACCTGCTGCTTGCTATTGCCAAGAAAATGTTTCATGTTGATCAAGAACTTTATATTTTATCGTCCGCCATCGGGAAAGTACTCTTTGAGAGGAAGCCTTTAGGCGAACTGTTTGTTAAACCAAAACGTCTAATGAATGATGCCGATTCAGATCAACTGAACCTATGGGAAAATTTCTTTGGACAGTAGTG
>NZ_QTMD01000084.1:0-1328 GCF_003602995.1 Bacteroides sp. AF25-38AC | reverse complement strand
TTCACTACTGTCCCGTAAAAGTGGATAAATAGTTCTTTGAAATTATTGAAATATAGTCAATTACACGGTTTTTTGAAATGAAACGGACTTGATTTTGCAACTTTGCAGTCTAATACAAATGGCTGCTATGTTCCAAGACAAATACGTATTCTCTCAATTAACCGCTTTTCTGAACAGGACTCAGTTTAACAACTATGTTCGCAAGTATGGTGGCAACCGATATGTGAAACATTTCACTTGCTGGAATCAGATGCTCGCGATGATGTTTGGACAACTGAGTAACCGTGAGAGCCTGCGAGACTTAATCGTTGCTTTCGAGGCGCATAGGGCCAAGCAATATCATCTTGGGTTAGGTCGTGAACCGATAGCCAAGACAACTCTTGCGACAGCCAACCGGAACCGTGATTATAGAATTTTTGAAGAATTTGCATTCTATATGATGAAGGAAGCCTGCGAGAAGCGGACGACCAACATCCTTGACATTTCCGGAAAGAAATATGCGTTTGATTCAACAACGATTCCGTTATGTCTTGCAACATTCCCATGGGCAAAGTTCCGAAACAAGAAAGGAGGAGTTAAGGCTCATGTCTTATATGACATTGAAGCACAAGTTCCTGCCTTCTATACCGTAACCACTGCATCAAAGCATGATTCTACATTACTGTCTTCAATCCATTATGAACCAAATGCTTATTATATCTTCGACAGGGCTTATGATTCCTTTAAAGAACTCTATAAGATACATCTTACAGACTCTTTCTTTGTTGTCAGAGCCAAGACGAATTTAAAGTATAAGACAGTCCAATGGAAGCGAAGAATGCCAAAGAATATAATGACAGATGCGGAAGTGAAACTGACCGGCTATCTCTCCGAGAAGAAATATCCTGAGTCATTCAGACTCGTCCGATATTACGATGAAGAAGATGACCGTGAGTTCACTTTTTTGACAAATGCAAAACAACTTTCTGCACTGGATATCGCCAATCTTTATAAGAAAAGATGGTTAATCGAGCTGTTCTTCAAATGGCTCAAGCAGCATCTCAAGATAAAGAAATTTTGGGGCACAACAGAGAACGCTGTTCGCATACAAATCAGTGTGGCTATTATCACATACTGCCTTGTGGCTATTGTCCAACATGATATGAAGTTGAAACGCTCAACCTATGAAGTTTTGCAAATTCTCAGCATATCATTGACTGACAAAACCCACTTGCGTGACCTGTTCGATAAGACTAATTTCAATGATGTCAAAGATCTAAATAATCCCCTTATTCCGGGGCTATTTGATTAATTGTTTAACTCGTCCCATTTTAACGGGACACTAATGA
>NZ_QTMD01000083.1:0-1364 GCF_003602995.1 Bacteroides sp. AF25-38AC | reverse complement strand
CTGAAGCCGATGGTAAACAATGTGATGATGCACAAATGGCGTCATGAATGGAGAAAGAATAAAGGTAATGCAGTCGATTTATGGGGAAATGAATAATATTCTGTATGTACATGAAGAAAAATAAGAAACATTCATTGTTTTTTATGGGTTTGGTTGTTTTGTTTCTGGCCTCTTGCCAGGAACAACAACCCATCACCATATCTTCTCTATTGGAAGAAATGATCAATCGAGAAAGCCTGACACGCTACCCTACTCCCGAATACAGCTGTAGCCAGTTCAGTAGTTACGACCGCAGAAGCGTGACACCTGACTCTATAGGTTGGTATGCCAATAAGGATAATTCTAATTTTCTGCGAATTGATTCCATCAATGGCAGAAGAGAGTTCGTTTTATTCGATGCTGCAGGTCCTGGTGCTATTGTTAGATATTGGTCTACTTTCTGCAATGAAAGATGCGGACAAGGAATATTGCGTTTCTATTTTGACAATGACTCATTGCCTACCATTGAAGGAGTGGCTCTTAACATCTTAAGTGGCGGAGAATTAGTAGGAACTCCTTTATCAGCATCCATACCTGAAGAAGCACCTTACTTAAAGAGAGGACATAATCTATATCTACCGTTGCCCTATGCCAAGCATTGCAAAATTACGTATGAAAAAGACAATGTTTTCAGTCATGATTGCGATGATCCCAGAACATGCGAAGCCATTTTCTATAATATTAATTATCGAACTTATACGAAAGGAACACAAATAATCACATTTTCTAAAGAAGAATTGACTAAAGCTAATAAAATTCTTGAAAATGTACAAAACAGACTTTCTTCTAAGATAAAAAATATAAGAAAAAAGGTGATTTCATCACAAGCATAGCAGGACGATCATCTCCCGGCAATCATGTCAGACGCCAAATAAAAGGTGAAAATGCCATACGCCAGATAAAACTCCGAATAAAAGCTGATAATCTTGAACAAGCTTTACGCACTACTATACTTGAATTTATATTCGATGGACATCGCACTGTGTGGTGTCCGGCAGGAGATTTTTTTGGAACTGGCTATCAGATTCGTCCTTCTTCCACATGGTATACCCATGTAGATACCAACGGAAATATGGAATCTTACTGGGTAATGCCATTCAAGAAAGAGTGTGAAGTGAAAATACACAATTATGGAGAACAGGATGTAGAATTATTACAAGCTGATATTATTACAAGCTCTTATGACTGGAACAAAGAAAGTATGTACTTTTGTGCAGAATTCAAACAATACTCTCAATTACTGACTAAAATAGATTCAATTCCTTTAGAGCCTGTTTAAATTTTGTTCAGCAACATTCTTATTGCAGCAAGTTTCACCATCTCCT
>NZ_QTMD01000082.1:0-1419 GCF_003602995.1 Bacteroides sp. AF25-38AC | reverse complement strand
GGGTCAATGTAAAAACCTGAGGGGTAAATTTATAAATTATTATCTTTGTCTCCAAATTCATAGCTTATGGAGTTAAACGGTTATCGCCTTCTTCTTCCTGAAGGCACTTTAGAGTACTTTGCTCTTGTTGATGTGAAGGAAAGCGTAAATGAAGTTGTGATCTACCTTGAGGAAAAAAATATCGTTCCTGAGAAGTATACAGATCAGGATACTGAGAGTAAAGGCTTTTATGATCCTGTTATTGTTCAGGATTTTCCTCTTCGTGGCAAGAAGGTCTTCCTTAATATTCGTCGTCGTCGCTGGATCTTAAAGAAGCATAATGAGTATATCTCTCGTAACTGGCGTATGGTGGCTGAAGGTACTCGTATGACGCAAGATTTTGCGTCTTTTTTAAAAGAACTATATTGATAGCTATCCGATCAGTTGTAAGCTCTTAGGTGTTTTATATGGAGTTGACGGAGATTTATTGGAGCGTCAATACCGTAACCATCTAAGTGGTTATCTCCATTGGGACCAACTTGTTCATGCAGAGGATTGGCTACTATTCGAAAAGAATATCGGTGCTTATATCTGTATTGATGAGGTAGCCCTCTCGCGTGGAGAACTCTATACTGTACTGATCAATAAAGAAGCTCACGGTGGTAAAGGTAGTATGATTGCTATCATTAAAGGTACGGACGTTCATACGGTCACTTCTGTCCTGCTTAAGCTATCCCGTCTCCGCCGTTACCAAGTGCGCGAGATTACTTTGGATATGGCTCCTAACATGGAGCAGATTGCCCGCATCTGCTTTCCTGCGGCCAAACGTGTTACCGATCGCTTTCACGTACAGAAGTTAGCTTATGAAGCGGTGCAGGAGATGCGTGTAAAAGCTCGCTGGGAGGCTTTGGATGAAGAGTCCACTCAGATTGCTTATGCAAAGGCCTGTGGAAAGATGTATCATGCACCTGTTTTCGCTAATGGAGATACAAGAAAGCAGTTGTTAGCGAGAAGCATTTATCTGCTTTACAAGAAGGAATCCTTATGGACTCAGTCTCAAAGAATACGAGCTGAAATTCTTTTCAAGGAATATCCCGATATAAAGAAAGGATATTATCTGTCTATGCGGTTAGGCTTAATCTATCATCAGTGTAAGTTTAAGGATATTGCTTTGACAAGGCTGGCAAGGTGGTATGATGAAGTAGATAAATCAGGGTTCCTCACCTTTGGAAGGGTCGCACGTTCTATACAAACACATTATCTGAATATAATCAATTTTTTTGAAAGGAGGGCAACCAATGCCGCAGCAGAGTCATTCAATGCTAAAATCAAAGCATTTAGAGCACAGTTCAGAGGAGTAAGAGATAGAGCTTTTTTCTTATATAGACTTGCTAAATTATATGCTTAAATATAAAATACCTCAGATTGTTACGTTGACCC
>NZ_QTMD01000081.1:1194-1585 GCF_003602995.1 Bacteroides sp. AF25-38AC | reverse complement strand
GCCCTGCTGATATAGTAGACACAGCAAAGTGAGTTGTCCTGATTCTGTTGACAGTCATCCTGCTGCATTTGCAGAGCCCGTGCTTGCTTGTCCGGCAAGACTGGGTGCCCCTAAAAGAGGCATTCTGTCTTTGTCAGGTGCGCTGTCCTGCGCCTTCGCCCGGACTTGCTGTCCGGCTTTGCAAAGATATTGCATCCTTCTTTTTATTGCTACTTGTGGAAGGATATTTTTTCTTCTTCCACATTTTCTTCTGTATTCCCTTCTCCAGATGCGCCACAGCAGGTATTTTATACCCGATACTCATATGCGGTCTGCGATGGTTATAGAAATGTATGTAGCGAGCTATGACATTTCTTGCATGCCCGATGTCGTTGAACCGGCCTCGAGGATG
>NZ_QTMD01000081.1:0-1184 GCF_003602995.1 Bacteroides sp. AF25-38AC | reverse complement strand
ATGCCCGATGTCGTTGAACCGGCCTCGAGGATGGCTGCTTTCCGCCTTAATAATCCCGTTGATACGTTCCGCAACGGCATTGTCGGTGGGTTTGTAGTCTTCCGTCATACTGATGGCAATGCCATGTTTCTGAAGAAGTGCCACGTATGGGTCGCAACAGTATTGTACGCCACGGTCCGAGTGATGTATCAGGCCCGTAAGATTTTCATCTCCTGTCATTTCAACAGCCTGCTCTATAGCCTGTTGCAATGCATTGATGGTTGCCGATACCCGTAAGGTGTCGGCAAGCACCCATCCCACTATCTTATGGGAGTAGGCATCCGTAATCAGATGCAGATAACAGACTTCACCATTGGCAAGTGGTATATAAGTAATGTCGCTGACCCACAACTGGTTGGCTGAAGTCAAGGTCAGTCCTTTGATTAGGTTCTTCCACTTGTGGTAGCGATGGTTGGAGTTCGTCGTATGCCGGGTCTTGCGGGCAGGAAGCATCAAGCGGTGTTGCCGGAGCAATGCATAAAAGCTGTCCCGCCCAGGCATGAACCCGGCTCCAAAAAGCACGGTGAGCATAATCCACAGTTTGTAACAGCCTATACCCGGATCTTCGATACGGATATCACGGACAGCATCCAGCATGAGACGTTCCCTATGTATCTGACTCTCAATGTCAGCCTTTGACTGGTAGTAGGCTTGACGACAATGGCCAAACAGACGGCAGGCCAACGCAACTTTCAGGTTGCGCTGACTGACCAGTTCCGTTACGATTTGGCCCCAGATTTTTTTCTGATAGGGATGTTGAAGAGTTCTTCAGCACGCGTAATCATCAATTCACGGGCTTCTGTTTCCAGCTTGGAGAAAGACAGGGCTTTCTCCAGCTCTTTAATGCGCTTTTTTAATTGGGCATTTTCATCTTTGTAGGCTTCCTTGCTGCGATTGGACATATCTGGTGATTCTTGTTCAGAAGGCAAAGATAGCTCTTCTGCTAAATTTGAATACTTTTTAATCCAACTATTTAGCAAGGCAGGGCAACAAATGCCATGTGCCCGGCAAAAGGCATGCTTACTCATACCTGATTGGTAGTAAGAGTGAAGAAAAAACAGTTTTTCATCTTCACGATAAAGCTTTCGTTTTGAAGTCATAATAGTAACACATTTATTAGTTTGTAAATGTGTCTACCTATATCA
>NZ_QTMD01000080.1:0-1596 GCF_003602995.1 Bacteroides sp. AF25-38AC | reverse complement strand
CCTTAATTCCGCAACACTATAATTTAACTTTATTTATAAGTTCCTGAGCAACAAAAAGTTGCCCAGGATTTTGCCATGTCAGAATTTTCACTTATCTTAGTGTTGCAAAAAGAAAACAAGCAAAACTCTAATATGACATGGCAAAAATACAAATTAAATCTGAGAAACTCACACCTTTTGGAGGAATTTTTTCAATCATGGAGAAATTTGACTCCATGCTTTCACCCGTTATCGACTCAACACTGGGTCAGAGATGCAGCAGTATCTTCGGATATCAGTTCAGCGAGATAGTCCGTTCGCTGATGAGCGTTTATTTCTGTGGCGGCTCATGCGTGGAAGATGTAACGTCACAACTGATGCGCCATCTCTCGTATCATCCTACCCTTCGTACATGCAGCTCTGATACCATCCTCAGAGCCATCAAGGAACTGACACAGGAAAACATCTCCTATACTTCCGACCAAGGCAAGACCTATGATTTCAATACTGCAGACAAACTCAACACATTGCTTATAAACGCTTTGGTTTCTACAGGCGAGTTGAAGGAAATTGAGGAATACGATGTTGACTTTGACCATCAGTTCCTTGAAACGGAGAAGTATGATGCAAAACCGACCTACAAAAAGTTCCTCGGCTACAGGCCTGGCGTATATGTTATCGGTGACAAGATAGTCTATATCGAGAACAGCGATGGTAACACGAATGTGCGTTTTCATCAGGCAGACACCCATAAGAGATTCTTCGCTCTTCTGGAATCCCAGAACATCCGTGTAAATCGCTTCAGGGCAGACTGCGGTTCCTGCTCGAAGGAAATCGTCAGTGAGATAGAGAAGCATTGCAAACATTTCTACATCCGTGCCAACCGATGCAGTTCGCTCTACAATGACATCTTTGCTCTGAGAGGATGGAAGACGGAGGAGATTAACGGCATCCAGTTCGAACTCAATTCCATTCTCGTTGAGAAATGGGAAGGCAAGTGCTATCGTCTTGTCATCCAGAGACAAAAGCGCATGGATGGAGAGCTTGACTTGTGGGAAGGTGAATACACCTACAGATCCATTCTTACCAACGATTATGACTCATCAACAAGAGACATCGTCGAATTTTACAACAAGCGTGGGGGCAAAGAGCGTATATTCGATGATATGAACAACGGATTCGGCTGGAACAGGCTCCCCAAGTCGTTCATGTCAGAGAACACTGTATTCCTTCTGCTTACGGCATTGATACACAATTTCTATAAGACCATCATTAGCAAGCTTGACACCAAGGCTTTCGGGCTCAAGGAAACGAGTCGCATAAAGGCTTTTGTCTTCAGCTTCATCTCCGTACCTGCCAAGTGGATCATGACAGCAAGGCAATACGTGCTGAATATCTATACTGAAAACCGGGCTTATGCAAGACCTTTCAAAACTGGATTCGGATAAAGTCCGTTCCTTATGGTTTTAATCTGCGTATTGCCTCAAGTCGCATTGTGGGGTAAGGGGAAGGTATGCACAAATCGGACAAAATTCACGCTCATACTATCATGATGCATAGTGTTCAAGCTCTTTACTGCAATTGAGATTGCCATTGAGATTGCTTGCGGATTTTAGG
>NZ_QTMD01000008.1:0-169502 GCF_003602995.1 Bacteroides sp. AF25-38AC | reverse complement strand
TTTAGCACAAGGGGGCAGAATCGCTTGGTTTTAGGGGGCAGCTTACACTGGATTTTCCAGCTTTGGATGATGAAAATTCATTAGACAAAATCCCCTACGTTCATGCCGAAAGGAAACCTAAAATTACTAATTGGTATTTTCGCCCTTTGTTTTTATCGTTTGTAATATTTATGGGTACGCTTTCGAGTTGTTCTTTTAAGTCAAATACCGATTTTCCTGAAGTGACCCATGTAGCTTTCCAAAAAGAAAAACATGGGAAATGGGGCATGGTTGGAGTTGATGGAAACATCTTGTTTGAAAACAAATTTGATAAAAGACCGTCTTATGCAGTAAATGGAGTGTTTAGAGTTTGGGATTATGATACAAATCAATATCTTTACTATTCCGCAACTCCAACTCCTAAATTAATAGGGACTCCAAAAGGTTATAAGCAAGGAGGTGTATGTAGTGAGGGAATAATCCCAGTTGTGTCTACGGATGAACGTATTCACTATTTAACAGAAACGGGAGAAACTGCTTTTTATTTGCTTCCGTATCAGGGGAAGGAATTCTTATGTGTATCTCCGTTCTTTACGGAGCAACGTGCTTGGTTTCGATTAGAAAATCGTAAATGCGGATATATAGATCCACAAGGCAATGTTGTGATAGAACCTATTTATGATAACGCTTTCCCTTTCCATGAAGGAAAAGCTATTGTATATAACAAAGAAGTTGACAAATGGTTAGTTATCGACCCCAATGGAAAAGAATTATTTGAAGCCAGTTCCAATGGATACCAACAATATTCATACACTTTTTTTGAAAACGGATATTGTTTAATAGAAAACTTCTTACTCAATGAAAAAGGCGAAAAAGCACAGAGATTCCCCTCTAATATTTATAGTATTTCACCTTTCATTGACAATGTCGCTTTATTTCAAGACAGTAAAACTGGATTATGGGGACAACTTAACATACAAGGAGAAAGCATTGTAGAGCCTAAGTATTCGCGAGCTTTAGGTATTGTAGGTGATTGGATATATGTTGCTGATACAATTGCTAATTTAAAAGATGACTGGGATAATCAATATATGAATGTATATGCAATAAATTCTAAAGGTGAGATTAAAAATAAAATAGAAAACGTTTCATGTTTTTACCCATTATCCCAATATATCATAATGGCAGAAAATGAGAAATATTACTTTGCTAACAAGAAAGGGAATCCAGTAGACAACAACTCTTATTACAAAATTTCAGTTCCCCCATTTACAAATTCCCCCAGTTACTCATCCTTTTGGTCTTCTTTAATAGCACCTCACTCCTTGTCTGATTATGATGCTTGGGGAGTTGTAACCAATTATATAGATGAAAAGAAAACATTGGCGTCAATATTTGATAAATTAACATCCGATGGCATTGATAGTTTAAAAATGGGTCAACCTATTTCAAGAATTATGGATTTATACAATATAAAACAAATGCCAGCAAGTGGGATGGTTGACTTGCATAACAGAGATTGGGGTATAAATCAAGTTTTTGCAACATATTCCGTCGGCATTCTTTATGAATGTAAGTGTGTAATTGTGATTAAAGTAGAGATTAATGCGAATGCTTCACCGATAGGTGATAATCCTCAAAAATTATTTGATGCTATACCACAATATCTTACAGAAACTTTGGGACTAAAAAGGGAAGATGAAAACCTTTATCGCTCTAAAGATGCTTGTTATGATATTGTTTATTGTAAAGGAGAAAATTCGTTCTTTTTAATGTCTAAAGCGATGACAGAGGAATAGTTAAGAAATATTCATGTATCATCGAACACTTAAAAATATTCCCGCACAGGACATCAAATTCTGTACGGGAATACTTTTATACATAAAAAATAATTATCTAAGTATTGTGGACCTGGGGAGAATCGAACTCCCGTCCAAACGAGGAAACCATATGCTTTCTACATGCTTATCTTTGCCTAAAATTTTCGAACATAAGCAAGACCAAAGCCACCAACTTATGCCTTATCCTCTAAAGTTTCGTAAGAGTTACGAGGAAAAACTCAAACTATTCCCGATTTTACTGTGCCACTTTATCAAACGCTTCGGAACAAGAGCTTTTGAGTGACATCTCGTTTCTACCACTTTGGCGGAAATAAAGCTAATCTACTATACTTCGATTAAGCAGCGAGAGCATAATTTTCGTTGCCAGATAAATTTTTGAAAACTGGGATTATAGTGCCAATCAACCACGCACTGCATGCTTACATACCATTCCAACTCGCTGTCAATTCCAGTCAAGCCCAAAATGATTTTGCAAAGATAACGTTTCTTTATTACTTAAACAAATCCATAGATTAGTATCTTTGTATATTAGAAAATATCATACTGTTAATTTATTTAAGAAATAGACTATCATTCAATATAAAGAATGATAAATAAACATCTGCCACATTAAACCGGGTGTAAATTAGGGTGTATTATTCATAACTACCTAATAATCAACATCTATTGTGGAGCTGGAGGGAATCGAACCCTCGTCCAAACGAGGAAATCATAAGCTTTCTACATGCTTATCTTTGCCTAAATTTTCGTGCAGCGGCAGAACCAAAGCCATCAACCGTTGCCTTATCCTCTAAATTTTCACCCGCGCCACGAGGCTGACACGAACTATCCCCGATTTGACTGCACCACTTTATCGGAATGCTTCGGAGCAACAGCTTCCGAGTGATGTCACGTCCCAGCACCTGGTGCCGGGATTAAGCTTCAATCTACTATACTTCGATTAAGCAGCGAGAGCGTAACGAGTTTCGCCAGATAAAATTTTGAGGACTGAGATTAAAGTGCAAATCAACGACGCACTGCATGCTTACTTACCATTTCTGCCCGCTGTCAAATCCAGTCAACCCCATGACTTTGTAACGGTCTGAAATTTAAAAGATTGCGTAACTCATTGCTAAGTAGGGAGGGTGAAAAAGGGATAAATGCTACTTTATTTTTCATCCTCTACCGCTTTCTTTGGCACAAAGATACATATTCTTTTATTAGCAATCACCATATATTTACAAATATTAGCTAATACTGACTTTTCGTGATAAAAACAATAATCCTCCATACATACAATATGTGCACCCCATTGTCATCAATGTTCAAACAGCTACCAAAGCCAGTATCCGTTGACGGAATTAACCCCTGCAAGAGGGAATCTCTATCTTCTGTAATGGATATTTGCACAGAAGAGATGGGAAGTTAACGGAAAAAGTCTCTGAAGTTAACTGAAAAACCGGAAAGAATTAAGGAAGCAATCTATCCCAAACTTTGGTTTTTTCATACCCAGCCTTGGGATGTCTAAACCAAGGTTGGGTTTAGACATCCCAAGGTTGAAAAGAAAGTTCTTCCGTACAAGCAACAATTCCGCCAACAGATTCCTATTATATAAATACACCCTCGTTTAACAGATGTAGCCGTAATACTTGTATACACCGCGATTGCATCTACTTTTCAGGTTATTATAGTGTTCTCTCTTTCTTTTTAAAAGTGAATGATATGTTTCGTCTAATAATGATTTGAATTCCCCGGTAGCGTCTTGGAGGATATTTTTAGTAAGAGGAAGACCCTTCGGACAATAAAAGCCGATACTTCGGACTATTTTATCCCTTTATTTCACACATTAGCCGTATTTTTGTCAACAAAAGAAACAATAATAACCAAGAGATTTTTAGAACATATCATGAAGAACCTTATTGCCCTAACCCTGCTGCTTGGAGGAAGCACACTGCTCTGCGCACAAAAGCCTGCCAAAACACCGGCAACCTACAAGCCGGTGAAAAGTGAAATGTACCGCAAAGGTTGGATAGACTTCAACAAAAACGGAGTGAAAGACGTGTACGAAGACCCCTCCGCCCCGCTCGAAGCACGCATCGAAAACCTGCTGCAACAGATGACGCTGGACGAAAAGACCTGCCAAATGGTCACCCTCTACGGCTACAAACGCGTACTGAAAGACGACCTCCCCACCCCCGAATGGAAAGAGCTGCTCTGGAAAGACGGCATCGGCGCCATCGACGAACACCTGAACGGCTTCCAGCAATGGGGGCTGCCTCCCTCGGACAATGCCTACGTCTGGCCCGCCTCGCGCCACGCCTGGGCACTGAACGAGGTGCAACGGTTCTTTGTGGAAGATACCCGTCTCGGCATCCCCGTAGACTTTACCAACGAAGGCATACGCGGCGTGGAAAGCTACCGCGCCACCAACTTCCCCACCCAACTGGGACTGGGACATACCTGGAACCGTGAACTGATTCGCCAAGTAGGACTCATCACCGGACGCGAAGCCCGCATGCTGGGCTACACCAACATCTACGCCCCCATCCTCGACGTAGGACGCGACCAGCGCTGGGGACGCTACGAAGAAGTTTACGGCGAATCTCCCTACCTCGTAGCCGAACTGGGCATCGAAATGGTGCGCGGCTTGCAGCACAACCACCAAGTGGCCGCCACCGGCAAGCACTTTGCCGCTTACAGTAACAACAAAGGCGCCCGCGAAGGCATGGCACGCGTGGACCCGCAAATGTCGCCGCGCGAAGTGGAGAACATACACATCTCCCCTTTCAAACGCGTCATCCGGGAAGCCGGCATGCTGGGCGTAATGAGTTCGTACAACGATTACGACGGCATCCCCGTGCAGGGCAGCTACTACTGGCTCACCACCCGCCTGCGTGGCGAAATGGGATTCCGTGGCTACGTCGTATCCGACAGTGACGCCGTAGAATACCTCTACACCAAGCACGGCACCGCCAAAGACATGAAAGAAGCCGTCCGCCAAAGCGTGGAAGCCGGGCTGAACGTACGCTGTACCTTCCGCTCGCCCGACTCCTTCGTCCTTCCCCTCCGCGAACTGGTGAAGGAAGGCGGGCTGAGCGAAGAAGTCATTAACGACCGTGTGCGCGACATCCTCCGGGTAAAGTTCCTCATTGGTCTGTTCGATGCCCCCTACCAGACAGACCTTGCCGGTGCCGACCGTGAAGTGGAAAAAGAAGAGAACGAAGCCATCGCCTTGCAGGCATCCCGCGAGTCCATCGTTCTGCTGAAGAATGCCGGTGAGCTGTTGCCCTTAGACATCAACTCCACCAAGAAGATTGCCGTCTGTGGTCCCAATGCCAACGAAGAAGGCTACGCGCTGACCCATTACGGCCCCCTTGCCGTAGAGGTGACCACTGTACTGGAAGGCATTCAAGAAAAGACAAAAGGCAAGGCAGAGGTGCTCTACACCAAAGGCTGCGACCTAGTGGATGCCCACTGGCCCGAAAGTGAAATCATAGACTATCCTCTGACCGACGACGAGCAAGCCGAGATAGACAAAGCCGTAGAAAATGCCCGCCAAGCTGATGTTGCCGTCGTAGTATTGGGCGGCGGACAACGCACCTGCGGCGAAAACAAATCGCGCACCAGCCTCGACCTGCCCGGCCGGCAGTTGCAACTGCTTCAAGCCATACAAGCCACGGGCAAGCCCGTCGTACTGATACTCATCAACGGACGCCCGCTCTCCATCAACTGGGCAGACAAGTTCGTCCCCGCCATCCTCGAAGCCTGGTATCCCGGCTCCAAAGGCGGAACGGCCCTGGCCGACATCCTCTTCGGCGACTATAACCCTGGTGGAAAGCTGACAGTGACCTTCCCCAAGACCGTAGGGCAAATCCCCTTCAACTTCCCCTGCAAGCCTTCTTCACAGATAGACGGCGGTAAGAATCCGGGACCTACGGGCAACATGTCACGCATCAACGGAGCACTCTACCCCTTCGGTTACGGCTTGAGCTACACCACCTTCGAGTACTCCGACCTCGACATCACCCCCCGAGTCATCACCCCGAACGAGTCTGCCACCGTCCGCCTGAAGGTGACCAACACCGGCAAACGTGCCGGAGATGAAGTAGTGCAGCTCTATATCCGCGACGTACTGAGCAGCATCACCACCTACGAAAAGAATCTTGCAGGCTTCCAGCGCATCCACCTCGAACCGGGCGAAGCCCAGGAGCTGTCCTTCACCATCGACCGCAAGCACCTGGAGCTTCTGGACGCCGACATGAAATGGGTGGTGGAACCCGGCGACTTCGTGCTCATGGCCGGCGCCTCTTCCGAAGACATCCGCCTGAACGGAACGCTGACCGTAGAAGACTACCAGACCCGTGCCAAAGCCATTGAAGCCCAAAAACCAGCAAAGCGTGTGAGTGCCAGCACCAACCCAGAGGATGCCGAAAACGTGCTCGACGAAAAAATCAATACCGCATGGCAAGGAAATAAGGGAGATTATATTACCTTTGCCTTGAAGAACGGAGCCAAGGTAGATAAAGTTGCCATTGCCTTTACACGTGACAACAACCTGCCGGCAACCTTCGAAATCCAGCTCTCGGGCGGTGGCGGACAGTTCCTCACCGTATATTCGGGCACCGTCAGCGAATACGGCAAACTGATTTCCTATCCGTTCAAAGGCACTACCGCCAGCGACCTCCGCATCGTGCTGAACGATGACCGCGTCAGTATTGCCGAAGTTAAATTTTAATGTGCTAATGTGCCAATATGCTAATGTACCAATGACCATGCAGCATATACAGCGCAGCCAATTAGCACATTAGCATATTGGCACATTAACACATTAAATTAATGAAAACACTTCTTTTCTGTATGCTCGGATTAGGTTTGACAGCATGTGGCTCTTCTCCAAAGGGCACTAACGGTGACCAGGACGAACTCGCCATGCTAATAGGTACTTACACGAATGGCTCAAGCAAGGGTATCTATACCTTCCGCTTTAATCAGGAGACGGGAACAGCCGTTCCGCTCAGTTCAGCGGCATTGCCCAATCCCTCCTACCTCGTCCCCTCGGGAGATGGCGAATTTGTCTATGCCGTCAGTGAAATGAACGACAGCACAGCAGCCCTCAGCTCCCTTTCCTTAGACCGGGAAACGGGAGAACTGCGCCTGCTGAACACCGTTCCCACCTTCGGCGCCGACCCCTGCTACGTGGCCACCAATGGCCGGGAAGTGTTGACTGCCAACTACAGCGGTGGAACCATGTCCGTCTTTCCTTTACAGAAAGACGGCACTTTGGCTCCTGCAGACACGCTCTTTCAAGGCTCTGCCACCGGTCCCGACGCCATACGGCAAGCCACTCCCCACATCCATTGCACGGTCTTTTCACCGGACGGAAAGTATATCTTCGCCACCGACTTCAGTGCCGACCGCATCCTGCGCTTTGTGATGCACCCCGACAACCCTATTCCTCATGCTTCTCTGGAAGCCGTTGGCATTGAGGCAGATTCCGGCCCGCGCCATCTGACATTTAGCCCTAACGGGAAGTTTGCCTATCTCATCACCGAACTGTCCGGTAAGGTCATTGCCTTCAGTTACGACGACGGCTGCCTGGAACAGATACAGACTATCACAGCCGACACCGTAGCCGCCCGTGGAAGTGCAGACATCCACCTCAGTCCGGATGGGAAATACCTCTACGCCAGCAACCGTCTGAAAGAAGACGGCATCGCCATCTTTGCCGTGAATCCCGAAAATGGGACCTTGGCAAAGGTAGGTTATCAGCCCACCGGCATCCATCCCCGCAACTTCAACATCACGCCCAACGGTAAATACTTGCTTGCCGCCTGCCGCGACAGCAATGTCATTCAGGTATACAAACGAAACGAAGTTACCGGACTCTTGGAAGATACTCATCAGGACATTGTAGTTGACATGCCGGTTTGCGTACAGTTCGTCAGCTCTGTTAATAATTTATAAAGCAATATTTAGCAAAGATAACTTCATTAACTTTGTCCCTTAGCTAAATCAGTCTAAACGAATGTACATTATGAAGAAGAATATATTGATGCTCTCAGCTCTGTTCTTGTCTACCACTGCCCTGGCGCAAACAGACGTAACCACCGGTGTGATGCGTGGCAAAGACTACGGAGTGACCTATATGTTACCCAAAACAGAAATAGAAATCGTATTGCAAGCCACCAAGCATACCTACACTCCCGGAGAATTTTGCAGATATGCCGACCGCTATCTGCGTCTCAACAACGTGTCTGCCGAACCCGAGGAGTTCTGGACACTGGATAAGATAGAAACCCGCATAGCCGGTGTACCGGATAAGGACAACGTCTATTTCGTGAAGATGAAAGACAAGACCGTAGCACCCCTTATGGAGCTTACCGAAGACGGAATTGTCCGCTCCATCAACATTCCGTTCAGCGGCAAGCCTGCTGCCAAGACGCCCGAAGCCAAAGCCACCGAAAGCAGCATTGACCCACGCAGTTTTCTGACGGAAGAAATACTGATGTCCAACTCCAGTGCCAAGATGGCCGAGCTGGTGGCTAAGGAAATATACAGCATCCGCGAAAGCAAGAATGCCCTCCTGCGCGGCGAAGCAGACAATATGCCCAAGGACGGCGCTCAACTCAAGCTGATGCTTGACAATCTGAACCAGCAGGAAACGGCTATGACGGAAATGTTCTCGGGCAAAATAAAGAAAGAACCCAAGACATTCACCATCCGGCTGACGCCTAAAGAGATGAAAGATGAAGTGGCTTTCCGTTTTTCCCGAAAGCTGGGAGTGGTGGCCAATAATGACCTTGCCGGTGAACCGTATTATATCAGCGTCACCGACCTCAAAAGTCCCGATGTATCTGCCACCGAGGAAGGCAAAAAGAAAGTGGACGGTGTAGCCTATAACCTTCCGGGCAAGGCACAAGTGACATTGGTGTATAACAATAAGAAATTGTTTGACGACCAACTTCCCATTACCCAATTCGGCACCGTAGAATACCTCGCACCGGTACTGTTCAACAAGAATTCTACCATCAAAGTGCTGTTTGATACGGCAACGGGAGGATTGATAAAAGTGGATAGGGAATAAAGGAATTCTAATTCCGGATTGTCAACTGGATAAATCCATCCTTACGCAACTGCATTACGTAGGCGGTGACCCGGGGAATATAATTCTCTTCCTCCCCAAAGTGCCTGGCAAGTAGAGAGATGATTTCGCGCACGGTACGATGTCCATCTATCAGATTCCAGACAGCTGTACCGTGTTCTTCCAGCCTCACATGGATGTCAGGAGACATCCCCTTCGGCAATAAAAAACGACGCATCCATTCGTATTTAAACCGTGGGTAGGCGAGTACGGCGCACTCACCTTCCCATTCGGTTGTTATATGTCCACAGCGGACCGGAACAGCGTCCAACAGACTTACTTTTCCTTCGGGTATTTCCATCATACGGTATCCGCTTTTCCTATTATTTCTGAATATTAGGCTCTTCCAGCTTATAACCATACTTCTTGTCTGCCTTCTTCAGCAGTAGAGCCACTATAAGGGACAAGCAGGCAATACTGGTAAAAATGCACATAGGCACCGTATAGTCATACATATTCGTTCCATCTGGTTTCTTGCCGGATATACAATAGGCATCAAGCACCCACCCTATCAATGTAGGAATACCCCAAAGACCGATATTCTGGATAAAGAAAATCAATGCGTATGCCGTACCCAACTGGCTTACCGGGAATATCTTGGCCACAGCCGGCCACATGGCAGAAGGTACCAGCGAGAAAGCGATACCCAAAATTATCATCAGCACAATAGCTACCAGCCAATAGTTTATATCGGGAATAGCATAAATGAAATGCACACATATCAGCATGGCCGAGCCCAGCAGCATGATAGATGCGGACTTGCCCCGCTTGTCAATGAAACCACCAAAGACCGGAGTCAGAATCAGCGCTCCCAATGCCGGAAGTCCGGCAAATGTACCGGCCACATTCTCATTGATACCGTATTTGATAATCATCAACTCGGAAGCAAACTTCTGGAATGGGAATACACAAGAGTAGAACAATACACACAGCAATGCTATCAGCCAGAAACCGGGATTGACCAGAATATTCTTCACATCCTTAAAAGAGAACTTCTCTTCCTCATCTTCCGTACCGGCAGCAATGGCAGCAGCTTCCATCTGTTTGTCCAGCTTCTTGTCCATCACTGCAAAAATGAAGAAAGCAATCATACCGCCCAACAACAGAACCAAACCCAACAACACCGGTGTGGAAATACCGAAAGCACGGGCCAAAGGAATGGCTACGGCATAACCGGCTTGCGAACCGATACGTGCTAAAGCAACTTGTACCCCCATAGCCGTGGCAAGCTCTTTCCCCTTAAACCACTTGGCTATGATTTTGGAAACTGTAATACCGGCGACCTCCGCTCCTACTCCAAAAATGGAATAACCGGCAAAAGCAACAAACACACCCGTTTTATAGCCAAATATTTCATTGATTCCGAATAAAGTCGCGTCGGCACCGGCAAGTCCCGTCATTGCATAGTATTCAAGTGCTGTACCACCTACCATCAGGATAGTTGCCAGCTTTCCGGTGAAACGGATACCAAAGCGGTCGAGGATTAATCCTCCCCAAATCAACATCAGGAAAAAAACATTCAGAAAACTATAACCACCGGTAAAGAATCCGAAATCGGTACTCGACCAAGCCAAGTCCGTTTCCAACATTGTCTTCAACGGTGCTACCACGTCGTTTACATAATAAGCTGCCATCATCGTGAAGGCAACAATCACCAATGCCCCCCAACGGGTAGCCTTGGAATCATTCAATTTAAGTTTGAGTTGTTCTGTCATTGTACTATTTGGATTTCAATTTATTAATCAGATTGCATAAATTGCTGACAAAGGTAAATAAATACTTCATCAAAACGAAAAAAGGCTGACACCTTTTCAGTATCAACCTTTCTCTTATTTTTCCAAGCGGGAGTCATCCGCAATATCCTTATCTTATTCTGCTGCAGGAGCAGGAGCTTCAGCCGGAGTTGTAGCTGCAGGGGCCTCCGATTGCGGAGCTTCTGTACCTACGGGCATGTTATAAGGATTAGTTTTTTCTTCTTGTTGCGCCTGTTCCAGAATCACATCACCGCCCTTGCCTGTGGAAGAAGGAATAGTGTAAGCAGAAACAATACTGAAGACTACCATGACAGCTGCCAGAGTCCAGGTTGCTTTTTCCAAAAAGTCCGTAGTCTTGCGCACACCCATAATTTGGTTGGATGATGAAAAGCCTGATGCCAGACCACCTCCTTTAGAATTTTGAATCAATACAATGAAGCACATCAGCACAGATGCAATCAGCATTAAGATAACTAATAATAAATACATTTTGTTATTTTGATTTAGCGTTAATAATCAATTTCTCCAAAAATCTGATTTGGTCTGCAAAGTAAGCATTTTTTTTTGGATAATTCAAACTTAATTTTTTAATAATTTCAAGCGCCTTGTCATATCGGTGCTGTTTTATATAGATTTTGGCTAAAGTTTCCGTAAAACAGCTATCGTCCAACTCTTCCGTTACCGGCGATACTGAGGGTTCTTCCTCTTCTTCAGTCTCTTCCTCCTTCTCTACAAGAAACTCCCTTCTCGTATCCGAGGCATCCGAAGACTCACTCTTTTGGATAAAGTCATCTATCAATTCATGCCCACGCAGTTTAGGCACTTCCGACTCATCTTCTGCATCCACACCGGGTTCTTCCTGCATTAAATAGGCCGTATAATCCACCGCATAATCCAGCTCCGTATGCTGTGAATGCTCTTCGGGAACAGTAGCCAGAAATGCGTCAATCAAGGAAAGGGTACGGTCCACACTCGGCTCTTTCTCCAAATCGCCGGAAAACAGCGACGAGACCTTCCGGGATTTCAAAGTATAGCGGTCACCCTCTATAAAGTAAAACAGCACACGACGGTCTGCCACATACAACACAGCCTTGCGCAACTCCGCGCCAAAGTTGATGTCGTGCAGCAGATAGAGGTTTTTCAGATAGAGCAAACGGAGCGACTGGAAATAAGGATAGCGTGCCACCAATGTGCGAAGCTCGTACAAAGTATCCCTATTCAGCGTCTCGGGATGCTGAATCCATTGTTGCAAATGGGTAGGCGTCATGAGTTTACCAGTTAGCTACAGTTGCATTGAAAATCTGTTCGGCAATGTCTTTCACCATCAAGGTTATCAGCTGGTCCTGCACTTCGGTCAGCAATTTTGAGGAATCATAGGTCTGGAAAGCCGAGAACTGCTGTTCAAAGTCCTCCTCATGGTTCGTGTTATTGGTGTAGCGCACGTTGACAGTCAGCGTCACCTTCACCTTCGAAGAGTAGCCGCTGGCATCCACCGATTCATTATATTGATTGTAGCCGGTTATTTCTCCGTCTATTTCCAGGTCTCCTCCGGAATTCACCAGTTGCAGGCGAGTCTGCTGAATGAACATATCCTTCATTTTCTGGTTAAATTCTGTTGCCAGCGGTGCATATACATACTCTGCCCGGTTCTGGAAATCGGCAATGGAAATCGTTTTTACCTTTGTATAGTCGATAGAGCTTATCGGAGCAAGTCCCAACTTCATACTACATGAATTCACCAGAAATAACAAGCTTACCAACAAGGAAGCAAATGCCGCTTTTTTAATCCAATCCATATTCTTTTATCTTTCTGTATAACGTACGCTCAGAGATATTCAAATCCTGAGCCGCACTCTTACGCTTGCCGTGATGTTTTTCAAGCGCCTTACGTATCATTTCTTTCTCCACTTCATCCAGGGAGAGTGACTCCTCCACATATTCTTCCGTATCCTGGAAATCATCGTCCACCGGAGTAACCGGCTTTACCGAAGGATGTATAATGGTGGGGACACTGGATGTTACCGGAGGTACCACCGCCGGAGTAGCCGGCGTATAGTAGGCCGATGTGGCAACCGCCGGATTGGCTACCGTTCCCCTTTCAGCCATAATCTCATGCACCAGCTTTTTCAAGTCCGTTACATCCTGGCGCATATCAAACAGAACCTGGTAGAGAATTTCCCGTTCACTCCCGAAGCTCTTGTCCTCCTTCACTCCAAACAAGGCAGGCAGGCGCTGCATATTGTTCTGCTCAGGCAGATAGCCCTTCAGTATGGATGCATTGATTTCACGATTGGTCTCAATGATGGATATCTGCTCGGTGATATTCTTCAACTGGCGCACATTACCCGGCCATGAGTAGCCCAGCAACACTTGCTTGCCGTCTTCCGTCAGCTGAATGGCAGGCATACGGTACTTTTCTGCAAAGTCCGAAGCAAACTTTCGGAACAGCAGCACCACGTCTTCACCGCGTTCGCGCAATGGAGGGACCTGAATAGGAACTGTGTTCAAACGGTAATACAAGTCTTCACGAAAACGTCCGTCAGCAATGGCTTGTGTCAAGTTTACATTGGTAGCGGCAACAATACGCACATCGGTCTTTTCCACCTTAGAAGAACCTACTTTGATGAATTCACCGCTCTCGAGCACACGCAACAAGCGTGCCTGGGTAGGCAAAGGCAATTCGCCGACTTCATCAAGGAAGATTGTTCCGCCGTTGGCCTCACCGAAATACCCCTTCCGTTCGCCGATAGCCCCGGTAAATGCGCCCTTCTCATGACCGAACAGTTCCGAGTCAATCGTCCCTTCGGGAATGGCTCCACAGTTCACGGCAATGTACTGTCCATGCTTGCGCCGGCTGTACTGGTGTATTATCTGCGGAAAGCTCTCCTTTCCCACACCACTCTCTCCGGTAATCAGTACAGACAAGTCGGTGGGCGCTACCTGGATAGCGATATCAATGGCACGCATCAGCGCTTCATTGTTGCCGATAATGCCGAAACGTAATTTTACTTGTTGTATTTCCGCTTTTGTCATTCTACAAATCTTCTTCTACACTATCGAGTTTCAGTTTGTCGCTATCGTCACGTTTCTCGTAATATTGCTTGCGCAGCGGATTTGCATGTGCCTCTTTCTCACGCTGGCGGTTACGGAACACATCTATTGCCACATAGATAGCCTGCCGGAATGAATCTTCAGAGGCGATTCCTTTCCCGGCAATATCGTAGGCCGTGCCATGAGCAGGCGAAGTGCGTATCACCGGCAAGCCGGCAGTATAGTTCACGCCCTCGTCCATAGCCAATGCCTTGAACGGTGCCAGCCCCTGGTCGTGATACATGGCCAGGATACCATCAAAATGGGTAAAGTTATCTGAGCCCATAAACCCGTCTGCCGGATAAGGACCATAGCAAAGCATACCCTTAGCAGCCATTTCGTTGATGGCCGGAATGATAATCTCCTGCTCTTCAGTTCCCAGCAATCCGCCGTCTCCTGCATGCGGATTCAGCGAAAGCACTGCAATACGCGGTGCGCTGATAGCAAAATCCTGCTTCAAGGAGCGGTTGAATATCTTCAGTTTTTCTTGTATCAGTTCTTTGGTGATGCTTCCGGCTATCTCTTTAACGGGAATATGTCCGGTCACCAATGCTACCCGGAAGTCATCTTTCATCAGAATCATAAGGGCCTTCTCGCCATCTCCCAATTTTTGCTCTATATACTCCGTATGTCCGGGGAAGGCAAACTCCTCCGACTGGATGGTATGCTTGTTGATGGGAGCTGTGACAATCACGTCTATCATTCCCTCCTTATATTCCTCAATGGCTTTTTCCAGTGCACCAAGTGCAGCTTTACCAGCTTCAACGTCAGGTTTAGAGAACTCAACCTTTACTTCATCATCCGTACAGTTCACTACACTCAAGCGATTGGGAACCGCTTCGGAGGCGGAGTTGACGATACTGAAGTTGGTAGGCAAGTCCAATGATTTACGATGATAAGCTGCCACTTTAGGCGAACCGTAGATAATCGGCGTGCACAATTCCAGCATCACCGGGTCTGCAAACGTCTTTAAAATCACTTCATACCCTACACCATTAATGTCGCCTTGTGTAATGCCGACTCTTATTTTGTTGTCTTCCATTTTTATTACTTATTATTAGTAGTATCTTTTGAGGTTACGCCTACCGGAATTTCCGCACCTTCCTGCTTGCTGCCGGGCAGTTTCAAGGTATAGAGCGAAGCCTCCATCTGACGTACCAGATTACGTTTCATTTTATCAGGTGAATAAATAAATATTTCAGATACGATAATACGCTGATTGGCCTTGTCCAAACGTACATGCGATACGAACGGACCGCCCATGAAGTCACCCTTTATGCGCCACAAGCCGCGGGCCTCCAGTGCATAGTCTCCCTGCACACTGATGGGGCGTACATCGGTCATCAGAGAATCCGTCGACATATACATGCCTTCACGGGCACCAGGGATATTAACCTTCATCACGGAATCGCGTTTATGAACAAAATATTCTTTAGTAAACGTATCCTTATCCGTATAAGGATAAGAGTAGATTACAAAGTTCTGGTCGCCGGTAGCTGCATTCGTACCTGCCCAGAAGAAGTTCTCACCCTCCTTGGTAGATGTCAGTTCGCCCGGCACCCATACATCGCAATCGAACTGGCTTTTCACCTTCGTTGCTATATAGTCGCTATGCTTGTCCTTCAATACTGAAATCTGACGATTCATTTCCGCATGGGTAAAGAAATCGATGATTACCTGCCTATTCTCCTCCACAAATTTCTCGAACGAAGCCTCGTCCGGTGCCTGAATAGTGAGAATAGACTGAGGAGCAGCATATACATTCCTTGCATACTTGAATTTAGGCTGGGTATAGAGGTCCTTGTTCACATCGACAATAATGATATTACGAATCAGTTTTAAAGTGGCATCATAATTGGAAGGGGCAGTATACATGATTCGGAATGAACGTTCTGACTGGGGAAGCCCCGGAACATCAGAATCAAGCACATCGAAAAGCGCCCTACCGGCAGGACGTTCCCACAAGCCGGGCTCCACCACTACCAGAACTTCATACGCACGACCACTGGAGGTCGGAGTAAACACACCCTTTTTACCACCACCGCAAGCGGAAAAAAGTGTCAGTACGAGAACCATACTTAAATAAAACAAGTGCTTTCTCATATCTCTATCATTTTAGTTTTTCACAAAGCTACGAAGAATGCGTAATATCCTCCCTACCTAAGTTAATAATTTATATTAATTCTTCTTTATTCTCCTCCTGCTTGGCAGTGGACAACATGCCACAAGCGGCAAATATATCCTCTCCACGCGATGACCGTATAGTGGTAAACAGACCGTGCGAAGTCAGATAATCACGGAACGCAGTCATGGTTTCCATATCAGCCCCTTCAAGATTCACTCCAGGTATGGCATGAAAACGAATCAGGTTAATCCGGCAGTCCAGCCCGCGTAGCAGCTTCAGAAGTTCCTTTGCATACGGTAACGAGTCATTCACTCCTTTGAAAACAATATATTCAAAAGATAGTCTGCGCTGTTTGCTAAAATCATAGTTTCTTAACAATTCAACAATCTCCGTGATGGAGAAGGCCTTCTCTGCCGGCATCAGCTCGCGACGTTGCAAAGGTATCGGCGAATGAAGGCTGATAGCCAGATGGCAGTCCGATTCCCCAATAAAACGCTGCAAGCCCTTCTTCAATCCCACTGAAGAAAGGGTGACACGCTTGGGACTCCACGCATATCCATAAGAGGCGGTCATTATTTCCAGCGCTTTCAATACCTCGTCCAGATTATCAAGTGGTTCGCCCATGCCCATCATTACCACATTGGTCAGCTTGTCCCTTTCGGGCAACGAACTGATTTGGTTGATAATCTGGTTGGATGTCAGATTGGCGGTAAAGCCCTGCTTGCCGGTCATACAGAATTTGCAGTTCATCTTACAGCCCACCTGAGAGGAGACACAAAGCGTAGCCCGGTCTTCGTCGGGTATATAGACAGCTTCCACGAAATGTCCCTCGCCTGCCCGGTATAAGTATTTCACCGTACCGTCTACAGAGCGCATGGCATCTACCGGCGCTTCGGCACCTACCTCATAGATTTCTTTCAGCAATTCCCGATGCTTCAACGAAAGATTGCTCATTTCGTCTATAGAAGCCACCTTCTTGTCATACAGCCAGGAAGCTATCTGCTTGGCAGAGAAACCGGGCATTCCCAAATTCTTCACCACATTCTGCAATTCAGCGAGCGTCAAGCCCAATAGAGGTCGTTTCTGCATATCGTTTTTCATTAAAACAAAACTCTTTCAAAAATGCAAAGGTAGGAATAAAGTTGCACAAAGACAACGGAGAGTGTAGAAAATGAAATGTACAGACAATGAAAAAGCCGCCCGGAAGTACCGGACGGCTTTTCAATATGGGTTTTCTATTCTTAGAAGAATAAATAACGTTGGTCTTTTACGTTGGCTTTCATATACAAGTCACTGATGAACTGGCTTGCCATACGTGCATGCATGTTAGCCAAGTTAGCCTCTTCAGTTTCCTTGTTGAATGTTTCGTTCAGCTTCTCTTTTGCATATGGTTGCAGAACGAATACACCACCGTTACCCTTGATAGGAGCACTCAGCTTGTTCACTTCAGCAATAGAAGCGTACGCGCCTACCAGAGGTTCGCTACTACGCAATGCCGGGATATAGGCAGGAGCAGAGAAAGTAACGTGCTTTACAGAATCACTGACAGCATTTGCCATATTCTTGTACTGCTCGAACGAAGTTGCATTGGCAGCCTTCATATCAGCCATAATCTTCTCTGCTTTCTTGTCACGGAGAATTTCAGCTCTCAACTGGTCCTTTACCAAAGCCAGTGGGCGATAACCTTCAGGAACAATACTTGCAACACCTACTACCAGCATACGGTCGCTCTCGCCACATTCGTACAAACCAGAAACTTCACCGGCTTTTGCCTCAAACGCCCATTTCAAAGCATCTTTGGTTCCTCTGATACCACCGATACCATGTTCAGAGCTGTACAAATCGGCTCTATCCAGCAACTTGTAACCAGCATCTTCCGCATTGGCAATCATTTTCTCTAAAGTATTGTTTGCAGCGATGAACTGGCTGAACTCATTGTATGCCTTGCTGTAAGTTTCCTTGCTGAATTCTACCGGACGCTTGATAACGGCTACCTTATATTTATCCTTGACAGCCTTCTTGTTGGTTACTTGCAAAATGACATTTGCTTGTCCCAACGCCAGATTGGTCAGTTCGTTCTGTCCCAAAGTTGTGACAGCGGTAATGTATTTCAAGTTGTCACCGTCAATCTGTGCGCCTTCGTAGTTAGCAGAAGAAATCCAGGTAGGCTCACCGGTCTGACCGTACTTCTTCGCAACTTCAGCAAAGCTGGCACCACCCTTAATAGCATTGTAGATGCTGTCGGCCAAAGTCTTCGTCTTTTCAGCATCTTCGGCAACTACCTGAATCTGACGGAACTCGATAGAGTCCGGCATGGCAGCAGTAGCCAATTTCTTGAAAGAGTTGAGGGTATTGTCAGATACGTTATAATAAGGCCCGAACACACCACCCACCGCAACAGAGTCCAAACGGGCTGTCACATCAGCAGGCAGAGACTTAGTAGTGTAGAACAAGTCTGTATAAGGAGCTTCGGAACCGGTAGAACGGATGAAGGTAGTATAGTCAGAAGGATTGGCAGTAAGTTGTTCGGTGTATTCTTCCATTTCCTTCTGGAGAGCAGCTCTGTCTTCTGCACTTGCAGTAACTTGCACATCAATGAACTTGATATTGCGAGTTTCCACATATTGCTTGAACTGTTCTTTCTTCTTGTCGTATGCAGCTTTCAAATCGGAATCCTTGATAACGATGGTAGAGTCAACGATAGAAGAATAGGGAACTGCAGCAAGCAGCAGGTCTGACTGCTCTACTCTTGCATCAAAAGCGTCCTGAGCTTCTACCGGGTTGGAGAAAAGAGATTTTGTAATCAAAGCCTGATACTTCTCCTGAAGACGTGCCTGGATAAGGGACTTTTCGAGGAAAGACCAGAACTTGTACATGGATTCATAGTATTCTGCATATTGTGAAGGCATCTGTGCCTTATTCATTTTTGAATAGTCCACCAAGAACTTCTTCAACATATCCTTATCAAACGCACCGGTCTGAGGATTACGGAACGGAGTCTGTTGCAGCATCGGATGCACACCGGCATTAATGATAGCCTGAATCTCAGCCTTCGATACAACCAGACCGAGTTTCTTTGCTTCCTTTTCAATCAGCTTATTATTGACGTATGTTCTCCATACTTCATCTTTGATTTGGTTTGTCTGCTCATCGCTCAATGCACTGTTGCCACTGGAGAACTTGATGACTTCTGTATATTCTTCTACCAATGCTTGAAAATCCTGAGCGGAAATTGATTCCCCGTTCACTTCACCTACGTCTTGTGACTGGTGTGGCTGAAGCACTTTCCACGCGTCACCTGCGATGAAAGCAAACAGCGCCAAACCAATAACAATCACCAATAAAGGTCCTTTAGACCGAATGTTTTGTAATGTTGCCATTTTAGTTAATATGATTTATTTGTTTATTATTATTTTCCTAACATGTTCATTTTAGCGCACGAAGATACAAAAAATGCTAATACGCATCCATTTATTCTTTAAAAAATTACGCCTAAATGAAATTATTCAATGACTTTCAGTCTTACCAACTCAATTTTAGTGGCTGTTACCTTGATTATTTTAAACTGATAATTATCCACTTCAATCACTTCATGCAGTTTCGGGAAACTTTGATAACGGTTCAAAATCAGACCGCCCACTGTCAGATAATCATCCGATTCCGGCAGGTCGAGCCCGAAAGTCTCATTTACCTTTTCTATTTCCAGACGGGCCGAAAGCACATATTCACGTTCACCCAACTGCTTACACACATAGGATGTGTTATCATGCTCATCCTCAATATCGCCAAAAATTTCTTCCACCAAATCCTCTAAAGAGACGATACCCGCCGTACCACCGAATTCGTCCACCACTACAGCAATCGTTTTTTTCTGTTGCATGAACAGTTTCATCAGTTTGTGGGCCGACATCGTTTCGGGTACAATAGGCACTTCCTTCACGTTATTCCTCCAGTCCACCGGATTCCTGAACATCTCCGACGAGTGAATATATCCCACCACATTATCTATATTTCCATCATATACTATGATTTTGGAAATACCCGACTCCACAAAAAGACATTTCAATTCTTCCAATGTAGTGGTCAGATCTACAGCTACCACCTCTGTACGCGGTACAATACAGTCGCGTATCTTTATATTCGAAAAGTCAAGCGCATTTTGGAATATCTTTACCTCTGCATCCAGTTCTTCTTCACTTTCCGCATTCTCTATGCTCGACTGGATGAAGTAATCCAAATCCACTTTGCCAAAAGCCTTGGCCGACGCCTCCTTGTTTACTTTCATCCCAAATATCCGAAGGAACAGATACGACAATCCCGATGCAAACTTTGAAACAGGAAACAGAATGACATAACATATGAATAAAGGAATGGCACATACCCTCAGCATCAGATTGGGATTGATTTTAAACAAAGTCTTCGGCAAGAACTCACCGGTTACCAAAATAATAAGAGTGGAAATTACAGTCTGCACCAACACCATTACAAAATGATTGGAAATAATTCCGGCAAGAAGATTCACCTCTATGATTTGTGCCATCAAGATACCATAAATGACAAGCGCGATGTTATTACCCACCAGCATGGTCGAGATGAAGTTATTCGGGTTGCGAAGGAAATAGGAAATGATACCGGAAGTGACGCCTGACTTCCTTTCCATCTCAAAGCGCAGTTTATCTACGGAAACAAAGGCAATCTCCATTCCTGAAAAGAAAGCAGAGAAAGCCATGGTTATCAATAAAAAAATAACGGTATCCATTTTATCAATTTATGGTATCAGTCTGCAAGCTGTCTGCTGCGGCAGTCTCCTCGTCAACATAGAAGATACCCTCCGGCTTGCGAATCGTGTAAACAGTCATCTGCTGATTGGATTCAAAGCCATGTCCCGTAATGATACGGTCAGGCTGCTCGATACGGATAAACTCATCCGAATAAATTCTTTGTGCCCGCTGGTCCCAATACAGCAGCTCTGTATCAAACTGCTCACCTTTCAAATTCTGTATATGCACATTCCCCATCAGTTTCCACAACTCCTCCTTATTAAAGAAGTAGGCTGTATCAGCCTTGATACTTGCCTCCACTTGGAAGATAGAGTCGAACTTCTCCAAATAGACCCCCTTTTCAAAAGCCCAGTAAGGAGGATTCTTCCGGTCAAAGACCAGCCACTCTTCCGTATTGATGCGGTAACGCGTTACACCGGAATCAGAAACCAGTGTAGTCACCCCGCGGGTATCCATCACTGCCATAGAGTCACGCTCGGTAATGGCATCTCCCAGCTCCTTCTTCTTCCCGGAACACGAAGAAAATAAAAGAAGCATAACCATTGCCCCAAGGACAATGGTTATGCTCGCATTTTTATGATAAACAATGTTGATGGGTTGTAGCAACATGATTTTATCTGATAGTTGTAGATTCACCTATCCATCCACCGATAGTGATACGGTCACCAGCTTTGTAACCCAACATAAAGAGGTCTTTAGCCTGGGGAGTGTGGCGGGAATAAGTACTAATCAATTCGTTAGCACGTTCTGTAACTGAAGGATCTACAGCTTTAGCTCTCTGCAGCTTGTCAATTACTACAAAGTAAGTACACTTATTCAGAGCAGGCTCATCGGTCCAGTTAGGATTGGAGCCGTAAAGCTGTGCCAGTAAAATATAAGGCTCTCCATAGTTCTCCTTAAAGCTCATAGCCTTTTGGCAGTAGCTTCTTGCCTGAGAGAGTTTCTTGGCCTGCATCAAGGCTGCGGCAGTAGCGTATGCCATTTCAGCCTTCTTGTCATTATCAGTTTCTTTAGCCAATGCTTCATCAAAATACTTCACGGCATTGTCATAGTCACCTTTCTTATAGTACATGTATGCTACACCTACAGCTGCATCGGCAGTCGGGTCAATCTGATACATGTACTCAGATGCCTTGAAGTAAACTTCGCTTTCGTTGCACTTCATCAATTTCAGGATGTTCAATGCCTTCTTCAAGAAAGCGGAGTCAGTCTTGCTTGCTTCCACCTTAGGACCATAGATATTCTGCAAAGATTCACAATCAGCTACACCACTCTGAATGAACATGGCCACGAGGTTATCCTTGATAGCTTGCAAGTTAGCCTTCTTAGCTTCCTTGGTTTCAGCAGCAAGTGCGTCATCTGCATACTTGGAAGCATCAATATAATCCTGGAAAAACTGGTCGGTATGATTATCATCAGCCTTTACCTTCTGCATGGAAGTATCCAGGAAATAGTGCAACACCGCACCTTTGGAACCACCCTTTTCAGCATGAACAGATTCTTTCAGCCAATTATAAGCCGTATTAAGGTCCGGAGCAGGAGCGAACTGAAGATAATCCACAGCTTTGGCACCCAAGGCATCAGCCACACTCGGCACACCCTTCATTCCCTTACCAATGAATTCAGGAATGTACTTCATTCTCAAATCATATACATCCATCAACTCATCAAAATACTTCTTGTAATCAGCAGAATTTCTATCCTTAATCTGACTCAAGAAACCCACTAAAATCTTCTGAGCATCTGTAAATGTGTAATACCGCAGTGTAGGACAATCCTTCAATACAGCCATACAAGGAGCGTATGCATCCTTAAAGTTACCAGCTCTCACTGCTTCATGAGAGATACTACTGTTCGAATTACAATTTTCAGTCTGTGCGAAAGTGCTGGTCACTCCACCCGAAAGGAGCAAGACAGCCACAAGCGTCTTAATTTTCATTGTATTTAAATTTTAGTTGTTATATTTTTGTCTATTCAATTTCCATTAATCCACTTTACGCTTGAAGAACCAACGTTCGTTAAAGGTTACTCCGATACAAATGCGCAATGTATTTTCGTTCAAGAACGCTGCTTGGGTTCCTTTGGTTCGCACGTATTGTGCAGAAAGACTCAATACGGAACGGGTTCTCGGTATGGGCAATCCAAAACCGGCAGTAACGCCATATTCATCAGCGGCACGTACACCGTCTATCTTATAATAAGGTTTGGAATAATAAGCTCCCAAACGATACTTCACATGAGACAAATAACTTCGTCCCATAGGATTCGGCAGATACTCTGCACCAACGGATATTCTTCCACGGTCGCAAAACGCCTCGTCATTGTTCATATAACTCACTTTACTCCAATTCTGGAACATTACATCCGCGCCTACAGTCAGTCGGTTGTCGTACACGTAGGTCACACCTGCGCCAAATGTTGTCGGAATGCCACAAGTAACGACAGTATCCCTTGTTACCGAAGTAGCTCCCGTATTGCTATTACCAGTCTGCGTAACTTCGTACGCATCGTTACTCAGATCATGCCCCGGAGAAAAGACAACTCCCAACGTTGCAACATGTTTTTTCCCAAACTGGTGAGTGTACTGCGCTCCAAAATCCAACTTATAACTCTTTACAGCCACATTAGACTGTATTGTAATAGGAAATACACTTGAACTGGACGGAAAGGTCTCCGCAGCGGTTCTTGTTATATCTCCCCAAAGATACGAAAAATTCGCACCGACAGAAAGATTTTTAATTATTTTAAAACCGGCACCTAAATAAAGCTGGTGCAAGCCTCCTTCTCCCGAATAGCTTACCGTAGTAGATTTGTCTGGAAATTCCGTATCTTCCCGATATTCTCCCATACTGTATCCAACGTTTGAATAAGGCAGCAACCCCAAGCTTATGGCAGCCCATTTACTTGCACGAAACTGCATCGTGATATAGTCAAAACTGGAATTCTTGGCATTTCGTTTCAGAGTACCGTTACTGAGATTTGTATTCTGTAGAGAGACTGCTCCATCGAAGATAAAAGTCAGCGAATCTACCGCCGTATAGGATGCAGGATTAGCAAAGTTAGTCTGATACTTGTCCCGTAAACCATAGGCAATACCACCCATCGCCCTACTGTTGCTCGAGCCTTGTTCAGATAACTGTCCATATCCATATCGTGTATAGGGAGAATTTGTATTATTTTGAGCGACTGCCGCTCCTGATAATATCGTGAGCAAGAGCACTAACAGTGTTTGTCTATAGCCTGTCATTATTATAGTTTAAAATTCTATTTAATCCTTTCAACACTAAAAATCTGTCTGCAAAGATGATACTTTTTAAGTTTGTATCAAAAGAAAAATCATCCCCGCCCGTTAAAAAAACCAAAAGTTCAGGATATTTATGCTTCATAACCGTAATGTAACCTGAAATTTCATATTCAATACCCTTCAGTACTCCGGCACGGATAGCCGTATCGGTATCCTTCCCCATGGGCACCATCCGCCCCTCAAGAGCCACCATTGGAAGCCGTCCGGTAAACTGATGAAGCGCCTTGAAACGCATCTGCAGGCCGGGAGAGATATTCCCGCCATGATAGCGGGCAGCAGCATCGACAAACTCATAAGTGATACAGGTACCGGCATCAATCACCAGTATATCCCTGCCAGGAAATTGCTCATTGGCTCCTACCACCGCCGCCATACGATCATACCCCAGCGTCCGGGGAGTTTCATAGAGGTTTTCTACCGGAAGAGAAGTCTTTTCATTGAGCCACAGAATGGGGACAGCCATATCTTCCAGTTGCGACAACACCTCTCTACTCAAATCAATGACAGTAGCCACTATCGCTTTTTCAATCGTATATGTACGGCATACTTCAGGCAACCGTTCCAACGTCAGATTGGAGTCATACACCACCTCCACGATACGTCCACCATCAAACACCGCCATCTTGGCGATTGTATTTCCTATATCAATAATGAGATTCACCGTATTGCATAAATTTAGCGGCGCAAAGATATAACATTAATATTGAAATTCAGCAGAAACCATCTCTTTATTAGAAGAACAACTGCACAAGAATTCTTATTCACATCCACACCAAACAACCACAATGCCACTTCTACATTCTGTTGAGATTTATTAAAGCCGCAACATCATACCACAACCACCTGATTATCAATACAGCTAAATGCGCTACATTCAGTATACGACTGAGCCCTATTCAGTATACGATTGAATGGCATTCAGTATACGACTGAATCAGGTTCAATATACCACTATTTCTTGCACCCGTATCGTTTGTAAATAGAAAATACCTACCACTCGTACTCGACAGTTGATTCAAAACAACCAATAATGCGAATTAAGAATTGTATCAAGTTCATAATTAAAAAAGATTCTTCGGACACAGATGACCGGGATAACGCGAATAACCGCTTTAGTTCCTAATCACAAATTGGGATAATATTAGTTTTTTCCGTAAGTTTGCAGCATGAAACGAAGCCTACTTATACATATATATATAGCAATCTTTTTCTTCTGTTTGCCTTCAGCAAATGCCCAGGTGACACAACAGCAAAAGACTGCTGCAACAGACTCCGTACGCGTCAGCCTACTGACTTGCGCTGCAGGAGGAGAGATTTATTCCCTATTCGGACACACTGCCATACGGTACGAGAACTATACACGTGGCATTGACGCCGTCTTCAATTACGGCATGTTCAACTTCAACGCCCCTAACTTCATCTTCCGTTTTGCCTTGGGAGAAACGGATTATCAACTTGGAGTAACCGATTATGAGCATTTCGCCGCCGAATACAACTATCTGGGACGCGATGTCTGGCAACAAACGTTAAACCTAACAGAAGAGGAAAAAGAACGCCTGATAGCACTATTGACAGAGAACTACCGCCCTGAAAACCGAGTATACCGCTACAATTTTTTCTACGACAATTGTGCCACCCGCCCGCGGGACCAGATAGAGCGTGCCATCAACGGCACTCTGCAATACGCTGACAATATGACTGCTAACAGTACGGGAATCTCTTTCAGGGATTTGCTGCATAAATACAGTGAAGGCCATTTGTGGTCACGTTTCGGCATGGACCTATGCATGGGCAGCAAAGCAGACGAACCCATCAACCGGCGGCTGGTAATGTTCGTCCCCTTCTACATGCAGGAGTATTTCAATAAAGCGCAGATTGTGGACAAAGAAGGACAAACACGGCCACTGGTTGCTAAAGAAGAAAAAATCGTAATAACGGGTAAAACACCAGCCGACTTCGTCAGCAGAGGCATCACACCGATGCAGTCGGCTTCGCTATTACTGATACTTGTAGCAGGCATCAGCATTTACGGCATACGAAGAGGGAAGACTCTTTGGGGCATAGACCTCATACTCTTCTTGGTTGCCGGAATGGCTGGATGTATACTGGCATTTTTAGCACTATTCTCACAGCATCCGGCAGTAAGTCCCAATTATATATTATTTGTATTCCATCCATTTCACCTTTTCTGCCTTCCATTCATGCTATCCAGGGTACGAAAAAGGGAAATAAGCCGCTATATGCTGGTTAATTTTGCAGTTTTAACACTTTTTATAGGGCTTTGGACAATAATTCCGCAGAGAATTCCGCCAGCAGTATTACCTTTGGCACTGTGTTTGCTGATACGTTCTGCAAGCAACCTCATTCTAACATACAAACGAAAGTAATGAAAAAAGGACTGATAACTTCCATACTCGCACTTACATTCAGTGGTCTGCAAGCCCAACCGCTGCCTGCCTCCCCAAAGCTGGTGGTAACATTGACCATTGACCAGTTGCGTACAGACTATATGGAAGCATTTTCGTCCTTATACGGAGAAAAGGGGTTTAAGCGCTTACTGCGTGAAGGTAAAGTATTCCGTCAAGCAGAATTTCCTTTTTGCGGAACGGACCGAGCCTCGGCCATTGCCGCCATCTATACCGGGACAACACCGTCCATGAACGGCATCATTGCAGAGCAGTGGCTGGATGCAGGTACACTACGCCCCATAAACTGTGTAGAAGACCCCAACTTCATGGGCAACTATACCGACGAAAGCACTTCCCCCTCCCAATTACTGACCTCTACTATTGCCGACGAGCTGAAAATAGCTACCCGCAACAAAGGTCTGGTCTATGCCATCGCGCCTTTCCGCGATGCCGCCATATTGGGTGCCGGGCACGCGGGGAACGGTGCTTTCTGGCTTAATAACAATACCGGAAAATGGTGCAGTACGACTTATTATAATGAATTTCCGTGGTGGCTGAGCCAATACAACGACCGGAAATCTCCTGACTACCGTATCAAGGATATGGTATGGACACCTGCACTTCCTTTTACCAACTATACATTTCTGCCCGAATGGCGCAACGAGCCATTCAAATACAAGCTGGATGGTGAACGGACAAACAAGTTCCGCCGCTTGATAACCAGCCCTTTCATCAATGAGGAAGTCAACCTGCTGACCGAAGAGCTGCTAAATAAGAGCACTATCGGACAAGATGACGTGCCCGACCTATTATCGCTGACTTACTACGCAGGAAATTATAACCACCGAAGTACGCAGGAATGTGCCATGGAAATGCAAGACACCTACGTGCGACTGGACCGTAGTATAGCTTCCTTATTAGAGCTCATAGAACGTAAAGTTGGGCTCCACAACGTACTTTTCTGCATCACCTCCACCGGCTATGCCGACCCGGAAGCAGCCGACCCGGGCGTATACCGGATACCGGGTGGTGAATTCTACCTGAACCGCTGTGCCGCCCTGCTAAACATGTACCTCATGGCATCCTATGGCGAGGGACAATATGTGGAAGCTTATTATGACCAACAAATCTATCTCAACCATAAACTTATTGAGAACAAGCAGTTGAGCCTGACTGAAATTCAAGAAAAATCTGCCGAATTTCTGGTTCAGTTTAGTGGCGTGAGCGAAGTATATTCAGCTCATCGCCTGCTTTTGGGCCCCTGGTCACCGCAAATAGAACGTATACGCAATAGTTTTCATCGCAAGCGCTCTGGCGATTTGCTCATTGAAATACTCCCGGGCTGGACTATCATGCAGGAAAATAGTACTGATAACCGTGTAGTACGTACGGCCGATATTCCTGCTCCCCTCATTTTATTGGGAGGAGGAATGAAGGCTGAAACCATCCGTACCCCCATCAGTATTGACCGCATTGCCCCTACCTTGGCAAGTGTAATGCGCATCCGCGCCCCTAATGCAAGTACAGCATCTCCCCTTGACTTTTGATTCTAAAATAATCTGTGCAAATCTGGATAATCTGTATAGAAATCAGTAACTTTGCACGCTCAACTAACTCAGCAATAATAATAAAAACAAATATATAATGGGATTTAATGAATTTTTAAGCTCGATTTTCGGCAACAAATCCACACGCGACATGAAAGAAATACAACCGTGGGTGGAGAAAATCAAAGCCGCTTACCCGGAAGTAGCCAAACTCGACAACGACGCCCTACGCGCCAAGACAGAAGAACTGAAAGCCTACATCCACGATTCGGCAGCCGAACAACGCGCCAAAGTGGAAGAACTGAAAGCCAGCGTTGAAGATACCGAACTGGAAAAACGCGAAGACCTCTTCAACCAAATCGACAAAATCGAGAAAGAGATATTGGAGATTTATGAAAAAGCGCTGGACGAAGTATTACCCACCGCTTTCTCTATTGTAAAGGAAACAGCCAAACGATTCTCTGAAAATGAAGAAATAGTGGTTACAGCTACCGATTTTGACCGCCAACTGGCTGCCACTAAAGACTTTGTACGCATCGAAGGCGATAAAGCCATCTACCAGAACCATTGGATAGCAGGTGGTAACGATACTGTATGGAACATGGTACATTATGATGTACAGCTATTCGGTGGTGTGGTTCTACATAAAGGTAAGATTGCCGAAATGGCAACCGGTGAAGGTAAGACATTGGTAGCTACCCTACCGGTATTCCTCAATGCCCTGACTGGTAACGGCGTGCACGTGGTAACAGTGAACGACTATCTGGCAAAACGTGACTCCGAATGGATGGGTCCTCTTTACATGTTCCACGGTTTGAGTGTAGATTGCATCGACAAGCACCAGCCCAACTCTGATGCCCGTCGCAAAGCTTATCTGGCAGATATCACGTTCGGTACAAACAATGAATTCGGTTTCGACTACCTGCGTGACAACATGGCTATCAGCCCCAAAGACCTGGTACAACGCCAACATAATTATGCCATTGTCGATGAGGTGGACTCAGTATTGATTGATGATGCCCGTACTCCGCTGATTATCTCCGGACCGGTTCCCAAAGGCGATGACCAACTCTTCGAACAGCTCCGCCCGCAAGTGGAACGTCTGGTAGAAGCTCAGAAAAAACTGGCTACCCAATACCTGGCCGATGCCAAGCGCCTGATTGCATCAAACGATAAGAAAGACCAGGAAGAAGGCTTCCTCGCTTTGTACCGCAGTCACAAGTGCCTGCCCAAGAACAAGGCACTCATCAAGTTCCTCAGCGAACAAGGCATCAAGGCCGGTATGCTGAAGACCGAAGAAATCTACATGGAGCAGAACAACAAGCGCATGCACGAGGTGACTGACCCGCTGTACTTCGTTATCGAAGAGAAAATGAACAGCGTGGATTTGACGGACAAGGGCGTAGACTTGATTAGTAGCAATGTAGAGGACCCCACTTTCTTCGTACTCCCCGATATCACAGCGCAACTCTCTGCCTTGGAAAACGAAACAGAGCTGACAGACGAACAGCGCCTTGAAAAGAAGGATGCCCTGATGACCAACTATGCCATCAAAAGCGAACGTGTGCATACCATCAACCAACTGTTGAAGGCATACACCATGTTCGAGAAAGATGACGAATATGTGGTAATTGACGGCCAAGTGAAGATTGTGGATGAGCAGACGGGACGTATCATGGAAGGACGTCGTTATTCTGACGGTTTGCACCAAGCCATCGAAGCCAAAGAAGGCGTGAAAGTAGAAGCTGCCACCCAGACTTTTGCCACCATTACATTACAGAACTATTTCCGTATGTACCACAAACTATCCGGTATGACCGGTACGGCAGAAACAGAAGCCGGCGAGTTGTGGGACATCTACAAACTGGATGTAGTGGTTATTCCGACTAACCGCCCCATTGCCCGTAATGACATGAATGACCGCGTTTACAAGACAAAACGTGAAAAATATAAAGCAGTCATCGAAGAGATAGAAAAAATGGTGGCAGCAGGACGCCCCGTACTGGTGGGTACCACTTCTGTTGAAATCTCTGAAATGTTGAGCAAAATGCTTACCATGCGTAAGATTGAACATAGTGTATTGAATGCCAAACTGCATCAGAAGGAAGCGGATATTGTGGCTACTGCCGGTTTGAAATGTGCTGTAACCATCGCTACCAATATGGCCGGCCGTGGTACCGACATCAAGCTGAGTCCGGAAGTGAAAGCTGCAGGCGGTCTTGCCATCATCGGTACAGAACGCCACGAATCACGCCGTGTGGACCGTCAGTTACGTGGTCGTGCAGGACGTCAAGGCGACCCGGGTTCTTCTGTATTCTTCGTATCTTTGGAAGATGACCTGATGCGTTTGTTCTCCAGTGACCGCATTGCCAGTGTAATGGACAAACTGGGTTTCAAAGAAGGTGAAATGATTGAACACGGCATGATTTCCAAGTCCATTGAACGTGCACAAAAGAAAGTTGAGGAAAACAACTTCGGCATCCGTAAGCGTCTGTTGGAATATGACGACGTGATGAACAAGCAACGTACAGTAGTCTACACCAAACGCCGCCACGCTTTGATGGGCGAACGTATCGGCATGGATATCGTGAACATGATTTGGGACCGTTGTGCCAATGCCATTGAAGCGCCCGACTACGAAAACTGCAAGATGGATGTGCTCCAGACACTTGCCATGGAAGTACCTTTCACCGAAGAGGAATTCCGTAATGAGAAGAAAGAAAAACTGGCAGACAGAACTTTTGACGCTGCCATGGAACTCTTCAAACGCAAGACAGAACGTATGGCACAGATAGCCTATCCGGTCATCAAACAAGTATACGAAACGCAGGGACACATGTACGAAAACATACTTATCCCCATCACAGACGGAAAACGTATGTATAACATCTCCTGCAACCTGAAGAGAGCTTATGAGACAGAATGTAAGGAGGTGGTGAAGTCATTCGAGAAATCCATCTTGCTGCACGTCATCGACGAAGCATGGAAAGAAAACCTGCGCGAGCTGGACGAGCTGAAACACTCCGTGCAGAATGCAAGTTACGAGCAGAAAGACCCGCTGCTGATTTACAAGCTGGAATCTGTGAACTTGTTTGATGCCATGGTGAATAAGATTAATAATCAGACTATCTCTATCTTAATGCGTGGACAAATCCCGGTACAAGAGGCTCCGGCTGAAGCCCCTGAGGCTCCCCAGGCTCCCCGCCAAGTAGAGGTGCGCCAGGCTGCTCCGGAACAACGCCAGGATATGAGCAAGTATCGCGAACAGAAGGTTGATTTGAATGACCCGAACCAGCAGGCCGCTGCGGCACAAGATACACGTGAACAACCAAGACGCGAACCTATCCGTGCCGAGAAGACCGTAGGACGCAATGATCCTTGTCCTTGCGGAAGCGGTAAGAAATACAAAAACTGCCACGGACGGAATGCATAAAGCAAAGCTATAAAATGATAAGGCGATAGGGTGATAAGATGATACCGTCAGGTATCTTTTATCACCCTATCACTTTTTCTCCTACCACATTATCACATTTTTTATTCGTTCCAGCTTTTGAATATTCAGCTAAAAGAGTACTTTTGCTCCAAAGAACAAAACCAAAGACTATGACCAAATATCACTATTGTCTGTTATTGATGGGGTCTCTGCTGTTAGGCAGCTGCCAGAGTGTAGAACAACTGTCCATTGATTATATGCTTCCGGCAGAAGTCAGTTTCCCGGCAACACTGAAACGTGTGGCTGTTGTCAACAACATGCCAAACGTACCGGACAACAAACTCATCATCACTGAGGAAGAACAGAAAAAAAGCGAGAATGAGGTGGCACGCCTCACCAACTACTACAATGGAGACGCCGCAATAACAACCGAATCCCTTGCAGAGGCCCTTGCCAACGAAAACTACTTTGAAGAGGTTGTGATATGCGACTCTGCCCTCCGGAGTAAAGACATCAATCCCCGCGAAAGCACATTATCGAGAGATGAAGTACTGGAACTTACACAGAATTTGGACGTAGATTTCCTGATAGCCCTGGAAAACATACAAATGCGTTCCAATCGCAAGATAAGTTATATGCCCGACTGGGGTGTGTTCCTCGGCACAGTGGATGTAAAGGTATATACTACCGTCAGAATATATTTACCTAACCGCAAAGGTCCTATGGTGACCGTCAACAGCAATGACAGTATTTTCTGGGAAGAGGCAGGAAATGGTGAAGCGTCAGTACGTTCCCGCCTCATCAGCGAAGAAGACATGGTGAAGCAAGCATCTGAATTTGCAGGAACGGTTCCGGTAAGACATCTACTCCCCTATTGGAAAACCAGTAACCGCTATCTCTTCAGTGGTGGTTCTGTAAATATGCGTGACGCAGCCGTATATGCCAAAGAAGAAAATTGGAGTAAAGCAGTAGAGCTCTGGAAGCAGACCTACGAAACAAAAAAAGGAAAACAGAAAATGTATGCAGCCTATAACACCGCTTTGGGCTACGAAATGCAAGACAGCATAGATACTGCCTTGGAATGGGCATTAAAAGCGCAAACCCTTGCCCGTGAGAAAAGCAAGACAGACAAAAAAGAGACAGGCGAAATACATGATGGAACCATCTCCTATTATATCTTTATCAGCATGTATGTAGACGAATTGGAGAAACGAAAAGAGGGAATGGCACGCCTGAACATGCAAATGAACAGATTTGATGATGATTTTTAGTCAAATGATGCAGAGATAACCGTTTTTTTTATACCTTTGAACAACCATTAAGAAAAGAAAGTTATTATGAAGCTCAGTCAATCGTCATTAGCACTCTTGGAGGACACTCTTAAAAAAGCAATCGGCAAATACACCTGCGGTTGCGAACAGACTATCGTTACAGACATTCATCTGCAACCGAATCAGAATTCGGGCGAACTGTCTATCTTTGATGATGAAGATGAAGAGCTTGCCAATACTTCCATTGAAGAATGGATGACATACGAGGGGGATGATTTCTACGAAAATGTAGAGCGTATCTTGTCCTCACTGCTCTGCAACATGAAAAATGAAGGAAAGTTCGACAAGCTGACTATTCTGAAACCATTCTCTTTTGTACTGGTGGATGATGATAGAGAAACAATAGCAGAACTGTTGCTGATGGATGATGATACTCTATTGGTCAATGAAGAGCTACTGAAAGGATTGGATGAGGAACTGGATTCTTTTCTGAAAGAGCTGCTGGAAAAATAATATTCCAAACAATCAGCCTATAAGGAAAAGAGACCTTCTTATAATAAATTAGCCCCTGCGATATAAAACGACCGCAGGGGCTAATTCTTTTTTACCTATACAATACCTAACGTATCTTAATTCCATAGAAAGAACTTGAGGTGGTAACAAAAAGCATATCCTTCTGCCTTCCACCAATTGCCAAGGAAATCGGGCGTTCTTCTATCTGAATACGTCTCTGCTCTTTACCAGATTTGTCATAGACAAATATTTCACCATCAGCAACATAAACATTCCCGTCAGCATCAGTCACATTACTGTATTGGCCATAAGGACATATTATTCCTTGTTCTGTCAAACGGCCATCCACACCAACAGAAAGTTGTACTGTCGTTTTATTCATCTCATTTACAATATAAACCGGTTCTGACTGACCGGGCACTGTAACAGTCAAAGCACAAGAACGCCCCAAATCATAGGTATCCGGAATAATTGTCACGCCATCCGGAGCGACAAAACTATACTCAGGCATACTGGCAACCACCTTGTCAAAGTCACCTCTCCAACGACTGGAAGGGTGAATGACTTTCTGTATATTCTTCATACTGGCTGTAACGACACGTGGCATAGGCTTCATCGTAGCATCCACGTTATCCGGATTAAAAGAATACCCCCAAGCACTCCAGCCACTGTTACCCCAACCACTGTACATCGGATTATCATCCGGCAAGCGCACTACCGTTTCCTGCTTGCCGTTCACCAGATAACCCGGCTGAGGGTCATAGCGGAAAATAACCAGTAGATTGTCTTGCGTATCAGTAGCCAATGTAAAAGGCTTCCAGGGATAATCGGCTATCAAAGTAATCTGCTCCGTGTCTGCCGACCATTTATAGATTTTCTTCAGACGGTTTTCACAGAAGTAGATATTTCCTTTACTGTCGGTAGTAGCTCCGGAGGCTAGTTCAAAACCGGTAGCCAGCTTCACTGGCTTGTCCATGACCGTGCAGGAAGGGCGAAGGCTCTTCTCGCTACCCGAAACAGTGAGACGGGCAAAGTCCCACGAATAAACGGGCAACTTCTTATTCATATCATATATAGGAAACTCTATGACTGGTAATATCTGCGTATAATTGTGCATATTACGGAAAGTGATATTCTTGCAATCCCATATGCGGAAACCTATCCTCTTCGGCATAAAGGCACGGATAACGCGATACATCCACACATTTACCATTTCGATATTTTGACAATTGGACATTTCTGCCATATAACAATCAGGCCCTTCACGACCTTCTTCCTCAAACTGGAAAGCATAAATTTTCCAGTTGGCCACATTATGGAAACGGGCTTCAGTACGGACATGATGCTCCAAAGACATGGCATAAATACGTCCCGGAGTCTTCGTTTCGCTAATATAAAGCCCACTGGCAGCATACGTACTGGCTGTCCAAACATCCTTAATTGTCCCGCCGCCATTGTTTGTAATCCACAAACTCCAATACTGGTTGTCCCAAGCCATATCCTTACCGGTTTCCATGACCGGAGAAGACGGGGAACTAATCCGACGCTCGTCCCTGCGGTAAGACGACTGTCCGGAAGCATTCGGAGCAGGTTTGCGCAAGGTACCGTGCCCGCCTACAAACTTCACATCATTCAAGTACGAGCGCTCACCCGCCATCCATTTACAGCCGACAGCACGGTAATTATACGCACCGGTATTAATACCTATGCCATTCAGCATGTCGTCGCCACCTTCGGAAGATTCAACCAAAGGCACAGGCACGCCGAAACCACTGAATGCAGGCTCGCTTTCCTTCAACAGAAATTGAGTCCCAAAAGGATGCAGCCCAATCAGCTTAGTACCGGGAGACAGCTTCAACGTTCTCGTCAGGCGATACCAACCCTGGGGCACATAGATGTTTTTATGCAAAGAGACAGCTTTCTCAAAAACTTCCGTATCATCAGTCTCGCCATCACCTTTTGCCCCTAAGTCTCGGATATTGACCCATGTCTCCATTGCCGGAAGAACCGGAAGGTCCTTGCCAAGTGTAACCGGCAGTTTTGCCACCGGCTCTATTTCACATATTTCCCTGAAAGAAGAAGCATCATTCAAATCCTGATACACCAGACCGTAAGTAAACTCCTTGACTCTGTACATTTTTGCTTTTCCGGCAACTTTCTTTCCACTTTGAGCATAGCCCACCAGTACGGGAACATTCCTGCAATCCACATTCACCAGATTCAATTGCGAAAAAGTATTTCCCTCTACGCTCACCCTGACACCAGCTTCCGAAATATTCTCCCACAACGAATTCTCCACATGAAGACGGTCTGCCAGATTCTCTGCCATTTCAAAGGCAACGGGCGTATTCTTCACATGCATATTGACGATGGCAAACCCCACCTCTTTTGAATAGACAGCCGCCTTTCTCTGCCCCTCAAAGTAAGTATCGACCATCATCATAGGCCATCCCGGAGAAGTCCTGGAGGAAATTATCCCATATTCACCGCCATAAAACCTGACGTCTTCCAGTTCATTGCCAACATCATACATGCCGGCTTTCCCCGAACCAATCCGAATGTCGCAATGATTGATAAATCCATGCTGGGCAAAATGCGCACGAATGGCGACGGCTTGAGGATTACCTTTGTCTATACGGAAATCCACATTGGACACCGCACTATAGAAAGTACCTGCACCGGCATCCGAAGGCTTCCTGCCCTCTTGTGCCAGCCCTCCCGTAAACCATATCATATAATTTTGAGTAGTCTGGAAACCGGGTGTATCGGCTCCCAAATAAATCACCGGCCGTTTCTTCCCATAACCAATCAGCCGAATGGATGAGGGAATTTGAATCGTCTTGCTAATACGATAATTTCCTTCCGGCAGAAACAGTATCCCAAAGTTCTTTTCGCGCTTCACCTGATTGATTGCCTCTTGAAGTGCATCGGTCACGTCGGACTTTCCATCAGCCTTGAAGCCGTAATTCTCCGGGGTAAAGTAGAATGCTTCCGGATCGTCCGGTCTTTGCGTATAGGTGGAACCACCCTCTGCCGCCCACCCGGACGGCATATTACCGATAATCCAACAGACTATCAGCAGGTATCTCATTATTTGATAATTTCTCATTACACAGATTGTTTTAATATGGATTTTCCTTATTTAATACGTACACCAAAGAACTTGGAACGGCCTGTGACAAACAATGTATTGCCATCCTTACCGCCAAACTGTAATGTGGACGGACGTTCGGGAACACGAATCATCCCTTTCTTCTTGCCATCCTTATCAAATACATATATTTCTCCGTCAGCCACATACAAGTTCCCTTCCTTATCTACAGCAGAACCAAATTCGCCCTGCTCCACAAAATAGCTCAAGTTGGAGAGCGTGCCGTCATTGGCCACATCCATCTTCACCATTCTGCGGTCATATTCATCAGATGTATAGAAAGGCTTTCCCGGATAGGCTTCCAGCAGGGAAGAACTACGTGACAAGTCGAAATAATGAGGAATGATAGTTTTTCCATCCGGTGCCAGGAAGCACATTTCAGGAACATAGACCGACACCGCATTGAAATCGTGGAAGTCTCTCCAACGGTTAGAAGGATAAAGAGCCTTATACACGTTCTTCACTTGACCCATCGGAACACGCGGCAACAGTTTGATGGTCTCTTCCGGATTTTCCGGGTCAATGGAGTAGACTCTCATTGTATATGCGGAATTACCATATCCGCTGAAAGAAGTACCTTTTGTATCAGGCATTACCGGCATTTCCTCCGGCTTACCATTAATCAGATATCCCGGCTGCGCATCATATCTGAACAATACCAATAGATTATCTTCTGAATCAAAAGCCAGGTTGGAGGGTTTCCACGGGAAATCTGCCAGCAGCGACAAGCTGTTTGTCTCTACCGACCACTTAAAGATACGACGCATCCGATGGTCGCAGAAGTAAATGTTACCTTTACTGTCGCGCGCAATGCCTTCGGCAAATTCCAAATCGGAAGCCAATTGGTTCACCTTACCTATTTCATTGCCTAACGATTGCTGATGAGGTTCTTTTCCGGTTACAATCAAGCGAGAAAGTTCCCACGGGCGGATGTCAATGTCTTTGTTGACATCGAACACTGCAATGTTATTCGTATATGTAATCTGAGAATAGTTATGCAGGTTCAGAAATGCGATGTTCTCGCAATTGCGGATACGTACAGAACTGTGATACGGTTCATTGACACGGATAACGCGGAACATATACAAGTTTGCAAAGGTCACATCTTTGCAGTCGTCCATCTCTATCGGTTGGCAATCGGTACTTTCGCGGCTCTCTTCCTCGGTTTGCATGCAATACACCTTCCAGTTGGACACCTTGCTGAAACGTACTTCATTTCTTACATGATGCTCGATGGACATGGCATAGATACGCCCCGGAGTAGAAGTATTGTTGGCATAGAAACCATTGGTGGCATATGTGCTTGCTGTCCAGATATCTTTAAAGGTGCCACCACCGTTGTTGGTCACCCACAGACTCCAATACTGGTTGTCCCAAGCAAGATCCATGCCCGAAGCCGCTACCGGATTATCGGGAGAACTGATACGAGCCGGTCTGTTCCACCGGCCACGTGGTTCCTCAACACCCGGTTTAGGTTTCCATAAACCGCCATGCCCGCCTACAAACTTCACGTCATTCATATAAGAATCTGCATTTGCCATCCACTTCACACCTACAGCACGATAGTTATAACCGCCGGTATTGATACCAATGCCCATCAGCATATTTGCACCGCCTTCCGAAGATTCCACCATCGCTTTCGGACCGCCAAAACCACTGAATGCAGCAGTACTTTCGTCCAGCCGGAACTGAGTGCCAAAAGGATGCAGGCCTATCAACTTGGTATCGGGCTTCATCTTCAAAGTTTCGGTAATGCGATACCAGCCCTGGGGCACATAGATATTATCGTACTTGTCAATAGCCTCCTGGATGGCCTTCGTATCATCCGTTTCCCCATCTCCCTTTGCACCGAATTCGCGCAGATTTACCCATGTTGCCATTGCAGGCAGTGCAGGGATGTCCATCAGTTGGGCAACCGGCATCTTCTGTATCGGTTCAATATCAACCAACGTTTCATATTCCGGCATATCCACCATGTCATCCATCTGCAAGCCGTGGTCGTATGACTTTACCTTATAGATTTTATGAGAAACATGGGTGGCCGTATTGCTACGGGTATATTTCGCCAAGGTCGGTACATTCTTACAATATACATTGCGAAAGGTTATCTGATTGTTGCTGTTGTTCTCGTTGGTAATCACCACTGCCGGACCACTTACATTTTCAAAATAGCTGTTTTCCAAAAATAACTTGTCGCAATAATTAGGGTCAATATCAAATACAGCCGGAACATTCTTGGCATACAGATTCACCATTGCCAAACCGGACTCCTGACAACGAAGAGCAGCTACACGTTGTCCCTCAAAATAAGAGTCGACCATCATTACCGGCCATCCGGGAGAAGCTTTTGTCGTATAAATGCCATAATCTCCCCCGTAAAAAGCAACGTTTTCCAACTCATTGCCCACATCGAACAGACCAGCCTTGCCTTTACCTATGTATACGGCCACATAACTGATAAAACTGTGTTGGGCAAAGTGTGTGCGTAGCGCCACTGCATGCGGATTACCATCTTCTATGCGCAAGTTGATATTCGACATGGCACTGTAGAACGTACTGGCACCGGCATCACGGGGTTTCTCACCTTCCTTGACAACGGCTCCCGTAAACCAGAACATGTATTTAGCTTTTCCTTTATCATCAGCTACTTCCTCCTGAAAACCCGGAGAATTCTTAGCCAGAATAAATTCCGGGCGATTCTTTCCATAGCCAATCAAACGAATAGCCGTAGGAATATAAATGGTCTTGCTGATTTTATATTTACCTTCAGGGATAAAAAGGATTCCGAAATTCTTTTCTTTCTTCACTTGATTAATCGCTGCCTGCAAAGCATCCGATACATCCATCTTTCCATCCGCCTTTATAGGATAGTTCTCGGGAGTGAAATAAAAAGCTTCGGAGTCATTGGGTTTTAGAGGATAAATCGAATTCAATTGTACAGCATACAACTGAGTACATATCATCCCCAGCAAAATTAAAATAATCGTGTTCAATTTCTTCATGGTCTTATTTTTAATGTATGGATAAAAAAAGACGTTCTGCCGTCAAGCAGAACGTCTCCCTCTGCTATAAATTACAATTTTATAACTACTACCGGCGCATAATTATGCCGTACAGTGCCCACACCCGAAACATCAGCCAGAGCGCCAATACGGAAATAATAATTCTTGCTGTATTTCAAGACATCAGCATTTTGTCCCAGATCGATGGACAATGTATAAATATCAGCGCTATTTATAGCAGTACTCGGACTAAACACTTGCTTATCAGTCCCTCCATTCAACGTCAATTTCACATTGTTACCTACCCACATATCTGAAAAAGCAAACAACTGAATCTCTTTCAATTTCACTTCTTGTTTACCAGCTTCCAACGAGAATGTAGCAGTAATTACATTGCCATTCTTTTCTACTTTTGGACTTTTGACGCGAATATAAGGAATAACCTTGAAATCATACACATTATCCCCTGACTTAACAACAAAATCCTTCACTTCAAATGGATAAAAATTCCCATTTTCAAAACGAACATCATAAGTGGCAGCAAAAACCATATTGTTACGATATTCTCCGGTATTTGTGATATACCAGGTTTGATCCGTAGCATTAGTAAATCCATGCTCCCTCACTTTAATTGCATTACCGTTTTCCATATCGGAACCTACAAGTTCACCTGTCTGTTCGTCAAGGATAGAACCATGTATGGAAGCATCCGGTCCCTCATAATTATCAATTTCACAAGATGTCAATGCAAATAAGAAGCATGACACAAATAACAATATCTTTTTCATAACTTTCTACTTAATATTATTCAAATTAATGACCTGGATTCTGAACTAAACCATTCGTGGCAATATTAGGTATGCCCCTATAGTAGTTGATGTTCTGGAAAGTACGCCCTCCTCTTGTTTCGTCACCAAAGTAGTTCACCCTTGCAAAGACATATTTAGGCTCTGCACCACGCAAGTCAAGCATCGGCACCAAAGCTTTACGAATTCTATTATTGCTGAACTCAGTATGGAATTCCCTACGACGATTCATATCCCAAAAACGCTTTCCTTCAAACGCCATCTCCACACGACGTTCCTTCAAAACACTCTCTAATGTCAAAGATATCCGGTCGGTATGTCCGGCTCTACGTCGCAAAGCATTCAAATAGTTCTCAGCCAATTCCTTATCGCCAAATCCACTACCATTTTCCACAACAGCCTCAGCATAATTCAGGTAGACTTCTGCCAAACGCATATCAATATAAGAGGTAGTGGACGAAAGACGGTCGGGAGACATGCTCTCGCCCTCGGGCATATACTTACGAACTCCAAAACCTGTAGCAGTCCAATTAGCATCCTCACCACTGTTCACATTATTAAATCCAGAGAACATGGTTTCACCTTCGGCTCCTAAAGCATAATATGTTGTTCCATTTTTCTGAGTAGACTCGTTTGAATAAGCCACATAGCTATTATTGTCCTTAATAAATCCGCCCTGGATAATAATCTCAGTGCCGGCATAAGATGAACCCGGCACAACCACACTTGCCAACAGACGTGCATCCTTGTTGGCAAACGGTTCATACAAATCGTTATATTTAACAAAAGGTACCGACATCAAGGTGTTCACTACAGAAGCATTATTCATATTATGGAAATTAGGGATATAAGCATCTTCATTCCCATCCGTACGAGTTACAATCTTTGCACTTTTTCCCGTGCCGTCATCCGTATAATCTTCAAACAAATCAACGATTTCCAACATCGGATTGAAACGTCCATATTTCAGAGCGCCCGGATTGACTTGAGGAAGGATATTAAACTGAGCATAGCTATGTCCTTGATTAGTATTGGTTGTTCCATTAAGATACGCTTTACTGAAAATGACCTCTTCATTCTGGTCATTCAGGAACAAGGCCTGGAAGTTTGATGCAGCCTCCTTAACAGTAGCCGGAGCAGGCTTATAAAGAGATTTACCGGAATTCTCTATAAGGGACTTAGATGCTTCAATACATTCTTTATAGAATGCATCGGCATCGGCAGAAGTCATTCCACCCACCAGTTTCTGAGTGACAGCTTCACCAGCCAAAGGTGCCAGATTCCAATACTTGGCTACAGAAGCTGCATGAAGTGCAACTCTTGACTTCAACGCATAAGCTGCCCACTTGGTTACGCGATACAAATCCGAACCAGAAGTCGCATCGGGCAAAGTAGCAGCAGCAAGGGTGCACTCATTCAATACAAATTTCCAAGTATCCAACTCTGTACTGCGGGGAACTGCCACAGCGCCCGGTCCACCATCGGCATAATCATCGTCCTGCACTTTGTCAATCAGAGGAACGCCTCCATATCTTTTTACAAGCCCATAATACATATAAGCACGTGCAAAATGGGCTTCACCAGTCATACGATCCGCATCTGCAACAGAAATTGTTCCTGCTTCTTTGGCTTTTTCTACATTCTGCATAAAAATATTCACCTGACGAATATCTCCATAGGGCCAATAATTGAATCCTTCGTAACCTATATCCACTCCTCCGTCACTACGGGTAGCTTCGTCGGTAAGAAATGCCAAATTAGTAGTTTCATTCACACCATCATAACCGCGTTGATTAAAACCAGCGTTCGGACGATAATTAAAATCTTCCATAGGAATCATGGTATATATGTTTGCCAATAGTGCCTTTACACCACCTTCTGTCTCCAATAACTGATCGGGAGACACTTTATCCAGCGGTTCAAGTTCCAAGAAGGCATTACAACCGGACAATCCCATCAATGCACATAATGAGAATATCGATAAAATATTTTTTTTCATGGTATTTCAGAATTAAAAGTTTATGTTTAACCCAAAGTTATAAGTTCTCATCAACGGATATGCCAAGTTGGCTCCCCAATCCCTTTCCTCACGTTCGGGGTCAGCATCCTTCAAAGCCTTGTTACAGAACGTAAGCAGATTTGAACCATTGACAAAGATACGGGCACTGTTCAACCCGATTCTTTTCATAAATGATTTTGGCAGATTGTAACCGATCTCCATACTCTTCAAACGGAGATAAGTAGCTTGCGGAAGCCAAACGGAAATACCATAATTCCATCTACTACCATTATCCGAAGTATTAGAGAAATTGTGGCGTAATGCCGGATAATAGCCGGCTACCCATTGTGTGGCAGGATTATACGGATCATCTGTTATATTTGCAGGATGCCAACGATCTACATATTTCGCAATTAAATAAGATTTATTTGTCTTGCCACCATATCCCCAAACATCATCATTGGCATATCCGATGGAGTAACCGGAAGCTCCTTGAAACAGCATATTGAGATCAAAATTCTTATAAGAAGCCGCCAAAGTCAACCCATACTGGATAGGAGGATTTGCACCGGTTGCCCAAAACTCCGGAACACGGTCACTGCTGTTAATTCTACCATCACCATTCAGGTCAAGCAATCTGTAACTACCCGGAAGCATCTTAGAGTTACCCAAGTTCCCACCAATCAAAGGAGCCGTTTCATACTGTTCCAAAGAAGTATATTGGCCATCGTATTTATACAACCACATCACATTACTGTTACGGTTTTCCTTTCCATTCAGCCATCTATCCATAGAACTGGTATATTCTGCATGTTCCACATGCAGACTTCTTTCACGGGCATACGTAAAATTAGCACTTACTGAATATGAGAAGTCCTTACCGATTTGTCCTCTGTGTCCCAATTCAATCTCAAAACCCCGGTTCCGGTTAGAATTCAGATTTTCCTTCGGGAAACTTGCACCAAATGTATCAGGAGCAGATTGTGCACGGTCGGCCAAAATGCCTTCATTCTTACGATTGAACCACTCGATAGTACCACTCAACTTACCGTTCCATAAGTCAAAATCCAGACCTACATTGGAAATAGAAGATGTAACCCAAGAAAGCCGGTCAGTCACTACACCAGGAGCTACCATACCCATAATCTGGCTGGCACCATCAAAAACATAACCATTAGAAGCTGAATTATAAGCAGATACATATTGGAAAGGATCACCGGCATCATATCCACTTTGCCCAAAAGAACCCCTGATTTTCAAATTAGTAATAAACGGCAAATTGTCCTTGATGAAACTTTCTTCCGAAAGTCGCCATCCGGCACTTACCGACGGGAAGAACGTCCAACGCTTAGAAGGAGCATAACGATAAGAACCATCATAACGCCCTACTACTTCCAACAAGTATTTACCGGCATAATCATAGTTCGCACGCATCAGATAGGCTGCTAAACGGCCAAAACTACGATACCCTGAATTGGTAGCTGTACCCGGACTTGCCTGATTCAAAATATCATTAGTAAATAACTCTGAATATTGCCGGGAACCGGATAATTCATCGCGTCGTGTACTGCTCAACTCTGCCACAGCTGTCACATTCAAATTGTGCTGATTGAAAGAACGCATATAATTAGCCTGCAACCTACCATAAATCTTCTGATATATTCTCATCGTATTGGAATAAGCATCAGTACTACCTCCCGTACCGGCAGGCGCATCTGTATAATAATCATACAACGGATAAGAACGATTTAAAGAAGAGTTGTTACGATTGTTACCGTCAAATGACCCCAAAAGACTCAATGCCAACCCTTTTACAAAAGGAACTTGCCAATTCAATTCCACATCGGCAGAATACGTCAGGCCTCTGTTCTTGCGATAACCGTCTATATCCGGATCAACCAACGCAAAAGGATTCTTGTTTTCAGGACCGATTGCAGACAAATGATTGGGATTATTAATCGTATGAGTACCGATACCACGGTCATTAACCATCAAAGTCTTAAAAGTCCACATAAAATCCTCTCTCGGCCTTTGGGTTTCATCCCAACGCCCGGACAGATTCACATTCAGTTTCAGCCCTTTCGTAAGCTCTGCAGTCAGGTTACTTCTCAGATTATATCTATGATAGTATTGGATACCACTCTTCAGCAAACCATTATCGCCATTATAGCCGAAGCTCACATAATATTTCACCTTATCCGTTCCGCCTCTCACAGAAACAGTATGCGATTGCTGGAACGCCAGTTTATTCATAAACATGTCAATCCAGTTATTGTCTGTATAACCCTTAGCCCCGGTTCTATACAGTTCCAGAATATCGTCAGTGTATTCAGGGGCAGCCTGGTCATTACGTGCCCTTTCATTGGCCAACATGCGATAAGTATAAGCATCTACCGTTTCTTCCATACCCGTGGCATTCTTCATACCGAACAATGCCGAGTAAGATACTCTGGTCTTTTCGGCCACACCTTTTTTGGTAGTAACAATGATTACGCCATTAGCCGCATTCATACCATAAATAGCGGCAGAAGCATCTTTCAAAATAGAGATACTTTCTATATCCTCAGAATTCAGCTGTGCAAGTTCTTCAGTACCTTCACGCGTGATACCATCAATTACCACCAACGGGTCACCATAACCGCGAATGCTCACCATATTGTCGAAAGTTCCCGGCTCTCCGGTTTTCTGGCGAATCAATAGTCCCGGCATCTTACCTTGAATATTGCTAATCAGATTCTCGGTCTTGGTCGTAGCTATTTCATCAGCACCAATGGCTGCAATGGCACCGGTCAGTGATTCTTTCTTCTGTACACCATATCCTACAACAACCACTTCATCCAATATCTCAGCATCTTCTACCAAAACTATCTTGAACGAATTTCGGCCTGCAACCTTTATGTTTTGTGTCTTATAACCTACATAGCTTATTATAAGAGTAGCATCAGAGCCCACATTGGTCAGAATGAAATTACCGTCAATGTCTGTTATGACACCGTTGGTAGTTCCCTGCACCAAGATACTGGCACCAATCACCGGTTCACCGGTTGCATCGACCACAGAACCTTTCACCGTCGCAGCCTGCAAAGCCATCTGTACCCCATCAGCTCCTACAGCTTTATCATAAAGGATTATATTACGGTCCAATACCTTATAGCCTATATTGGTTCCTTTGAATACATCGTTCAGAACCTTGAATATGGTTTTGTTATTTGCCCGGACCGATACACGGCGCTTAACGTCAATCTGCTTGTTGTTGTAGAAGAAAACGAATTCAGTACCCTGTTCCAATTCTGTCAGTACTTCATCAACGGTCTTGTCTTCAAGAGCAATGTTTACCATTGTCTTTTGAGCATAACCTTCATTGGCAAAAGTCATACCAACCAAACAAAACAACATAAATAATGTGCATCTCATAGCAAGAGGAATTTTTTTCATGCATCTCATCAGGACACTTTTTGCCCTAAATGATTGGATACAATAGTGTTTTTTCATAATTTTGTATTGATTTCTAGTGAAAAAATAAAGTTACTTTATCTGTCGCCAAACAGATATTTAAAAGTTACTGTGTTTCATGCAGGAAAATGCGCCAACATTTTCCTGCATGTTTTTCTAAACGGACTTGTGTTTCATCATACTACTTTTTAAAGGGTTAATAAACTTCTATTACCTGTCTCTCGGCATCCACATCACCATCTTCAACAAACTTGAAATGAATATTCGAGGATATTCGGAAGTGCTCCAATATTCGCTCCAAACGTTGTTTGGTAAATGTAGCCGTAAAGGAATTCTGCTTCAATGAAGCCTTTTTCAGAATGAATTCCACATTATATCTTTTGCTCAAACTCTTCAATATATCTTCAAACGGAGTGTTCCTGAAAATCAAACGTCCGTCCTTCCAACATGTTTCCACGTCTACATTGACTTCTTTCACAACGACCTTTTCCCGCACTATATCATAAATAACCTTTTGCCCCGGCATCATCATTACATTATTCCTCCTGCCGTTATTCACATAGGAGAAACTGACTTTACCCGAAACCAAAGTGGTCTGTACCGTCCTGCTCCCTTTGTAAGCCTCTACGTTGAACTCCGTTCCATGTACCACTATCTTGGAATTGTTCAGCGTGCCGACAATGAACTTCTTTTCATCTTTTGCGACAGAAAAGAATGCTTCACCCACCAACTTCACTTCCCTTTTATCATCGGCAAACCGGGAAGGATAGCGCAACGACGACGACGAGTTCAGAACGACTTCCGTTCCATCCGGCAATTCGACAGAAGTAGTCATTCCCGGATTTGTCCTGACTTCCATCATATGTATCTCTTCTTTATCCTTGTCCCAATAAAGGATAGACCACGATACCATCAAAGGGATGAATAAAATGGCGGCCGCCCGTTGCATCCCTCTAAATAATACCTGATACCTATTGACCTTTTTCTGTTTCATCTTACGATGTACATCCTCCAAGGCCTTCTTTACATCCAGCCTGGATGAAATCTGCGCCATGTCCGCCGCCAGACCGAGTGTCTGAATCTGGCGGGCTGTCCTGCGGTTCTCTTCCGATGCTTCCAGCCACTCCTTTATCAGAGCAGTTTCATCCTCCGTTGTCTCTCCTTCATAATACCTGAGAAGCAGGTTCTCCATTCCCTCTCTTTTTACCATAATTTTTATTGCTAGCTTTAATCTAAAGACAAACGGGTGAAAAGAACTCCTAAACAAAAAACTAAAAATATTTTATATACTTAGATTATAATAGGAAAAAAAGCTATTTTTGCCCAACAATAATGAACCCCCACCCTATGAGAAACATACCATTAGAAGATACATCTTTATTATCCGCCATACAAAAAGGAGATAGAAGTGCTTTTGATGTGTTATTTCAAAAGTACTATTCAGTGCTCTGCACCTACTGCTATCGTTTTGTCCGGTTGGAAGATGCAGAAGAGATTGTTCAGGACGTCATGCTATGGCTTTGGGAAAACCGAGAAAGACCCGTTATCGAATATTCGCTCAAGCAATATCTGTTCAAGGCTGTCTACCATCGTTGCATGACCCGGATTGCCCAAAATGAAGTGAAGCAACGGGCAGACACCGCTTACTATGAACGAATGTTCGCCATGCTGCAGGAGGTGGATATCTATCAAATCAACGAATTAAGCAAGCATATACAAAGGGCCATCAACGAACTGCCGCCTACTTATAGGGAAGCTTTCATCATGCATCGTTTCCAGAATCTGAGTTACAAGGAAGCTGCCGAACTACTCAACGTTTCCCCAAAAACGGTAGACTACCGCATCCAGCAGGCTTTGAAGATTTTAAGGGTCAAGCTGAAAGATTATCTGCCACTGATATTGATGCACCTGCTCACCTCGCATTAAGACCATACATAAGCGGAACGTCCCCTATACCTTGTCGGCTACACACCGGGACTTAGCCCTAAAGAGTATAGAACTGAGAGGTCAAAACATCCGGATGTTTTACCCAAATACATGGGGATGTTTTCACCCAAAACACCCGGATGTATTACCCAAAAACATCTGGGTGTATTACCCAAAAACATCCGGGTGTTTTAATGGAAAGGATGCGGATGTTATGACCTCTCAGTATACGGGTCAGACCGGTTCAGTCCTGATGGGAGAGGCACTAAGTCCCTATACATCCCGTGTTCATTAATTATTCTAAAAAAAGTTAGGGAAAACTCCGGGCCACCGGTCATATAAGCAAGAAGTAACCCTATTATTATCATAACCTCAAAATGCACGCAATGAGAAAACTGATTATCCTATTGTCGGCGCTGGTGTACGTCATCCATGCACAAGCGCAATTTTCAGTGACAGCCCATCAGGAAGGATGGGACAATATCCCTCCACAAGTACAAAAACCGGGATTTTCCTTTCAGCAATCCGTATTTGCCAATATGGATGGGGACGATGCCCTTGAAGAAGTAATGCTTTTCGGACGTGACAACGGGCACTACCCCACTTTCGACCTTTTCAAGGCCTACTATGCAATCGTAGACAACTATACCAAAGAAATACAATACATTTCCGACGAGATTTATGTCACCGACAAGTACAATCTCCTTGTAGAAGACCGCAACAAGGACGGCATCTCCGAGCTCTACATATCCTACTTCAAAGACGGAAAGTTCAGCGTAGACGAACAAGGTTACAATCTGCGCACCACACGCTGCTACGACCGTATAGAATGGAACCCTACTGGCAAAAACTTTAAATCTTCCGGAAAATGAAAACAAGACTGACACTTATCCTGGTACTCCTTATTTATATAGGAGCTGCCTCGCACACACACGCACAGCAAAAGAAAGTAATCAAAACCATGATGATAGCCGGGCAGGACGGCAGCCATTACTGGCAAGGCGCCTGCGAAGCCATGAAGCAGATATTGGAAAACAGCGGAATGTTCAAAGTGGACTTCGCCTTTACACCCGACTTTGGTGGAGACATCGCTACCTTCAAACCCGATTTCCACCAATATGATTTAATCGTCATCAACTACGGCGGAGCTACATGGACAGAGCCCGTACGCAAGAATTTCGAGAAATACGTTGCCGATGGAGGCGGTGTGGTAGTGATACATTCTTCCGTCGTCCCGATGGCCGACTGGAAAGAATACAACGAGATAATAGGCATGGGGGCATGGGACGGACGAAACGAAAAGGACGGTCCGTATCTGTACTGGAAAGACGGACAATACGTCTACGACTACTCTCCGGGGTATGCCGGCTACCACGGCTTGCAGCACGAAACCGTCATAGAACACCGCGCCCCCCATCATCCTATCCTGCAAGGATTGCCTCCTCAATGGAAACACTTCAAGGACGAGATATATACCCGCCTACGCGGTCCGGTAAGAAACATGGAAATATTGGCAACCGCCTACGAACGCGGACGGCATGAACCGTTGATGTGGACAGTAAGCTACGGGAAAGGGCGCATATTCGTCGACCTCCTGGGGCACTGCGGCAACGACCCGAACATGACTTACTCCATGCGCTGCACCGGTTTCCAGGTGACTTTACTCCGGGGATGCGAATGGGCTGCCACCGGTGCCGTCACCCAAGAAGTTCCCACAGATTTCCCACTGAAGGATACTTATACATTACGTCCGGAGTTCAAGGCTCCTTTTCATGCTTACCCTGAAACCAAACACTGAATACCATGAAATACATCATCCGAACACTGCTGCTGGCATGCTGCTGCATGCAGGCACAAGCACAAGCTCCGTGGAAACCCGATACGGAACTGGAGAAACAATTACAGCAAAGCAATCATGTGCACCGCATAATGAAAGCTAATCCCGCACACGCCGGACTGACGCGGTGGGAAAAGAAAAAGGTATTGAAAAGCAGGGTACTCCCCCTGGCCGAAGATTTCGGCGCTCTGCGCCACACCGGACCCGGAACCATACATGTGGACCGTAAAGTCACTGTCTCAGGCAAAGGAAGTGTCCGTCTGGACACTCCTGCCTCCCTGGGCAAGAAGAATCCAACAAACCGGAATTACGCCACCCCGGAGATTATCCGTCCCCTCGACCGGGAAGACTTGCGGGAATACAACCGCTTTTCCGTTTGGGTATATGTGGATGCACCGGGCGTTTATCTGACCTTTGCCGGATTCACCCTATACAATGAAGGAGAGAAAATCATGCCGACTCCCGGACGCTTTGAAGGACAACACTTCGAGACTGTCTATCCCAACAAATGGCAGCACATCATATGGGAGATACCGGACCTATACCGTGACTGTGTCACCGGCTTTTCGGTAAACATCATGCTGGCAGGTGCTCCTGCAGGAGCCAGCGAACGCATGAGCCTATACATAGACGACATGCGCATCGAAAAGGTAGAAGCGGAAAACAGCCGGGGATTCGACCTGCGAAAAGACGCAATGGCCTACTGCCACAGCGGATACAAGCCGGGAGCACGCAAGCAGGCTTTGGTGCAGCACATGCCGGAAAGGGCTTTCAGCCTGCACGATGCCGCCACGGGACAAACCGTTTATCAAGGTACGGCCAGTCCTCTGAATCAGGACAAGAAGCTGGACAAAGGATTTCTTGTACTGGACTTCAGCAGTTTCAATACGCCCGGACAATACTTCCTCTCCATCGGTGATGTACAATCAAAGCCTTTCCCCATCGGAAATGATGCCTACCTGTCTACCGCCTGGCACACGCTGAACTTCTTCTTTTCCGAACGTTGCGGTTTCGACCAGCCCGGCATTCATCAGGAATGCCATCAGGATGTATTCGCCTATCATCCCGACGGACGGAGCATGAGCATTGCCGGAGGATGGCACGATGCAGCCGACCTGACTCAAGGAACGGGAAATACAGCCGAATCGTGCATCGCCCTCCTCGAAATGGCCGGTGCCGTACAAGGCAAAGACAGTATCTTCTACGAACGCCTGCTGGAAGAGGCACGCTGGGGAGTGAACTGGATTCTGCGTACCCGCTTCGGTGACGGCTACCGACTGGGTGGACTGATTATCGGCATTTGGACAAAGAATATCCGTGGTGACAAAGACGACATGCAGACAGAAGCACGAAATACGCCTACGGACAATCTGAAAGCCGCTTCCAGTTGCGCACTCGCCGCCCCTCATTTTGAAAAGAAAGACCCAGTGTTTGCACGGTGGTGCCGGAACAGTGCCATTGAGGACTTCCAATTCGCCATCGACCTGCTGGATACACAAAGGACGGAACAGAACGAAACCGAACTTTATGCCCTTGCCACCGTCACAGCCATGCGTTTGTACCGCCTTACACAAGATGTTTACTATCTGGACTGGGCAACCCGGCTGGCACGTACCGTCATGGCGGGCCAACAGTTGGAAAAGCGTACCGACTGGAAAATCCCCCTGCGAGGTTTCTTCTATGAATCTTCCCGGAAAAAACGTATTCTGGCCTATTATCACCAAAGCCAAGAGCACTTGATGGCCGAAGGACTCTCGACGCTACTGACAGATGCCCCTACCCATCCGGACGCCCCGTTGTGGCAGGCATCCTGTGAAGCCTATGCAGACTATCTACGCGGGATTTCACAACTGATTGAGCCGTATGGCATACTGCCAAGCGCCGTATACGAGGTGGATAATACCGATTATAAGAATCTGTACCACGAAGGAGAGCAGGTAGGGCTTCCCAGCCTGGAAGAATACAATGCACAAGTACGCAACGGCATCCCTCTCTCGAAGGATTTCTATCTGCGCCGTTTCCCCGTCGCCTATCAGTTCAGGGGATTCCACGCTGTTGTCATGGGCAAAGCCAAAGCAGCCTTTATTCTTGCACGCCTATTCAACGACAAAGCGTTAAGGGATATTGCAACCCGCCAGGTAGAATACATATTAGGCTACAACCCGTTTGCCATGAGTACCGTTTATGGAGACGGATATGACTATCCGCCGCTTTACGGGGCATACGCCGGAAATGTTGTGGGAGCCGTGCCCGTAGGAATCGAAACATTCGAAAATGAGGACGAACCCTACTTCCCGATGCAAAATAACTGCACTTACAAGGAAATCTGGACACACACCACCGCACGCCTGATGTGGTGCGTAGCAGAACTGTTCAAATAAACAGTTCATTATACCGCTAAAAAAAGCTCCGGAGTTGAAGGTTCCGGAGCTTTTTCTCTGTTTTATGTGATGGACAGTTATGCCTTTTTCAATGCTGCAATACTTTCCTTGAGAGATTTGATGATACTTTCAGCATCTGCCTGCTTCTTGCGTTCCATCTCAAGAACAGCGGCAGGAGCATTATTCACAAACTTCTCGTTACCCAGTTTCTTCAGCACACCCTGCAAGAATCCTTCCTTATGCTTCAGTTCAGCCTCCATACGGGCTATCTCGGCTTCCACGTCAATCATATTACCCAAAGGTACGGCATATTCCGTAGTACCTACCATGAAGGAAGCAGCACCGTCGGCCTTGTTCTCCACTATATTGATGGAGGAAAGGTTACACATTTTCATGATAACCGCGTTGAATGCCACAACCGGATTCTCACCGATAACCTGCAACTCAAGTGTCTCTTTTTGGGCGATGTTCTTCTGCAAACGGATGGAACGGATATTGCTGATAACCTCTTTCACCACTTCAAACTCCCGGATGATATCCTCATCTACCAATGCCGACATTGACAACGGGCTTACCATCAAGCTCTCACCGTCTGTACGGTCGCAAAGATGCTGCCACAACTCCTCTGTAATAAATGGCATGAACGGATGGAGCAGATGCAACAAGTTATCAAAGAAACCGATAGTTGCTTCATACACTTTCCGGTTGATGGGCTGGCCGTATGCCGGTTTAATCATTTCCAGATACCAGGAAGAGAATTCGTCCCAGAACAGTTTGTAAACAGCCATCAGCGCTTCACTCAAACGGTACTTGCTGAACAAATCAGCCACTTCGGCAGCCACTTCATTCTGCTTGGCCTCAAACCAGCGTATTGCCAGTTCTGAAGCTTCCGGTACCGGAACTTCCGCACTGACTTCCCAACCTTTAATCAGACGGAAAGCGTTCCATATCTTATTATTGAAGTTACGTCCTTGCTCACACAGTGCATCGTCAAAGAGGATGTCATTGCCAGCAGGAGCTGAAAGCATCATGCCCATACGTACACCATCGGCACCGTATTTCTCAATCAAATCCAGCGGGTCGGGAGAATTACCCAACGACTTGGACATCTTACGTCCCAGCTTGTCACGGACAATACCCGTAAAATAAACATTCTGGAACGGCATCTTACCTTCATATTCATAGCCTGCCATAATCATACGGGCTACCCAGAAGAAGATAATGTCCGGACCGGTCACCAAGTCGCTGGTAGGATAATAGTAGTTTATCTCCTCGTTACCCGGATTGTTGATACCGTCAAACAAAGAGATGGGCCACAACCAGGAGGAGAACCAAGTATCCAGGCAGTCCTCATCCTGACGAAGGTCTTCCAGTTTAAGGTCTGCATTACCCGTTTTCTCTTTTGCCAATGCCAAGGCTTCTTCGGGAGTGGCAGCCACTACATAACCACCTTCCGGCAAAAAATAAGCAGGAATGCGATGCCCCCACCACAACTGGCGGCTGATACACCAGTCCTTGATATTTTCCAACCAGTTCTTGTACGTATTCTTATATTTGGCAGGATAGAACTTCAACTCATCATTCATCACCGGCGGCAAAGCCATGTCGGCAAAGTGCTGCATCTTCAAGAACCACTGCATGGAAAGTTTCGGTTCGATGGGCACGTTGGTACGTTCGGAGAAACCTACCTTGTTGGTATAGGCTTCCACTTTCTCCAACAGACCGGCAGCAGCCAGGTCCTTCTCAATCTGCTCGCGCACATCGAAACGGTCCATACCGATATACAAGCCGGCAGCTTCACTAAGCGTTCCGTTATCATTGAAGATGTCGATGCTCGGCAGATTGTACTTCTCACCCAGCATGTAGTCGTTCACATCGTGGGCAGGAGTTACCTTCAGACAACCGGTACCGAACTCTATATCTACGTAATCGTCCTCGATAACCGGAATAACACGTCCTACCAACGGAACAATCACCTTCTTACCCTTCAACCAGGTATTCTTGGGGTCATTCGGATTGATGCACATGGCTGTATCTCCCATGATGGTTTCAGGGCGGGTGGTAGCAACCACTGCATAACGTCCTTCGGGGTCACCTTCTACCATATACTTCAGATAGTACAGCTTGCTGTGCTCTTCTTTGTAGATTACTTCCTCGTCACTAAGTGCGGTCAGTGCCTTAGGGTCCCAGTTCACCATGCGGACACCACGATAAATCAGACCTTTGTTATACAAGTCAACAAAAACCTTGAGCACGCTTTCACTGCGTTTCTCATCCATAGTAAAAGCTGTACGATCCCAATCGCAAGAAGCACCCAGCTTGCGGAGCTGCTTCAAGATGATGCCGCCATGTTCGTCAGTCCATTCCCAGGCATGCTTCAAGAACTCGTCGCGGGTAAGGTCTGTCTTCTTGATGCCTTGTGCGGCAAGTTTGTTCACCACCTTGGCCTCGGTAGCAATGGATGCATGGTCGGTTCCCGGCACCCAGCAGGCATTCTTGCCTTCCATGCGGGCACGGCGTACCAGAATATCTTGTATGGTATTATTAAGCATGTGTCCCATGTGCAACACACCGGTGACGTTGGGGGGCGGGATGACGACGGTGTAAGGCTCACGACCATCGGGTTTCGAACTGAATAATTTGTGGTCCAACCAATACTGGTACCACTTTCCCTCCACGTCAGCGGGATTGTACTTACTTGCTAATTCCATGTTTTTAAATCTCTATAATTAATTTATTGCGAATAACGGGCGCAAAATTAATGAATTAAAATTTAAATATATATTTTTGTCCCTACAAAATGAGTCAGGAGTTAGTAGGAGTTAAAGGGAGTTATCGCCCTCCGGGCTTAGGAGTTAGAGGTCGATAGTCCTCTTAATGGTAGGTTGAAAATAAAAATGAGAGACAAATTGAAAATCCGGTATGTCGTATTAATCGTATTACTGTCTGTTGTATGGGCAACGCAGCTCATTCCAATATTGGGAGAAGTATATGCACAGTCTGTATATCCGGTGATTTCTCATTTCTTGTCCTCCTTTTCAAAACTCATGCCTTTTGCCATAGGCGACTTGTTTATTTTCCTCAGTGTACTCGGACTTCTTTTCAATCCAATCAGGGCACGCTATATCCAAAAGAAAAAGTGGAAACAGATTCTGCTGAACGAAATGGAATACTTGCTGTGGATATATGCATGGTTCTATCTGGCATGGGGACTGAACTACTCACAGAAAGATTTCTATGGCAGGACAAACATTCCTTATACTGCCTATACTCCCGAAATCTTTCAGTCATTTGTAGACAACTATATAGACAAGCTGAATGCTTCCTATACAGATGTCACCTCCATTGACGAACCATTGGTCTGCCGGGAAAGCGTACACGGATACAACCAAATCAGCGATACGCTGGGGATACATCGCCCTCCCCACTCCTCTCCGCGCGTGAAGACCATGCTTTTCACTCCGTTCATTTCCATGGTCGGTGTTACGGGAAGCATGGGACCTTTCTTCTGCGAATTCACGCTGAACGGCGATTTGCTTCCACCACAATATCCTGCTACTTATGCCCACGAGCTGGCACACTTTTTAGGCATCACCAGCGAGGCAGAAGCCAACTTCTACGCTTACCAGGTCTGCACCCGTTCGCAGGTGAAAGAGATTCGTTTCAGTGGGTATTTCTCCGTACTCCCACATGTGCTGGGCAATGCCCGCCGACTGATGAGCGAAGAAGAATACGCAGAACTTTTCAACCGGATACGTCCTGAAATCATAGAACTGGCCCAAAAGAACCAGCAATACTGGATGGAGAAATACAGTCCGCTCATCGGAGACATCCAGAACTTTATCTACGACTTGTACCTTAAAGGAAACAAGATTCAAAGCGGACGCAAGAACTATTCGGAAGTAATAGGCTTGCTTATCTCATACGAAGAATGGAAAAACTAAATTTCAAAATCATGCATACAAGAAAAGAACAGATGGAAGCCTTCGGCCGCTTCCTCGACATACTCGACGAGCTGCGCGAGAAATGTCCCTGGGACCGCAAGCAGACCAACGAAAGCCTGCGCCCCAATACCATCGAAGAGACTTATGAACTTTGTGACGCCCTGATACGCGATGACAAGAATGACATCTGCAAAGAGCTGGGCGATGTGCTGCTGCATGTGGCTTTTTATGCAAAGATAGGCTCCGAAACCGGTGATTTCGATATGAAAGACGTATGCGACCGTCTTTGTGAGAAACTTATTTTCCGCCATCCCCATGTCTTCGGCGATGTAAAGGCCGAAACCGCAGGCCAGGTCTCAGAAAACTGGGAACAGTTGAAGCTGAAGGAAAAAGATGGGAATAAAACCGTACTGAGCGGTGTGCCCACCGCCCTACCCTCGCTCATCAAGGCCTATCGCATCCAGGACAAGGCACGCAATGTAGGATTCGACTGGGAAGAACGCGAACAGGTGTGGGATAAGGTAAAAGAAGAAATCCGGGAGTTCCAGACAGAAGTCGCCCACATGGATAAGGAAAAAGCTGAAGCTGAATTCGGCGATGTCATGTTCAGCCTCATCAACGCTGCCCGCCTCTACAAAATCAATCCGGACAATGCGCTGGAACGGACCAACCAGAAGTTCATCAACCGCTTCAACTATGTAGAAGCGCACAGCATCAAGGAGGGCAAAAACCTCCATGACATGACGCTGGAGGAGATGGATAAGCTATGGAACGAAGCGAAAGTACTGGAAAAAGAAGGGAAACAAGATGATTCTTCTAAAGGTATCTCTCATTAACAAAAGAAGGTTGCTCACATCATTGTGGCAACCTTCCTTATTTGTATTCATTCACTACTCATCTTTTCCCTTGCGGTCTTCGCTGGGGACTATCTCCATTCTTGTGCATACCTTTCAGCAGCTCACGGTGGAAACGCATTTCAGCCCTTTGCACCAGATAAATCTTTTTACAAGGCAATATTTTCTTGAACTTATCAAAGTAGGTCTTGTCCAACCGGTCAGAAGCGATACGGGCATCATATACACCTTCCATAATTTCCTCATACTGGGCTTCGGTTGTTTTTTCATCTTTCCCTTGTCGAAGCAACTTCCAAGCCTCGTCATTTAGCTGCTTTTTCCGGTCCTGCAATTCAAAATACAATGGGAAGAACTTGGCTGCCTCCTCACTCGTCAGTCCGGCTTTCTCCGTTATAAACGCTTTTTGTTTGGCACGAAACTCTTCAGGTGACAGATGCTGGTCACATCCATCGCTAGCCCAAAGCAGAGGCATAATGCCACATATCATAACCAATAAAACAATTAGTTTCTTCATTTTTAAATAGTTGAGTGTTGTTACCTTATTCTGCATCAGAGTCTGCCAAATAAACATACAATGAATAATCATCCAGCATGGAATTCTCTACAGCCATATTAATATATTCCATTTCTGTTTCCGTATCATCAGCAGCCATACGCTCTACAGATGGAGTATGCTCCGAAGAAGCTACACGGATAATCAATGCCGCACCTATAAACATGGCGGTCATATACAACCAAGGCCTTACCTTCTGCCACATTGTAGGCTCTGTCTGCACAGCAATGAGTTTCTCTTTTTCGGGAAGCCGGTTCATTACCTCTGAAGTAAGATTCTCAAAGTAGCCTTCAGGAACGCGGAAAGGATTTTCCGTCCCTATCTTTTTCTGTATTTTATCTTCTTCTTTCATAAGCTTTCTCCTTTCTGTTTAATTAGACATTGTTTTGTGGCAAAGGTTTAATACTCCTCACCCAAAAACTTTTCTATTTTCTTCACGGCATGGTGATAGGAAGCCTTCAAGGCACCTACGGAAGTACCAAATATATCGGACATCTCTTCGTATTTCATTTCCTGGTAATACTTCAGATTAAACACCATACGTTGTTTTTCCGGCAAGGCAAGCAAGGCTTTTTGCAAAGCCATCTCTGCTTTATCACCGGAGAAGTAAGGATCACTTTCAAGCTTTTGAAGTGCATCTGCCTCGGGGTCATCCAAAGAGACTGTGGAAGCAGCCCGTTGTTTGTTCAGAAAAGTGAGGCATTCATTCAAGGCTATGCGATAGAGCCAGGTAGAGAGTTTAGCCTCTGCCCTGAAATAATCTATATTAATCCATGCTTTAATGAAAGTATTCTGAAGTAAATCATTGGCATCTTCATGAGAGAGGACCATACGACGAATCTGCCAATACAACTGCTCGCTATATTGGGTAACAATCATCTCAAATCCCCGCTTTTGTGTGCTTTCTTCTTGTAGAAGAGCCAACACTTCGCGTTCATTATAGGAAGGAGTCATAAATTTCTATTCGCATTTGTTGTTTTAGACTGCCAAAGATACGAAAAGTTTAATTCATACCGATACACAAAGTGTTTCTTTGGCAAGCTGAGTATCCGGAAAAATAGCGGATGCTTCTTGAAGCAAGACATTTTCATCTTCGTATCGTGCCGAAAAATGTCCTATCAACAACTTCTTCACCTCAGCCCTCCTGGCTATTTCGGCCGCTTGTGCAGCAGTTGTATGAAATGTTTCTTTGGCACGTGGCGCATCCTCATTCGCAAATGTCGCCTCATGAAAAAGTAAATCAACCCCTTTTATCTGCTCCACGATAGAAGGAAGATAGATGGTATCCGAGCAATAGGCATAACTGCGGGACGGAGCAGAAGGGCGGGTCAACAAGTTGTTGGAAACAGTTTTTCCCTCCGATGTCACGTAATCGGCCCCATTCTTTATACGATTCAATTCGTATACCGGCACTTGGTAGAAATCGACCATTTCACGGATAATATGGTTAGGACACCGCTTTTCTGCAAACAAAAAACCACAACACGGCATACGATGACGCAAAGGAATGGTAGTAACCGTCAACGAACGGTCTTCATAAATCAGCATCGGTTCTTTCGTATCAAACTCATGGAAAAGGACCTTGTACGTCATCTGCCTATTAAAAAAATCCAGCATAGGTGTCAGTAATGTTTCCAGCCCTTTGGGAGAATGGATATGCAACTCTGCTGTACGTCCTAAAAGGTTAAGTGTAGAAATCAGTCCTAATAAGCCAAAACAATGGTCTCCATGCAAGTGAGAGATAAAAATATGATTCAAACGTGAAAACTTCAGATGTGATTTACGGAACTGCAACTGCGCCCCTTCCCCACAATCAATCATAAACAACTTGTCGCGCACGTTCACAATTTGAGACGTAGGGAAATGACGCGTTGTGGGTAAAGCGGAACCACAACCAAGAATATGTAACTCAAATTTTTCCATTCCAAACCTTCCGAACTGATTTCTACTCCTTGATTTATAGAAGAGCCTTTATCTCTGAAACTCCAAAAGATATTTCAAAAGTTTCTCCGGATTTATTCCCTTTATACAGATAGCCCACCCCTTTATCACACTTCACACATACTTCCAAGAACATGCGCAAGGCTGGATCGGAGGAGTTCAAAGAGTTCTTCACATTTGCCTTCATCTGTTCGGCATTTTCCTTCAAAGCAGACATCTGTACTACAGATTCGTCAATCGTATAATGATAAAGCACCTTATCCGACTCGATTGTCAGTTTATTGAGCATAGTGGCTTCATCCACCTGCATCGGGCACGATACGTTGGTCATCTTCACTTGCTCTTCCAGTTTCTTCTCGTCACTGCTGTCGGCAGATGCACCACCACCATTCAATATATCTTTCAAGTCCTGAGTAGTCAGATAACATTCCACTTCGTTACCGGATGTCTTTCCTTTATATATGAACTTTATACCGGAATCAGTACCGACAACCAAATCCAGCATCTCTTTAATAGACCCTTGTGGATTACCGAACATAACAGTCACAGCAGACTTCATTGCATCAGGATTCTCTTTCAAAGCGTCTATATTGAGGAAACTTTCATTCATAAGCAGTACATATACCACATCCGACCCATCAAAAGTAATACTGGATATTTCGCCGGAAGCTCCCATATCCATGGGACATTGTTTGTTGGCTGCTGCGATAGCCAGCTTGAGTTTAGACTTCTGGCCGCATGCGGTTAGTAACATCAGCGACAGGCAAGTGAACAACACCATCTTCCCTGCATTTTTGAACATGTTTTTCATAATAAATGAAAATTAAATTATTGAATATTTCTATGATTGCAAAAGTAACCACCCTGCAAAGATAAACATTTATGGAAAAACCATCCTTAATTCCATAAAATTCTATTGACAAATCATAAAAAAGAAGGGCACTTGTTTGCGCAAGTACCCTTCCTTCATTTATAGAACGGAGTAATTATTTCTTTCCAGCTTCCATCTGTTCCTTCAAGGCAGCCAAAGCATCAATGTCACCCAGAGTAGTAGATGCAGCCTGGTTTTGGATAGCAGGAGCAACGTCTTCTCTCTTACCGGTTGACTTCTTAGTAGCAGCCTTCTTTTCAGCTCTTTCTTCTGCCTTTGCAGCATCTTCGAAGATACGGCTGTGAGAAAGGATGATACGCTTAGCGTCCTTGTTGAACTCAATTACCTTGAATTCAAGCTTCTCGTCCAACTGAGCTTGTGATCCGTCTTCCTTAACGAGGTGCTTCGGAGTAGCGAAGCCTTCTACACCATAAGGCAGAGCAACTACAGCACCCTTATCCAGCATTTCGATGATAGTACCTTCGTGTACAGAACCTACTGTAAATACAGTTTCGAATACATCCCAGGGATTTTCTTCGAGTTGCTTGTGGCCAAGGCTCAAGCGACGGTTTTCCTTGTCGATTTCCAGAACTTGTACGTCGATGTCTGCACCAATCTGAGTGAATTCAGACGGATGTTTAACCTTCTTCGTCCAAGACAGGTCAGAGATGTGAATCAAGCCGTCAACACCTTCTTCGATTTCAACGAATACGCCGAAGTTAGTGAAGTTGCGAACTTTTGCAGTGTGCTTGCTGCCGATAGGATACTTCTCTTCGATAGTTTCCCAAGGATCAGACTTCAGCTGCTTGATACCCAAAGACATCTTACGCTCTTCGCGGTCCAAAGTCAGGACTACTGCCTCAACTTCGTCACCTACCTTCATGAAGTCTTGTGCAGAACGCAAGTGCTGTGACCAAGACATTTCAGATACGTGAATCAGACCTTCAACACCCGGAGCGATTTCGATGAATGCACCGTAGTCAGCCATAACTACAACTTTACCCTTCACGTGGTCGCCAACCTTCAGGTTAGCATCCAGTGCATCCCAAGGATGCGGAGTGAGTTGCTTCAAGCCGAGAGCGATACGCTTCTTCTCATCATCGAAGTCAAGGATAACGACGTTGAGTTTCTGGTCGAGTTCAACCACTTCTTTCGGATCGCTAACACGGCCCCAAGAAAGGTCTGTAATGTGAATCAAACCATCTACGCCACCCAAGTCGATAAATACACCATAGGAAGTGATATTCTTAACGGTACCTTCGAGAACTTGTCCTTTTTCGAGTTTACCGATGATTTCCTTCTTCTGTTGTTCCAGTTCGGCTTCGATAAGAGCCTTGTGGGAAACAACCACATTCTTGAATTCCTGGTTGATCTTAACAACCTTGAATTCCATAGTTTTGCCAACGAATACATCGTAGTCGCGGATAGGCTTCACGTCGATTTGAGAACCCGGCAAGAAAGCTTCGATGCCGAATACGTCTACAATCATACCACCCTTTGTGCGGCACTTGATGTAACCCTTGATAATTTCTTCGTTTTCCAAAGCTGCGTTTACGCGATCCCAAGAACGGGTAGCACGAGCTTTACGGTGAGACAGAACGAGCTGTCCTTTCTTGTCTTCCTGATTTTCGATGTATACCTCAACAGTATCACCAACCTTCAGCTCAGGATTGTAACGGAATTCACTCATCGGAATGATACCGTCTGATTTGTAACCGATGTTCACAACTACTTCACGCTTGTTCATTGCGATTACGGTTCCATCAACTACCTCGCGGTCGTTAACCTTGTTCAACGTATTGTCATACGCCTTTTCCAGTTCTTCGTGGCTTGCACTGGCTACTGATTCGCCGTTCTCATAAGCATCCCAGTTGAAGTCTTCAATAGGAGCTACATTCTTTAAATTTTCCATTAATAAATAAATTGTTTAACTCGTTAATTAAGTGAGACTTTATGTTGACTCATTGTAAATCGGGCGCAAAGATAGAAGTATTTTCTTGAACTACAAAACAAAAAGCATTCAAAACAGCAGTGGAATAATCAATTAAAGAATAAAAAAAATGTTACCTTTGCATCGTTTCATTTATACATAATCTCAATAATTTATCATGAAAAAGATAATCGCATGCATTTCCATCATTTGCTATACATTATTATGTTATAGCCAAAATCAGACAACGGACAACAACTACCGTACGCAAAAGAACATTTCCTATCTTCATCCCGGCGAAAAAGACAGTTATAAGCTGGAGCGTTGCAAGCTCGACCTCCATTATCCTACTGATAAAAAAGGATTTGCCACCCTTATCTGGTTCCACGGCGGAGGACTGGAAGCCGGAGAAAAACATTTTCCGAAGGAGTTCCTGGAGCAAGGCTACGCCGTGATAGCCGTAAACTACCGACTCAGCCCGCGTGCCCAAAATCCTGCCTACACGGAAGATGCCGCAGAGGCCGTTGCTTGGACTTTCGAGAATATAGAAGAATTCGGAGGAGATAAAGACAAAATATACATAGCCGGTCATTCAGCCGGTGGTTATCTCTGTCTGATGCTCAATCTGGACAAGAGTTACCTGGCAAAGTGGAATATTGATGCCAACAGCCTGGCAGGCGCTTTCCCCATCAGCGGACAGACCACCACTCATTATACCATCCGCAAAGAACGCGGACTGCCTTCCGACACTCCGATTATAGATAAATATGCTCCTTCCAATAACGTAAGAAAAGACGCTTCACCCATGATACTTATCACTGGCGACAAAGAGTTGGAGATGCTGGCACGCTATGAGGAAAACGCCCATTTATATGCCCTCCTCAAAGCATTGGGACAAAAAACCACCCTCTATCAGATGGAGGGATTTGACCACGGTACGGTGGCCGCTCCCGCATGTACCTTGATAAACAGCTATATGAAGAAGGCAGGCAAGAAGTAACCACTACCCTTGCCTTTCTTTTATATATGCCAATGCCGCTCCTATTGCTGTTCTATATTCAGCATAGGGCGGTATATGAAAATGTACATGATAGATGGCTTCCATTTTAGAAAACACCTCCCGGCACTGGGGCAGTTGGGTGAGATTTCCTATCAGAACGAAATCCTTGATAGGACTGTTCAAAGCTGACAGTACAGCAGCTCCTCCAATGGTTTGAAGTACCGTATAAATTATACCGCAGGCAATATCTTCTTGAGAAGCATTGCTATCTGCTTTCCCGAAAAGAGAGGCGGTAGCACTCACTGGCAAGTCAGGCAAAGCAGTGTTGCAAATATCACCTATCTGCAAGTTGACACGAGTTACATCCCCTTTCTCAGCCAACTCGGACACCTGATGAATATCATGAGTTTTCAACAGCAACCTCGATAATCCCTGCAAGGTACCTCCACCAATCCCCAAGCCGCCAATATGCTGCACCTTGTCTCCGTCTATTTTCACAAAAGAAGTGCCGGTACCCATGCTGACTACAATCAGTTGGTCTATATCCGTTGCATGTCTGGCTCCCAAACCATTGGCAATAAACTCATCCGTTTTGCGAGTAGGCAGTCCATATAGAGGGCTGTTGACAAATGCGCTTCCCACTCCCGTCAGCATCACCTGCTCCACATCGGCCAGCTGTATACCATTGTCATAAATATACTTACCGAATGCTCCGAATAAGGAAGTCACCGGGTCGGTAGCCGTAATAAACATTGGAGACTGTATCTGTTCTCCATTGATTCCAACGATTTTCGTGGTACTTCCACCCACATCTATTCCTATTACTATACCCATAGCTCCAAGCAATTTGCAGCAAAGTTACAAAAGAATCAATAATTGACAATTGATTAATGTGATAATGTGCCAATATGCTAATTGGCTGCGCTATGTTTATGCTACGCCATCACGCCCTGGTCATTGACACATTGGCACATTAATCACATTACCACATTGCTATCTGTTAAACAGTTCGAAGGTAAATTTGCAACCTATTTCCTGATACTTCCAGTTTGCAAAGCTGGCAAACAAGCCAAAGTCAAATATATGTGTACCAATGCCATACCCTACTTCCAGATAAGGTTTCAAGTGAGGAACCACCAATGCATTCAGATACAGACGTTCATTCAATACATATTGGGTATATTTCATCAGATGGCGGAGCAGGAGGAAAGGCGCTTCATAGGTAAGGTGTCCGCGGATATATTTACGGGAAGAGTTATACCAGCGGCCGTCCAGCAACTGGAACACCCCGCCAATATCATCACTCCAACCCATAGGAAGATTGGAACGCCGCAAATTGGCAAAGTCCACAAAGTACAGTTCCTTCTGATTGGTAAACTCTCCCCAACCAAAACGCCAATAAATATCACGCATCAAGCCCAAAGAAACCTGATGCTGCAAATCAATCTCTACACGCTCGTACGAACCACTGCTCTGCAACACTCCACTGAGTCCCCGCTCCCAATCTACTGAGATGGAAGGATACTTGGAATGAAGATTTACTTTACGGTCGCCATTCATATAATAGTATTGTCCCGGAGTCCAGGTGAGGCGGACGCGGGGAGCAAAACTATTATAGGTATGGCGGAACTTGTTCAGGATATTCGGGTCAAAATTCGGAAAGAAGGATGAACCTCCGGAACCGGCACGGGTGGCCGACTTGGTAGGCGGCATGCTCGGGTAGTTCAGTTCAAACCGGGAGCGGTTCACTTCCGTACGTCTGTGCATGGATACACCCACTTCCAGCGACAGACCGTTTACTATTTCCCAGCTATGACGCAGATTCAGATACAAATCTTTGAAATAATCCAAGTGTATCTGGTTGAAGTCAAAAATACTGTCGGGGATGGCTTTCAGGTCGTCCAGCACATCACTGCTGTAAATCCGGTTACCGTTACCAAACTCCAGATGCAATGCTGCACGCTTACGGGGCCAATAATCAAAATCGGACCTCACCCTCCAGTAAAACTCTTTTTCCTTAAAATTATAACCTATCCGGGGAACGATGCGCAGCAGGCGATCACCGGTAAAAATACGGTTGTACTTGAACTCCTGCCGATACGAAATTCCATGCTTGCCGCTATAGCTCAAAAGAAAAGGATTGATTAGTGGTGAACAGCGCACACTCCCCAATTTATCAAGGTCTACCGTATAGCGACTGATCAATGCATCTCCAATCTGCCCCCAAAACTCCAAGTTCTTATTCACCGGTTTCTTTTTCCGGGCGAGCGTATCCCGACTCAAAAAGAAATCCTGATACAGTGTCTCCTCATGCGGAGTCAAAGGAATGGGACGCAAAGTTTTAAAGTAAGCAGTATCACGTAGATAAGCATTCGTATCAGTACGCAACGTGTATGAATCGGACAAGTCATATTTACTTTTCTTCACCGACCTCCGTATATCACTGCCAGAAGTTTTCTGAATGATGTTCTTATAATCGAGTACAGCTTCATAAGTGCCATCTACCACATTTCCCAAAAAACGAAACGTTGCATCCACATCATACTGCAACGGAAGAAATTCGTCCGAATCGCCCACATTACCCATCTTCACCAGATTATTGAACCGCACCATCTCATTACGTCCGGAAAAACGCATCTCGCGTACACTCCACACGTTATCACTCACAATCAGATAACCGCCCACCAGCTGAAAGCTTTTGCTTTTTGGCATAAAACGGATTTTATACTGAAGGGCATGCCGTTCCCCCATCACCGTATCAATCCGATAGGTATAATATTTTTTGGCATTGGGTGCTAAAGGAGAGAGTAGTTTGTCATATAATAAGGTAGAAGAATAGATGTTGATGTGAAAATATTCCGGCAGCCGTCCGTCCATTTCCCAAAACTCGGAAGCAGTACCGACACTTGCCTTTACCTTCTGGTCATAGATGTCGGGAGCAGTAAAATGCAAATCGCTATAAGTTTCCATCATATATTCCCGCACCCCTTTCTTGGGCCGGAACATGGAAGGGATGTAGCGGAGAATATGATTCTTCTTACGGATATTCACCCAGCCCTTTATGTAAAGCTCAGCCTTATAACTTTCAATAATACGTTCATAAAGGGGGGCAAAGAAGATGACTTTCTCCATGATGGAGTCTGCCGAACTCACATGTTTGTCAACCGGATAAGATACACGCTCCGCCCCTGCCTTCTGTACAAAAGAAAACAAGAAGCAAATCCAAATCCATATAAACAACAAACGTTTCAACCGCAATTTCTCCTTATAGAATCGGGACAAATATACGGAAGAATTTGTGTAATGCAAAAACATGTTCCATAAAGAAGCGGGAATGACACTTGTGACACCCTTTATTATAAAACATATGTTACGCGCGAGAGACAATAATACACAAGCACACATAGTTTGTGCGAGATAAATACGAACCTATATTAATTGTTATAAAAAGGGTGCCACAAGTGTCATGTACAGAATGATTCGTAATTGTGACACATGAAAATTACTAATCACGACGCACTAAGATTACTAATCGTGATGCGGAAAGATTACTAATCATGGCATGTAACAAACGCAAGCTTTTGGTCGTTTTTCCATAACAAGCAGACTTTTTAGGGGGGCTATTCTCAAAAAACACTAATATTTTCGAGAATACCCCCTAAAAAAGAGGGGGTAGTTCAGAAAAAACATGTATTTTTGCGCCCAACAACCAATAAAAGGAGAGACTTATATGTCAAAAATGCGATTTTTTGCTTTGCAAGAACTTGCCAATCGGCAACCTCTTGAAGTGACCACCCCTTCAAACAAACTGTCCGACTACTACGGCAGCCATGTCTTCGACCGTAAGAAAATGCAGGAATACCTGCCTCGTGAAGCCTACAAAGCCGTGACCGACGCCATCGAAAAAGGCACTCCCATCAACCGCGAAATGGCAGACCTGATTGCCAACGGCATGAAAAGTTGGGCAAAGTCCCTCAACGTCACCCACTACACGCACTGGTTCCAGCCTCTGACGGACGGAACAGCCGAGAAACATGACGGCTTCATCGAATTCGGAGAAGGAACGGAAGTGATTGAACGTTTTTCCGGCAAACTGCTCATCCAGCAGGAACCGGATGCATCCTCTTTCCCCAACGGAGGTATCAGAAACACATTCGAAGCACGAGGATATACTGCTTGGGATGTTTCCTCACCTGCCTTTGTGGTAGATACCACACTTTGCATCCCCACTATCTTCATCTCTTATACCGGCGAAGCGCTCGACTACAAGACTCCATTGCTCAAAGCCTTGGCAGCCGTAGACAAAGCAGCGACAGACGTATGCCAGTTGTTCGACAAGAATATCACACGCGTTTATACCAATTTAGGCTGGGAACAAGAATATTTCCTCGTCGACTCGGCACTGTACAATGCCCGCCCGGACCTTTGTCTGACCGGACGTACCCTGATGGGACACTCCTCGGCCAAAGACCAGCAGCTGGAGGACCACTATTTCGGCTCCATCCCCCCACGTGTCACAGCTTTTATGAAAGAACTGGAAATCGAATGTCACAAACTGGGTATCCCGGTCAAGACCCGCCATAACGAAGTAGCTCCCAACCAGTTTGAGCTGGCGCCTATCTTTGAGAATGCCAACCTTGCCAACGACCACAACCAGCTTGTGATGGATCTGATGAAACGCATCGCACGCAAGCATCACTTCGCCGTACTGCTTCACGAAAAACCCTACAACGGCGTGAACGGCTCCGGCAAGCACAACAACTGGTCGCTTTGCACCGATACGGGTATCAATTTGTTTGCACCGGGCAAGAATCCGAAAGGGAACATGCTGTTCCTTACCTTCCTGGTAAACGTACTGATGATGGTATACAAAAACCAGAACTTGCTGCGCGCCTCCATCATGAGTGCCGGAAACAGCCACCGTCTGGGAGCCAATGAAGCGCCTCCCGCCATTCTGTCCATCTTCCTGGGCAAACAGCTGTCTTCCATCCTCGACGAGATAGCCCGCCAGATAAGCAGCAGCAAGATGACATCGGAAGAAAAGACAACACTGAAATTAGGCATCGGACGTATTCCCGAAATATTACTGGATACCACCGACCGTAACCGTACTTCTCCATTCGCCTTTACCGGCAACCGCTTTGAGTTCCGTGCCGCAGGTTCATCTGCCAACTGCGCTGCCGCCATGATTGCCATCAATGCGGCTATGGCCAATCAGCTGAACGAGTTCAAAGTATCCATCGACAAACTGATGGAAGAAGGGGTCGGCAAGGATGAAGCCATCTTCCGCATTATGAAAGAGACCATCATCGCCTCCGAGCCTATCCGCTTTGAGGGTGACGGCTACTCCGAACAATGGAAGCAGGAAGCTGCACGCCGTGGGCTGACCAACATCTGCCACGTTCCCGAAGCCTTGATGCACTACATGGATAACCAGTCCCGTTCCGTACTCATCGGCGAACGTATCTTCAACGAAACGGAGCTTGCCTGCCGCCTGGAAGTAGAACTGGAGAAATACACCATGAAGGTACAGATAGAAAGCCGTGTGCTGGGCGACCTTGCCATCAACCACATCGTACCGACTGCCGTTATCTACCAAAACCGTCTGCTGGAAAATCTCCGTGGCCTGCGCGAGACCTTCTCTCCCGAAGAATACGAAGTCCTCAGTGCCGACCGGAAAGAGCTTGTACGCGAAATTTCCAAGCGCGTAACAGCCATCAAGGTACAAGTACGCGAAATGACCGAAGCCCGCAAAGTAGCCAACCACATGGATAACTACAAAGACAAGGCTTTCGCTTACGAAGAAACCGTACGCCCTTATCTGGAAAGTATCCGTGACCACATCGACCACCTTGAGATGGAAATTGATGATGAAATCTGGCCGCTTCCGAAATATAGGGAGCTGCTGTTTACAAAGTAGGCCTCTCCCTAGCCCCTCCCCCGCAGGGAGGGGGATAGAGATACTACGATAAACAATTAAGTTACTACGATTTACGATTTGACGGTTTACGGTTGGAGTTACTCATACAATCATAAACCCACCTGCTAATGAGCAGTTGTTTAACAATACAAACTTCAATCGTAAATCGTCTAATCGTAAATATATAGATTTTCCTTTATCTCCCCCCTACGACATCTTTTTGTCATATTTGTGCAATATTTAATTTTTTCTTTTTACATTTGTGCTGTATAACACAGTTTTGCAGCAGTTATGGTAAAAGTAAACTTGTCTGATATTAATGTTCCGGAGTTGATTGCAGATATATGGTCTCCCTTGAATGACGAACAGCGGGAATTCCTCGCCAACCACTTCACACTCCAGAACTACAAAAAAAACGAAGTCATCCATTGCGAAGGCGAGACACCTACGCATTTGATGTGTCTGCTGAGTGGAAAGGTCAAAATCTATAAAGACGGAGTCGGTGGTAGAAGCCAGATTATCCGTATGATTAAACCTGTCGAATATTTCGGTTACCGCCCTTACTTTGCAAAAACAGACTATGTCACGGCAGCATCTGCATTCGAGCCGTCTCTTGTTTGCCAAATCCCCATGACTGCCTTGATGACTCTGCTCACACAAAACAACGACCTTGCCATGTTCTTCATCAAGCAATTGTCCGTTGACTTGGGCATTGCCGATGAACGCACTGTAAACCTGACGCAGAAACATATCCGCGGAAGACTCGCAGAATCCCTACTATTCCTCAAAGAAAGTTATGGTTTGGAGGAAGACGGCTCCACCTTGAGTATCTATCTCTCGCGTGAAGATCTGGCCAATTTGTCAAACATGACCACTTCCAACGCCATACGTACGTTGTCACAGTTTGCCACAGAACGGTTAATCACCATCGACGGGCGTAAAATCAAAATCATAGACGAAGAAAAGCTGAAGAAAATCAGCAAGATAGGATAAGGAATAAGTGACAAGGGATAAGCGATTAGGGGTTAGCATAATAAAAACACATTGTTGTCATCCTAACCCCTAATCACTAATCACTAAATCAGTCCTTTCGCAGACAAATATCTTTCCGCTTCAATGGCTGCCTGGCAACCAGTTCCGGCAGCGGTGATGGCTTGACGATAGTGAGGATCAGCAACGTCTCCGGCGGCGAATACGCCCGGCACTTTCGTACGCGGTGTTCCCGGCTCGGTGACGATATAACCTACTTCGTCCGTATCTACATAAGGTTTGAAAATATCTGAGTTGGGTTTATGGCCGATAGCCAGGAAGAAACCGTCAATAGCCACATCATAGCGCTTCTCATCAGGTTCACCCATACGCTGTACCAAATGTACACCTTCCACACCGTTCTCTCCAAACAAGCCTACGGCATTATGTTCGAACAGTACTTCAATCTTGTCATGCTTCATCACACGCTCCTGCATAATCTTGGAAGCGCGGAGATAAGGTTTGCGGACAATCAGATAAACCTTGGCAGCCAGTCCGGCAAGGTAAACAGCTTCCTCGCAGGCAGTATCTCCACCCCCTACAACAGCTACCGTTTTCTTGCGGTAGAAGAAACCGTCACAAGTGGCACAAGCGCTGACACCCATTCCCGCATATTTCTTTTCATCCTCCAGCCCCAGATACTTCGCAGCGGCACCTGTAGCAATAATCAGCGTTTCAGCCTCAATCATCTTTTCGTCATCAATCGTAATCTTGTAAGGTGCTTCAGCAAGATTGGCTGCGGTAGCAACTCCATAACGCAAATCTGCGCCAAAACGTTCGGCTTGCTTCCGCAGGTCTTCCATTAATTCCGGACCTCCGATACCTTGGGGATAACCGGGGAAATTCTCCACATCAGTAGTGGTTGTCAACTGGCCACCGGGCTGCAATCCTGCATAAAGTACCGGTGAAAGATTGGCACGGCCTGCATAAATAGCGGCAGTATAGCCGGCAGGACCCGAACCGATAATCAGACATTTTACTTTTTCTGTTTCCATCATTATATTATTTACTATTTGACTATTTACAATTTACTATTTAGCGCATGTCGATGACTTCAGCTGTGGGATAGGCTTTTTTGTCAAAGACAAAAAAACTATCCGGATAGGATTGTCCTGTCTGGTAGCTATCAATAAGGATAGTAGTCATATACTTACTCCCCCGTGGTGCCAAGTCCACTTGATGCAGACGATACGTATCCTTTGTCACAAACAGATAGACACTTTCAGGGTCTTTTCTCTTGTCGGCAGCAGTCATGGTGATGTAATAAACAGACTTGTCTTGCTTACCACCGACACTGCTCAACTTCAATCTGTATCCCTGCTTGTAGAGGGACAACCAAGCATACGGATTAAGAGTCTGCAATTCCTCCTGCGTAGGTTCCGATACATTCACCTCATCTGCCGAAGCCACATAGCTCCACTGCGTATGTCCGTCAAACCAAGTCTTCATTCCCTCGGTCTCAACCACAAACTTCTCACCTTCCAGATAGAGAACTCCCGCATAAGAGCCTTGTTGTTCGTTCACGGTAAACGCCAGCTTCACCCCTCCCGCTTTCCGAAAGGCTTCGGCTGTACGCTCCAATATATTCTTGGCATCCGGTTGTTGTGCCGACATCGGCACAGCAAACAACAGCAATAGCACACCAAGTAAAAGCTTATCAAATTTCATCATTCTATAAATAACCATTCCTTATTGCAAATTGTTTAACCGCATTTCCAGGTCGCTCTCATCTATACAGAACACCTCACGCGCCTTACTACCTTGCGCCGGTCCCACAATCCCCGCTTTCTCCAACTGGTCCATGATGCGGCCGGCACGATTATAACCGATGGCAAACTTACGCTGAATGAGCGATGTGGAACCCTGCTGGTGAATAACAACGAGACGGGCTGCATCCTCGAACAAAGGATCGAGACGTCCCATATCCACATCCCCCAAATCACCTCCTGCATTTTCATCCACATATTCGGGCAGATAGAAAGCAGTGGGGTAACTCTGCTGGCGGGCGATAAACTTCGTAATCTCCGCCACTTCGGGCGTATCGATAAAGGCACACTGCACACGCACCGGGTCAGCTCCCTGCAGGAATAACATATCACCGCGGCCTATCAGCTGGTTGGCTCCCGGACGGTCGAGGATGGTACGCGAATCGACCATTGCCGATACACGGAAGGCGATACGCGCCGGGAAGTTGGCCTTAATCGTACCCGTAATGATGTTTGTTGTCGGTCGCTGTGTAGCGATAATCATATGTATACCCACGGCACGCGCCAACTGGGCGATACGTGCGATGGGCAGTTCCACATCCTTACCGGCTGTCATAATCAAGTCACCGAACTCGTCGATAACGACTACGATATAAGGCATGAACTTATGCCCCTTTTCCGGATTCAGACGACGGTTGATGAACTTCTCGTTATACTCCTTGATATTGCGCACATGGGCAGCTTTCAGCAAGTCATAGCGAGTATCCATCTCCACACAGATGGAGTTCAAAGTCTGCACCACCTTCGTGACGTCCGTAATGATGGCATCTTCCCCGTCGGGTAATTTCGCGAGGAAGTGATGCTCAATTACGGAGTAGATGCTGAATTCTACTTTTTTGGGGTCTACCAGCACAAACTTCAGCTCTGCCGGATGCTTCTTATATAATAAGGAGGTGATGATGGCATTCAACCCCACGGACTTACCCTGACCGGTAGCACCGGCAACGAGCACGTGCGGCATCTTGCACAAATCCACCATAAACACTTCATTCGTAATCGTCTTACCCAGTGCGATGGGCAAGTCGTAAGTAGACTCCTGGAACTTCTTGCTGCCGATAATACTCTGACCGGATACAATCTTCGGATTGGAGTTGGGCACTTCGATACCAATCGTACCCTTTCCCGGAATGGGAGCGATGATACGGATGCCGAGCGCCGAAAGGCTGAGGGCAATATCATCTTCCAGACCGCGTATCTTCGAAATGCGGACGCCCTGCTCGGGAGTGATTTCATACAGCGTCACCGTAGGACCTACCGTCGCCTTAATGGTACTGATTTCTATACCGAAACTACGCAGAGTATTGATAATCTTATCCTTGTTCGCGTTCTGCTCTACCATGTCAATGGTCGGACCATTGTCATCGTAATGCTTCATCAGGTCTATTGTGGGGTAATGATAGTTTTCCAAATCCAGACGGGGATTGTACGGCTCCTTCTCCGTTCCCACATACTCCTCCTCTTCGGCCTTTTCAACCTGGAATGCCGGCTCCTTCTCTACCGGCTGTTCCCGAAAAGGGGGCACCGGCTCCGGTGCAGGAGTCTCAAAAGTCATGGTAACGTCCTCATCCGCAGACTTGGCAGGCTTTATCTTTCCATCACTTCCACCCAAGTCAAGGGTGATTTCATTCAGCGGTTCGTCCTCTTCTTCCTCTATAGCAATCTCCTCCTCCTTTTCAAGAACCTTTTCCGGCTCCGCAGCTTCCGGTGTCGGAGCAGCCGCCTTTTCCTTTGCACCCCAAGAGGTCTTGAACTCTTCCGGCGTTTCACCCTGCACGCTTTCCGCCTTCTCCTTACGCTTCAAGAAGCTGAGACTGAACAATCTGCGCAACCAGATGACAGTCCTTGCACTCAGATAGATGAGGAAGCAGATGGCAGTTACCAACAATAGCAGCCATACTCCCGGCACACCGACTTGAGACACAAGCCAGTTGCTGACATTGTATCCGTGCATACCGCCCAGATAGAGGAAAGAGTCCTTGTACTGGTCTACAAACACAAAACCGAAAAATACCGAGAACCACACCAGCATCAACGAACAGCCGATGAACCACTTCCACAAGCGCACCACACGCACCCGCATCAGCTTCAATCCCGCCACAGCCAGGAACACGAGAATCAAGAAAGACGATACGCCGAAACAATCATTTATCAGATAGCTGGCCAACTGCGCACCGCGGCTACCGGCGTAGTTCTTCACCCCATTATTGGTGGAAATCAGCTCCTGCGCACTGCCTCCGTCAATGATGCTCTGGTCTGCCGCTCCCGTGAAAAAGAACGACGAAAAGGCGAGCAACAAATAAACCGAAAAGATTACCAGTACCAAGCCGATAACGAAATGAACAGTTTCACTTCTAAATAACGCTGCCACTTTCCCAAAAAACGAGAGTGACAGCTCCGTATCTTTAGCTGTTGAATTTTTCTTTGCCATATTTTTTAAATAACTATTGAGAATTGATTGCAAAAATAATAAAAACTATCCTTCTGCCGCGTTGTTTTCATTCTTTAATTTCTCGTCTGCCGATTATAGGTATTCCTAATCTACAACTGTAGTTTTATCGCATGTTTTACTTACATGCTTGCATGAAATGACATAGCGCACTAATTTACAACAGATTGCGCCATGCAAGCAGACCTCATGCAAGCATGCAGGCAGATTTTGCCTACATGACGCAATCCATGCAAGCCCTATACGCATCAACCTACTCTTTTTCCTTCAAAAAATAAATCGGCTGTTTCTGCAACCCTTTGTTCACCAACACATTCTCCTCACAAAGACGACGAATCTGCCGCGTCGCAGTCGTGCGGGTCATGCCGCAAATCGACTGTACAACACTGCGGGTGATGAACTCATTCTTACGTAGATAGTTCACCACTTTTTGCTTCACCTCATCATCCGTCAGCCTCTTTTTCGTGAGATTCCGCAATTTCAGCGGCTTTACCTTCAATACTCCTATCTCACTGCGCAGCGCCTTGTCCGGTCTGAAAGTGATGTTTTTCAACTTTACCTTAGTACTTTTCCGCTTTGTCTCCAGTGTCACCGGTTCCGTGCAGGTCAGCGTAGGAACAAAGTAACCGATGCCGTCCAAATGAACCTGCCTGCCCTCCCCCAGCTCGCGTCCCACAAAATGCGACAAAGCATCGAGTACCGCCAGTACATCCGTCTCGGTCAGCGAGCAGTATTCTTGTATATGCCTGCGCAGCTCATCGGTCGTCGTGGAGCCGTTCAGTTTAATCCGGGGATGCAGGGTCAGTTCTTCCCCTTGTTTATCCTTCGTTTTCGGGTTTTCGTACCAATCAAATAAAATTGCCATATTCTTTCCTCCATTTTTAGATTCATTTCTGTTGCTGTCTGCAGGTTTCGCTCATACAAAGTACCGGCTTTCATTAGGCAGAGCATGGGTCTTCCTTACGCAAAGAAGCGTTCTTCCTTCTGCTGAAAGCTTATCAAAAAAAGATGCGCACAGCTGTGGTTTACCTTCTTCATATTTGTGATACACCTTCTTCACAACTATGAGAAAGACATTCCACGACTGTGCGCAACTACAAACTACAGAGGCAAAGATAATGAAAAGCAGGGGGCTTGGCAAAGGAATGCTAATCTTTTTCAGATTGAAGCATGTAATAATGCGGTAATAATAGCGCTATTTGCCCAGTTCCATAATTGCAATAATTAATCTTCATCATCATCGTCATAATCTTCATCGTAGTCATCATCGTCACCATCCCATCTACACCCACAAGCATCACAAGCATAATCATTAATACCACTTGAATCAGGATAGACCAAATGCGAGCCACACTCAGGGCAACGCAACTTGTTGTTATCATCATCGTCATCCGCAATTTCATCACATGGCCATTCTCTTCCACAATCCGGACAAACATAATTCACGCCATCGAAATAGGCATTCTCATTCAAACAAAAAATACATTCCATAACTATCTTATTTTTAATTATTACTTTTATTCATTATTCTTTTTGCATATAAGCAGCATTTAATCAGCACAACTCCCACCAGCATAGAACAGACAATGCCAATTGCAATGAAAAGAGGACTTCTATCAGCGGAAGCAATGCCGTTTTTTGCCAACACCAAAAGTCCCGTCTGAAAACAAACGGCCGACAACAAGCAGAACAGCAGCACATTGCGTTTCCAATGTTTTGGCATCGGTTCATTTTTTTCTACCTCTTCTACCATTTCCTTCATTGCTTCTTCAATCCATATCTTCATCTTCATTGTCTTGAGGATTTATTTCATATTTGGGGTCTAAATCATATCTGTACGCAAGCAAAAAATCGGCCTTTTTATCTTTGGGTTTACAAAGAGAATACAATATGGCCCCTACTACCAATGGGGCAGCCGCAACAACTGCAATCCCTGCCAGCATACCACCTCCTATTATACCGCCAATTGCAGCCAATCCGGAGGTTATTCCTGCTGCCGACAACCCAGCAACAACACCTGAAGCCGAAATCAAGCTTATCATTCCTGCCACCGTACAAGCAGATCCTCCACTTGCCATTATTTTGGCAACCAAATCATCTTTGTCTTTTCTAGTCATCTTTTTGTAAGCATCAAAATCTTTGCCTAATACAACGGTGAACATGATACAGAATTCTGCATAGCACACGTCAGTGGGATAGCTCTTGCCCTCGGCCAAACGTGTAATTGCGTACTTCGACATTGTCATAGCCACTGCAAGTTCATCAATAGAAATAGAAGAATTACTCATGAATGAATGCAAAAACGGAGCGAAACCGACTCCTTTTGGAAATTCTTGATTTTCCATAATCTTTTTTTTAAAAGTTTATATTATGGCGCCCTCTGCCTATAAAAACAAAAAGCAACCGTTAGCATTAACGATTGCAAAAGTATGGGGGAAGAACCAGCTGTGAAATAGACGTCTACAAAAAAGACAATCAACCTCTTTATCCATTTCCACATTTATCTTTAAAGGTTTTCCATTTTTTCTCTGGTAAGCCTAATGTGTCATTTACGATTTTCCAAGCGTCCTTTGGCAGGTCTAATAGAGTTTGCAATATTTTCCATGAATTTATTATTATAGATGTAGCATCCTTCTTACTATCACACAATTTTCTTATTGTTTCCCCGAAAAATCCGCCGTTCATAGTCATCAAAATCTTGCTGATAGACGTGTAAGGAGGTGACACCACTCCTCTATTATGTTCTATATCACACTTAGAAGTATCTAATGTTCCCAAATAAAATTGCATATACCCCAAAAGAAGTCTAATCATGTAGATAAATTGTTTATTAGTTTTCTGCTGCAAATCTCGCTCCTTCACATCTGCATTTCGTACTATCCGCCACGCTGCCTCATAGTGTTTTTCTTTTCTCAGATATCCACTTTCAGTGGTCTTTTCCAGTAGTTTCTCAAACATTTCTTTATTTGTCTTCTCCTTTCCCTTTTTCGACATTTGGCCTATCTCTTCAAGCAGTTCCTGATACGCTTTTTTTGTAAAGTTAACATCAGCAGAGAAACGTATCTTATCCTCTTCCTGAGGCTCTTTCCGAGAGCCAGAACGTTTTCTCAGAGCCTCAACATCTTCATTTTCAAGATACCCCTCATATATACTTCTTATAAGACGAACCGCCCTTGCACCCACCTCCACAATATCCTCATCTTCATGAAGAGTAATCCAAAAGGGCCAATAAGTATGGTTGTTCGCATTATTTGTAGGCTTAAAGCGATGAGTGAAAGATTTCCCCGGAAATGTATTTTCAAGAACAGCAGTAACATAATAACGAATATCTTTCCATTCTTCATTGAACATTTTTTCCCCATCTTCATCATTCCCATCAAGAATCAGCCCCTTACATCCATAATAAATGCCGACAACCGGTTCATACACATCATATTCTATCAGAAATTCATACCCTCTGCATCCATCCTTACTGTACAATGTCCCCAGCTTGTACATCATGTGATGTGGAGCCTTGTTCCCATGAAAAGAAGCATCCGCTTTAAAATCCTCCACTTCATCCAGCAGCCTCATCTTCTTTTTATAAAACTCTGAAGCTTCGTCATTTAACCTTTTCCAATGCTCCCGGTTCCTCTCTCTGATTTTATCTTTCTCCATCTCAGAGACAACCTCCTGACAGTTCACATCACATTCGGCCCCATCAAAATCAATGCTAACACTGGAAAAGTATTCAAGGGCTGCCTGCACTTCTTTCTTTTTAGCATAGACCTGCCTCGCTATAAAGATGCAAGCCTCCCGCGTAAGGTGATAGTTTTCCACGCTCCTACGCGCACCAGAGCCTACCCCAACCATTTCAACCATCAGGTTAAAATGCTCATCCACATTTATACCATCCGCTTCGGCAGACCTCATGGCTTTTGCCAATGGAACGGAAAATTTCTGGTACGTACTATACCCCAAAGCAGCGCACAATTCCCTCGAAGTCCAGTATGACCGTCCTTGCCCATCAAACTTCCTTATTTTCTCAAAAGGTGATTTATCACTGATTTTCAATTCTTTATTCATAAAGACAGAAACAAATTACATGATATAAAAATCCTCATCTATAATGACGAACACTCAACAACACTAATATCAAGCATGAAGATAGCAATAAAAAAACATCCCGTCACATAATTGGAAACATTTTGTATACAGAGAGACGGGAGCAATGCCCTATATTTGCAACCGGTCAATCAATCACCGGCCATGAAAAACAGGTAGTTTATGAGAAATCTCATTGTATTATGCTTATTGGCATGTCTGGCATCATGTACAGACAAAAAAGAATTCCAGACAATAAGAGAACGAATCGATTTATCAGGAAATTGGAACAGTTCATTAGGGAACTGCACATTGCCCGGTACGACGGATGAAAACAAGTTGGGAGACGGCAGGCATCCCACCAATGTAACCTCCCAGTTGACACGGACTTATCCCTACTCCGGCATCGTAGAATATGAAAAAGATGTTGAAATTCCCGTACAGATGGAAGGGAAACGCCTGATACTCTTCATGGAACGTACAAAGCCCAGTACTCTCTGGATAGACGGGGACAGCGTCGGCACGTTGGGACATATCTATGCACCTCACTGCTATAGCCTGCCGGCCTTGGCACCCGGCAGCCACCATATAAAGATACGCATTGACAATTCCCCCAGCTCCGTACCAGCCGAAATCCAAAGCTCGCATGCCTGGACCGACGGCACACAAACCAACTGGAACGGCATTTTGGGTGACTTCTACATCGAAGCTACCCCGCACACCTATCTCAAGCAGGTACAAGTCTACCCGTCTGTAAAGGAGAAAAAGGCCCGCATCCATGTAAACATATACAGCGATTCGGAGCAATCGGGCATAGTGGCCCTTTCCGCCAAGACGTGGAACACCCAACAAGAACACCGGTTGCCGGACATGGAAAAACAAGTCGGCTTGAGCAAAGGCGAAAATAAGATAGAACTGGTGCTCGACATGGGGAACCGAATGCAGACATGGAGCGAATTCCACCCCACACTTTATGCACTGAACGTGTCCCTTGCCACAAACGAGGGCAAAGACAATATAATAACAGATTTCGGCATGCGCGACTTTGCCACCGAAGGTACTCAGTTCACCATAAACGGCTTCAAGACCTTCTTGCGCGGCAAACACGACGCTTGCGTATTCCCACTTACCGGATATGCGCCGATGGATGTAAAGTCCTGGCGAAAAGTTTTTCAAACAGCCAAGAGCTATGGCATCAACTACTACCGTTGCCATTCCTACACCCCGCCCCGCGCCGCTTTTGCCGCTGCCGACATCGAGGGTATCTATTTCCAAGCCGAGTTGCCTTTATGGGGAAGCATTTCACCGGACAACCATCGCCTGAATGACTTCTTGCTGAACGAAGCCTATATGACCCTCGACTACATGGGCAATCACCCCTCATTCACCATGTTGGGACTGGGCAACGAGTTGGGTGGCGACGTTGACCTGATGCGCAATTGGCTGGACGGATTCAGAAAACATGACAACCGCCATCTCTATTCGTTCGGTTCCAACAACTTCCTGGGTTGGGGAGGTGCCATAGACGGTGAAGATTATCTGACAACCTGCCGGGTAGGAGGAGGCGAAGGCTATACAACGCACGTACGCAGTTCGTTTGCCTTTGTCGATGCCGAAAAGGGAGGTATCTTGAACAACACCCGTCCCAATACCCGTGCGGATTATACTGCTGCCATAGCGAAATCTCCCCGACCGGTCATCAGTCACGAAACCGGACAGTTCCAAATTTATCCCGACTACAAGGAGTTGGAGAAATACACCGGCGTATTGCATCCATATAACTTGGAGATATTCCGTGACCGGCTCAATGAAAATGGACTGCAGAACCAGATTGACGCATTCCATCAGGCCACCGGCCGGTTTGCCGTCGAATGCTACAAGGCTGATATTGAATACGGCCTGCGCACTGCCGGTTTAGGCGGATTCCAGATGCTCGACCTTCAAGACTTTCCCGGACAAGGCTCGGCACTGGTAGGCATTCTGGATGCTTTCATGGACAGCAAAGGCATTGTCACTCCCGAAACATTCCGCGGCTTTTGTGCTCCGGTGGTACCGCTGGCGCTTATGGACACCTACTGTTACAGCAACAAAGAAGAGCTGAACATAGGACTCGCCCTGACAAATTACGAAGAGCAACCATGGTCTGATGCATTATGCTGGCGTCTGGAAAGCCTGAGTGACAGCGTAACTTTTGTTCGCGAAGGCAAAGTCCCCGCCCATGTAGAGCAAGGAAAAGTAATGCAGGTGGGCGAGTTGAAAAGCACCCTTACCGAAATAGACAAGCCTGCCCAATTGCGACTGACACTGACCACCGGGAATTATCATAACTATTATAACTTATGGGTATACCCCGACCGGACACCGGAAAGCGAAGCGGACATCTTCATCTGTCAGTCCTTGGATGACGAGGCGCGAAAGAGACTGAGCCAAGGAGGGAAGATACTGCTTATACCCGACCACAAAGCCATTGAAGAACAGAGTGTAGGTGGACTTTTTACTCCTGACTACTGGAACTATGCCATGTTCAAAAGCATTTCGGAAAACGCCGGCCGCGAAGTTTCGCCGGGCACCCTCTCCTTGCTGATGGACGAGAAACATCCCTTGTTCCGGCAGTTCCCCACCGAGTGCCATAGCAACTGGCAATGGTGGAGCATCGTACGCCATGCCCGCCCCTTTATTCTGAACGCTACACGCCACGAATACAAGCCGCTTATCCAAGTAGTAGACAATGTGGAACGGAACCACAAGTTAGGCTTGCTGTTCGAATTTGCCGTAGACAACGGTAAGGTATTGGTTTGTATGAGCAACCTCGAAGCAATTCGCCACACTCCGGAAGGAGGTCAGCTGCGCAATGCCATTTTAAGCTATATGAAGTCGGCTGAGTTCTCTCCCACCGAGACGCTGACCTCACAGCAGTTGCAGCACATATTAACAACCGAGGTGAGGAAGCAAGACATTGTCGGCGTGAAAAACCAGTCGGATTACGACGTACAGCCGGAATAAATATGAGAAGTTTCATCATAATTCCACTTTTCCTCGGCTGTCCCGTCATTTTTCAGTAGCTTTGCGGACTTTAATACAGCAAGCACCCCATGAAACTTACCCTTATACGCACCGCTCGTGAAACCGGCAAAGAGACATTCAGCACATGGCCCAGCGACACCTTGATGGAGAAGATGAAAACCGAGAACAAAGCCGGACACATATCCGCCTTGCGCAGCCTCATTCCCCACATCACCGGAAGCAACGGACACTACCCCTGCATAGACAAACTGCCACGCATCTGCCCTGCCGCAGAATATGCCCGCAGCAAAGAGGGGGAAAGATACCTGAAAACCTACAACGGACTGGTACAGATTGAAGTCAACCACCTGGCCAATGCCGTGGAAGTGGAGCAAGTAAAGCGCCAGGCGGCCCTGCTGCCACAAACTTTTGCCGCCTTTTGCGGAAGCAGCGGACGAAGCGTAAAAATATGGGTACTGTTTGCCACCCCCGACGGTTCGCGCCCCAGGCAGGAAGAAAAAATCAGGCTGTTTCATACCGCTGCCTACCGGCTCGCCGTAAACTGTTATCAGCCCCTGCTCCCCTACCCCGTCACACTGAAAGAACCTGCCGTGGAGCAAAGCTGCCGCATGACGCTCGATGACCGTCCCTATTACAATCCGTCTGCCGTCCCTTTCTGTCTGGAACAGCCTTTGTCCGTGCCCGACGAGCCCACCTTCGGCCAACGGAAACAGACCGAAGCAAACCCGCTGATGCGCATTGCCCCCGGCTATCCGGCCTCCCAAACCTTCTCCATCCTCTTCGAAGCCGCCCTGAACCGTACCTTCGAAGAGCTGGAAAACTGGAAACGGGGCGATGACCTTCGCCCCCTGCTCTACCTGCTTGCCAGGCATTGCTACAAAGCCGGCATTCCCGAAGAAGAGGCAGTACGTCAAGTCATGATGCACTACTACCGCGAAGCGGATGAACAACTGGTGCGCATGACCCTGCACAACCTCTACCGCGAATGCAAAGGCTTCGGCACCCGCAGCAGCATGACCCGCGACCAAATCACCGCCTTCCGCCTGGAAGAATTCATGAACAGACGCTATGAGTTCCGCTGGAACACCGTGCTGGGAGAATTGGAATTCCGCCAACGGGACTCCATACACTTCCATTTCCGCCCTGCCGACCAGCGGGTAAGAAGCAGTATCGGACAGAATGCCCTGAAAGAAGGAATCAGCGTATGGGACAGAGATGTGGCACGCTACCTCAACTCGGACGCCATTCCCTTGTACAACCCCATCGAAGAATATCTGAACAGCACCGGACATTGGGACGGCAAGGACCGTATCCGCGCATTGGCCGACCTCGTCCCCTGCAACAATCCGTACTGGCGGGAACTCTTCTACCGCTGGTTTCTCAGCATGACGGCGCACTGGCAAAACATCGACCGTCAGCATGGAAACAACACGTCTCCCCTACTGGTCGGAGCCCAAGGCTATCGTAAAAGTACCTTCTGCCGCATCCTGCTGCCACCCGAACTGCGCTTCGGATATACCGACAGTATCGACTTCAAAAGCAAGCAGGACGCAGAGCGGAGCCTCGGCCGCTTTTTCCTGATAAACATCGACGAATTCGACCAAATCAGCGTCAATCAGCAAGGTTTTCTAAAGCATCTGCTGCAGAAACCCGTGGCAAACCTGCGCAAGCCTTACGGCACCGCCATCCAGGAAATAAGACGCTACGCCTCCTTTATAGCCACCAGCAACCAGAAAGACCTGCTGACAGACCCCAGCGGCAGCCGCCGTTTCATCTGCATCGAAGTCACCGGCCCCATCCATACCAATGTCACCATCAACTACCGGCAACTCTACGCACAAGCCATGGATGCCATAGCCAAAGGTGAACGCTACTGGCTGGACGATTCCGACGAAGCCATCTTGAAACAGACCAACCGGGAGTTTGAACAGCCCACACCGTTGGAACAGCTCTTCCTCTGCCACTTCCATCCCGCCGAAAATGAAGAGGAAGGAGACTGGATGACCCCTATGGAGATTCTCTCCTTCTTGCAAACCAAGACCAAAGACCGGCTGTCCATCAATAAAGTGGCTCTGTTCGGACGTGCACTCCACAAACTGGGCATCAGCAGCCGCCGGAAGACAAGAGGAACAGAATATCATGTAGTGAAAAAAGAATAATCCTGCCAATTAATTTGCTTCTACTTTCGGTTTGCGCTATCTTTGCGTTTCAAATCAAGAAGATATGAAAAAAGAAAGTCAAGTGATATTCGACCGGAATGCCGTAGAGTTTGTGACCGTAGCCGCCGAGTTTTGCAAGTTTCTGGAACAAGCGGAAGGGGTGAAACGTTCCGCGTTCGTCGATACCTCCTTAAAAATACTTCCGCTGCTCTACCTGAAGGCCTCCATGCTGCCCGAGTGCGAAACCATAGGAGACGAGGCGCCGGAAACATTCGTCACCGAAGAGACCTATGAGGTACTCCGCATGAACCTCGCCAATATCCTGGCCGAGAAAGACGACTACCTGGACGTATTCGTATCTGACATGAAGTATAGTGACCAGCCCATCACCAGGAACATTTCCGAAGACTTGGCCGACATATACCAGGACATCAAGGACTTTATCTTCGTATTCCAGCTGGGTTTCAACGAGACGATGAACGATTCGCTTGCCATCTGCCAGGAAAACTTCCGCCTCCATTGGGGACAAAAGCTTGTCAACACCCTGCGTGCCCTGCACGAGGTGAAGTATGCGCAAGGCGAGGATGAAGAGGAGGAAACCGCAGACTTTGAATATTAAATTATGGTTATCAAAAGAACAATAGATAAAGAAACAGTGAAAGACCTGCCCAAAGCCGCCTTTCCGGGACAGATACATGTCGTACAGACACCGTGGGAAGCGGAGAAGGCAGTCGCCTATCTGAAGTCCTGCCCGTTGCTGGGCATAGACAGCGAAACCCGTCCATCGTTCACAAAAGGACAGATACACAAGGTGGCCCTGCTGCAGATTTCCTCAGAGGAACATTGCTTTCTGTTCCGCCTCAACCTGACGGGACTGACTCTGCCGGTTATCACATTGCTGGAAAACCCAAGCGTAACGAAAGTAGGCCTTTCCTTGCGGGACGACTTCATGATGCTGCACAAACGCGCGCCCTTCGAACAGCATGCCTGCATCGAATTGCAGGAATATGTCCGCGCTTTCGGCATCCAGGACAAAAGCCTGCAGAAGATATACGCCATCCTCTTCGGGGAAAAGATTTCGAAAAGCCAGCGCCTTTCCAACTGGGAAGCCGAAACCTTGACCGAACCGCAGAAACTGTATGCCGCCACCGATGCTTGGGCATGCCTCAACATCTACAACAGGCTGCAAGAACTGAAACGGACAGGAGATTTTGAGATAGAAGCCAATAATAATGTGGTAATGTGATGCACATTATCAGATTACCACATTAATCACATTATATATATATATATGTACAAAGTATACCTTAAACCCAATAAAGAGGAGTCATTAAAGCGTTTTCACCCGTGGGTGTTTTCCGGCGCCATCGCACATTTCGACGGAGAGCCCGAAGAAGGGGAAGTTGTTGAAATCTACACGTCCAAAAAGGAATTCATAGCCAAAGGGCATTTTCAGATTGGCAGTATCGCCGTACGCGTACTGACCTTCCGTCAAGAAGAAGAAATCAATGCGGACTTCTGGAAACGCAAACTCAGCATAGCATACGACATGCGCCGCAGTATCGGCATAGCCGGAAACCCGACAAACAACACCTATCGCCTGGTGCACGGGGAGGGAGACAACCTGCCGGGGCTGGTTATCGACATTTATGCCCGTACCGCAGTGATGCAGGCACATTCTGCCGGCATGCACCTCGACCGCATGGCCATTGCCGATGCCCTTACCGAAGTGATGGGCAGCCAGATTGACAATATCTATTACAAATCGGAGACGACCCTTCCCTTCAAGGCCGACCTCTATCCGGAGAATGGTTTCTTGAAAGGCGGCAGCACGGACAATGTAGCCATGGAGTACGGCCTAAAGTTCCACATCGACTGGCTGAAAGGCCAAAAAACCGGTTTCTTCGTAGACCAACGCGAGAACCGTTCGCTACTGGAACGCTATGCCAAAGGCCGCAGCGTACTGAATATGTTCTGCTATACCGGCGGCTTCTCCGTATATGCTATGCGTGGAGACGCCAAACTGGTACATTCCGTGGACAGCTCCGCCAAAGCCATCGACTTGACCAACAAGAACATCGAACTGAACTTCCCGGGTGACACCCGCCATGCCGCCTATGCAGAAGATGCCTTCAAATACCTTGACCGCATGGGCGACCAATACGACCTGATAGTTCTTGACCCTCCTGCTTTTGCCAAGCACCGCGATGCTCTGCGCAATGCCCTGCAAGGCTACCGCAAACTGAACGTCAAGGCTTTCGAGAAAATCAAGCCCGGCGGCATCCTCTTCACATTCTCGTGTTCGCAAGCCGTCAGCAAAGAAAACTTCCGCACCGCCGTGTTCACAGCCGCTGCCATGTCCGGCCGCAGCGTACGCATCCTGCACCAACTGACGCAACCTGCCGACCACCCGGTCAGCATCTATCATCCGGAAGGGGAATACCTGAAAGGACTGGTTCTATATGTAGAATAAAGGAAAAAGCAGGCTTTGTTAGCCTGCTTTTCTTAAATAGAGTTAATAAAAAGCAGAAATACGCCAAAACAGCATGTTATATAACATAAACCGTGTATATTTGCACTGTGTTTTTCATGGTATTAGATTTAAGGTTAATAAAGATTGGGTGTCTGGGATAGATACCCTTCTTTTTTTATAATACATTCCTTCCCAAAATCCATCCCTCATTAATCTCTTTCGTTGAAGAAAAAGCCGTACAGAACTTGTTTTTCTCCTAGTCTCATTGTACATTTGCATCTATTACATAATTTAAAATATAAAAAGCTAATATTATGAGCATCAAATTCCGACTCACTGCCATGCAATTCCTGCAATTCTTCGTTTGGGGAGCATGGCTGATTTCATTAGGTGGTTACATGGGCGGTACGTTACATTTTGAAGGCGGACAAATCGGAGCAATCTTTGCAACCATGGGTATAGCCTCACTGATAATGCCCGGACTGACCGGTATCATCGCCGACAAATGGATAAACGCCGAACGCCTTTATGGCATACTCCACCTCATCGGTGCCGGTGCTCTGATTTATGCTTCAACTGCCACCACATACAACCACATGTACTGGGCCATGCTGCTCAACATGCTTGTTTACATGCCTACACTATCTCTGGCCAACACCGTATCCTACAATGCATTGGAAAAATATAAGATGGATTTGATAAAAGACTTCCCTCCCATCCGTGTATGGGGAACGGTAGGCTTTATCTGTGCCATGTGGGCTGTGGACCTTACCGGGTTCAAGGCAAGTTCGGCACAGCTCTATGTGGCAGCCATCTCGGCAGCCATGCTGGGACTTTATGCTTTCACTTTGCCAGCCTGCCCCCCCATGCGCAGCGAAGGAAAAACGATGCTCTCCGCTTTCGGACTGGATGCACTGGTGCTGTTCAAGCGCAAGAAGATGGCTATCTTCTTCTTGTTCTCCATGTTGCTGGGAGCCGCCCTTCAAATAACAAACACCTATGGTGACCTTTTCCTGGGTTCGTTTGCTTCCATACCGGAATATGCAGATTCGTTCGGTGTGAAACACTCCGTCATCCTGCTCTCCATCTCGCAAATGAGTGAGACGTTGTTTATCCTTGCCATCCCCTTCTTCCTAAAACATTTCGGAATCAAGCGTGTTATGTTAATTAGTATGTTTGCATGGGTATTCCGTTTCGGGCTCTTCGCCCTCGGAGACCCGGGAAGCGGACTCTGGATGCTCATTCTCTCAATGATTGTCTACGGTATGGCATTTGACTTTTTCAATGTATCGGGCTCGCTGTTTACAGAAATGGAGGCACATCCCAGTATCCGCGCCAGCGCACAAGGCTTGTTCTTTATGATGACGAACGGTGTGGGAGCCATCATCGGAGGCTATGCCAGCGGAGCCGTGGTAGATGCCTTCTCGGTATATGCCGAAGGTGGAGGACTGGTAAGCCGCGACTGGACACCGGTATGGTTTATCTTTGCAGGATATGCCTTAGTCATTGGTCTGTTATTTGGAATAGTATTCCGCTATAAACATAATCCGGAGAAAATAGAGAAAAACTGATTGAGAATCAGGTTGATTTAATAGGTATGAATAAGAAAAAGATAGAACTACAAGTACTAAACATTTCCAACAGCCAGGCGCAAGCGGGTGCCTATGCCTTGGTACTGGGTGAAGTGGGTGGCGAACGCCAGCTTCCGATTATTATAGGTGCCACCGAAGCACAAGCTATGGTCATCGAGATGAAAGGTATTGTACCGCCCCGTCCGCTGACCCATAACCTATTTGCTTCCGTCCTTGAAGTGCTGGGTGTAAAACTGATGCGTATTCTTATCTATAAAGTAGACAACGGAGTATTTTACTCTTACCTTTATATGAAAGCCGAAGAAACCATTCTCCGGATTGACGCGCGTACCAGCGACGCAGTTGCCCTGGCATTGCGCATGAATGCCCCTATCTTTGTCTACGAAGACATCCTCGAAGCAGAATGTCTGAAAACCGTCGAAGGTTCCATCGACCCGATGGAAGGCAGCGAACCGGACAAAGACGAACTGCTGCAGGAAGACACGATAGGCATACTGAAAACGGCCCTGCAAAAAGCAGTCGATGAAGAGGACTATGAACGTGCCGCACAGCTAAGAGACCAGATTAACCAACTCAAGAACAATTTGTAATATGCACGTATTCTATACCCCCGACATACAAGCCCACGCAGAGCTGCCCGAAGAGGAAGCCGCACACGCCGTACGCGTCTTGCGCTTGCAGGCTGGAGACGAGGTCATGTTGACAGACGGAAAAGGCTGCTTTTATCGTGCCGAAATCAGTACGGCTACAAACAAGCGCTGTCTGGTGAATATCCTGGAAACCCTTCCGCAAGCCCCCTTGTGGAAAGGTCATCTGCACATTGCCATGGCGCCTACCAAGAATATGGACCGCACAGAGTGGTTTGCCGAGAAAGCGACGGAAATTGGGTTTGACGAACTGACATTCCTGAACTGCCGTTTCTCGGAACGGAAAGTCATCAAGACGGAGCGCATCTCCAAAATTCTGGTTTCCGCCATCAAGCAGTCGCTCAAGGCACGCCTGCCCCAACTGAATGAAATGACAGACTTCAACAAGTTCATCACACAGCCTTTTCCGGGTCAGAAATTCATCGCCCACTGTTATGAAGGCGAAAAACCGCTTTTGAAGGATATGGTACATCCCGGAGAGGATGCCCTCGTACTAATCGGTCCTGAAGGAGACTTCAGCGAAGAGGAAGTCCGGAAGGCGACGGAAAACGGTTTTATCCCCATCAGCTTGGGAAAATCAAGGTTGCGTACAGAGACGGCGGCACTGGTTGCCTGCCACATCCTCAATTTACAGAATCAATGATACTCACTAAAACAAAAACTATATGAAAAAGAACCTATTCTTCCACTTCTCAGTACTGGCAATGCTCATCGTGCTGATAAGCGCTTGTTCGTCCAAAAAGCCAGAATACACCAACGTTATTCCTTCCGATGCCTCGCAAGTCATCGCTGTCAATTTAAAATCATTGGCAGACAAGGCCGGTACCAAAGATAAAGAGACTAAAGAAGCACTGCAAAAGCTGACAGATGCCTTGAAAAGCGATATGAATGCAGCTACTTTCCAACAATTGGAGGCTGTACTGAAAGACCCTGCCAAATCGGGAGTGGACGTCAATGCGCCGATTTATGTCTTCAACGCTCCCTCGTTCCCCTACACCACCATGGTAGCCAAGGTTCAAAGTGAGGATGATTTGCTGAAGCTTCTGGAAGTTACGGAGAAAGAACAGATAATCAGCCATGTGGCAGAAGCGGACGGTTACAGTTTTGCACAAATCAACAAGCGGGCATTGCTCGCTTTCACTCCTACCACGCTTATGGTGGTGAACTACACCGGCACATCACAACTGGAAAAAGTCAAAGAAGGAATTCCCGCCTTGCTGAAACAGACCGGAGAAAACAGCATCAACAGCAACACCGCTTTCAAGAAAATGCAAAAGCAGGATGGAGACATCAATATGCTCATCTCTCCTTCCAGCCTGCTGAGTGCATATGCCAATCCGCTGAATTACGGAATATCCCACAATATCGACCTGAAAGACTTGAAGATGCTGGGAAGTCTCTCCTTCGAAAAAGGGAAAATAGAACTGAAAGTAGAGAGCTATACCGAGAACACAGAATTGAAAGCACTTTTCGAAAAGCAAATCAAAAGTACTTGTCCCATCGAAAACACGTTCTTGAAGTATTTCCCAAAATCTACCCTGGCGCTATTCAGCATAGGTATCAATGGAGAAGAGTTCTACAATGTGCTGCAAGAGAATGAGCAGTTCCGCAACGATTTCTCCATTACCAAAGCCGCTGAAGTAAAAGACTTGTTCAGTGCTTTCCACAACGACCTGACCATAGGCCTTATCAATGTAACCATGAACAGCAATCCTTCTTTCCTGGCCTATGCCAGCGTAAAGAACGACGCTCCCTTGAAAGCCCTTTATGAGAAAAAGTCCGAACTGGGACTGAAACGCGGCGAAGACATCGTGAAATTGAATGAGAATGAATATGTCTATAAATCACGCGCTATCAACATATTCTTCGGCATACGAGACAAACAGATGTACGCCACCAATGACGAACTGCTGTATAAGAATGCATGCAAGACCGCTGACCCGTCTGCCAAAGAGACGGACTTCGCTTCCAGTCTGAAAGGCAAGCGCACAGCCTTTGTCATCAATGCGGAAGCCGTACTTGACCTGCCCGTTGTAAAAATGCTAGCTGGATTTGGCGGACAAGAGTATAGCACCTATTACTCGCTGCTCGGCAATATCTCGTATCTGGAAGCTGTCGGCAACGAGGACAAGGCAACCGTCACCCTGCAGCTGAAGAACAAGAATGTTAATGCACTGAAACAGATTGTGGACTTTATCAAGCAGTTTGCAGGAATGTAATTTAAGGATTAAGGATTAGAGATTAAGGATTAATACCACTCATGAATAGGATTCACCTACGGCAAACACTACCTCAAGTGTTTGCCGACCGTGATGCCATTACCTCAGACGTATGGCATCGGGACATTACGTTCCACAAAGGGAAACGTTATCTCATAGAAGCCGCTTCGGGCACCGGAAAATCATCGCTTTGCAGCTATGTTTACGGTTACCGCAACGATTATCAGGGAATCATCAACTTTGATGAGCGCAATATCCGTTCACTCTCCGTCAATGACTGGATAGATATACGCAAACACTCCCTCAGCATTCTTTTTCAGGAGTTGCGTATCTTTCCCGAACTTACCGCCATCGAGAACATACAACTGAAGAACCGGCTTACCAACTTCAAAAAAAGGAAAGAAGTCCTTACCCTATTCGAGGCAATCGGCATTGCCGACAAGGTAAACGAAAAAGCCGGGAAGCTATCTTTCGGCCAGCAACAAAGAGTCGCTTTTATCCGCAGCCTCTGCCAGCCTTTCGACTTCATCTTCCTGGACGAACCCGTCAGCCATCTGGATGACGAGAACGGAACAATCATGGGCAGGCTGCTGACAGAAGAAGCCAGCCGCCAAGGAGCGGGAATCATAGTGACTTCCATCGGCAAACATCTGGAATTGGATTATGATGAAATTTATCAATTATAAATGTGGCTAATATGAACCGACTTGTTTGGAAACTTCTCCGCCAGCACATCAGTGTCGGACAGTTGGCAGGCTTTTTCCTCGCCAATCTCTTCGGCATGATGATTGTATTGCTGAGCGTACAATTCTATCGTGATGTCCTTCCCGTTTTTACGGAAGGGGACAGTTTCATGAAGAAGGATTATATCATTGCTACCAAGAAAATCAGTACTTTGGGCAGCTTTGCCGGGAAAAGCAATACCTTCTCCAAAGATGAGATAAAGGACCTGAAAGCCCAACCTTTTACTAAGGGGGTAGGCGCGTTCACTCCTTCCCTGTTCAAGGTTTCTGCCGGACTCGGTATGCAGGAAGCCGGTATCCGCTTGTCAACGGAGATGTTTTTCGAGTCTGTACCCGACGAATATGTGGATGTCAGTCTGGAGAAATGGCATTTTGACGAAGATGCCCGGGTAATCCCCATCATCATTCCGCGCAATTATCTGAACCTCTATAACTTTGGCTTTGCACAAAGCCGGAGTCTGCCGAAACTCTCCGAAGGTTTGATGAGTCTGGTACAGATGGATATCATGATGCGGGGCAACGGACGTGTGGAACAATATAAAGGCAACATTGTAGGATTCTCCAACCGGCTGAATACCATTCTCGTCCCCCAATCCTTCATGGACTGGGCCAACAAGAATTTTGCACCGGAAAAAGAAGCTGAACCGTCCCGACTTATTGTGGAAGTGAAGAATCCTACCGACACAGCCATCACCGACTATTTCCAGCAAAAGAATTACGAAACCGAAGGCAACAATCTGGATGCCGGAAAGACAACTTATTTCCTGCGCCTCATTACAGCTATTGTCATGGGAGTAGGACTGTTCATCAGCATTCTGTCATTCTACATCCTGATGCTGAGCATCTTCCTGCTTCTCCAAAAGAATACGGTAAAACTGGAAAACCTGCTGCTGATAGGATATAGCCCGACGCGGGTAGCCACGCCTTATTATATACTGACAGTAGGGCTGAATGTACTGGTACTGCTCCTCGCCATCGGCTGCGTGGCATGGGTACGCAGTTACTATATAGAAGTAGTCCAAAACCTCTTCCCGCAACTGGAGAGCGGTTCACTGCTTCCATGCATATTGACCGGTTGCCTATTATTTTTTGCTGTATCACTGCTGAATATTTTGGCAATAGGCAAAAAAATTATCAGTATCTGGAAAGGGGGAAAATAAAGATGGGAAAAATCCATCCAACAGATATAAAGTTCATGGTAGTGTTGGTATTATGTCTCAGCATGGCATTTCCCATCTCTGCCAATGACTTTCTATTCACTTCCATTGACACCTCGCACGGTCTGAGTGATAACCAGATACGCTATATCCTCCAACTTCCGGACGGAAGAATGGTATTTACCACCACCCAGAACGTCAATCTGTATGATGGAGCCAACTTCACCTCTCTGCAGCCTACCCCCGAATATATATATCCGCTGAAACAATACAAGGGCTTCTACCATGTCTATCTGAGCGGTGATTCCCTCTTGTGGATAAAGGATTACCAACGGCTGATGTGCATCAATCTCCATAACGAGCGATACATTGCCAACCTGGACTCCGTCTTTCAACAGAAAGGTATGCAGCATCCCATAGAGGATTTGTTTGCGGACGAACGGGGGCTCGTCTGGGTAATCAGCCATGGCGAGCTGTTACAGCCGGAACTTTCCTTCCGATTGAAACTGTCTGAAGGCCGAGGAACAATACAAGACCTGACTGCAGACGAAGAATCTCTGTATCTGTTCCATGACACGGGAGAAATCGTGTGCTATGATGTAAAAAACGGAAAACAACAGTATGACATTGCCGCATATCCCCGGACGGAACAAGAGAAGTTCCAAAACACCTCCCTCATACTCAGAGGAAAAAACGGGTTCTATCAACTGCGCAACGGCTCTAAAGGAGGATTTTTCCATTTCGACCTCCATAAGCGAGCATGGGAGAAGCTGATGGAAACAGAGTATACCCTCAATACACTGATGATCTCCGCAGATGAGAAAGCATACATCAGCTGCATCCGTGGCTTTTGGATTATTGACCCCGAAAAGAGGACACGCCACTACATGCCCACCTTGAGGACCCGAAAGGGCAACGTCCTTGCTACAGAAATCAGTACGATTTTCCAGGACCGGCAAGGAGCTTTATGGCTCGGAACATTCAACAGAGGATTGCTGTACTACCATCCGGCCTTATATAAGCACATCCACATAGACAAGAAGGATTTCCCCCTATCACTTGAAAGAAATACAGCCGTAGCAAACTTTACGGAAGACCGGGACGGCAACATATTCATAAAGGACCGGACAGCTATCTATAAGCTCGACCTGCAGGAAGACGGCAACCGGATACTCATACCGGTAGAAGCATCCACCCTGCCCAAAGAGCTACAAGGGGAATACGGTTCGGAAGCGGCATTCGTGTCACATGACGGAACGCTCTATTTCGGAGACGCCGACGGATGCAACATCTTTTCCCCCAATCCGGAGCCCCCATCTTCCAGTCTGCCCTATCCACCGGTTTTCACGGCAATCCATGTGCATGGAGAATGCATCCTCCCGGGCAGAAGCTATGAAAACCGGACTATACTACCCGAAGCCTCTCCTTATGTGAAAGAAATATCATTGAGCCACAGCCAGAACTTCCTTACTCTCGAGTTCTCCGCATTGAATTACTTCAACCGCGAGCACACCCATTACCGCTATCAGCTGGAAGGTATCGACGCACAATGGGTAACCGCCGGCAACATGAAGCAGAGCAACGGCATTCTCCAAGCTCCCTATACCAACTTGCCACCGGGAAGCTACACCTTCAAGGTAATGGCCTCTAACGATGGAAAGCATTGGAATGAAGAGCAAACGGCCCGGATAAGCCTAACAGTCCATGCTCCCTGGTGGAAAACCGGCGTTGCATACGTCATCTATATAGTCTTGTCAATCGCCATCATTGCGGCAAGCATCCGCCTCTACATACACCGCACCCGGAAGGAGATGGAACGGAAACACAAAGAAGAAATCCTTTTGCTCCGCATCCGCAACTTGATAGAGCAGTGCAACCGTTATGAAGCGGAACAAAAGAAATCACCGGAAGGAAAAAACATAACTTGTGTACATAGCCATACCGAACCTCACCAAACAGAAAACAAGCAAGACGCATCCGAATCTGTTTTCCTGACAAAAGCTATCGAACTGGTGGAAAAGAACCTGCATGTACCCGGCTACTCCGTAGAGCAGCTAAGCCGCGACTTGTGTATGGAACGCACCGGACTTTACCGGAAACTGGTAGCCATGCTCGACCAGTCCCCCAGCCTCTTCATCCGCAACATCCGCTTGCAACGTGCGGCACAACTCATCCTGGAAGGCAGCCTCAGCATTACGGAAATCGCAGAGCGTACCGGCTTCAGCAGTTCCAGCTATCTCAGCAAATGTTTCCAGGAAATGTACGGCTGCCGTCCCTCGGAATATGCGGAGAAAATGCAGAAATCAACTTGAGTGTTGTTCCGTTTCAACAAGATTGTTGCCACCTAAAGGGGATTCAAGGCTACTTTTGCAGCATAATTTTAAAAGAACCATGAAAATGAATTTTATGAAAAGAGCCGGCTTCGTGCTGACTTGTGCAACCATGCTTGCAAACTTGTGTGCCGCCCAGAACACAGAGCGCACACCTCAAGGAATGAAATGCACCACACAAGGAATGGACATCCGTGTGGAATTCTATTCGCCTTCCATTGTGCGGGTTTACAAAACTCCCGAAGGCAAACCCTACAACAAAGAAAGTCTGGTAGTGGTCAAATCACCCGAAACGGTCAAAGTGGACTTTTCGGAGGAAGCAGGACAAACCGTGCTGAAATCTTCTATATTGAAAGTTCTTGTCAATCCGGCAACCGGAGGCATCAGTTTCCATACCATCGCCGGCAACGAGCTGCTGAAAGACAAGGACTACGGCACCTCTTTTGCCGATAAGAATGATGCCGGCACTCCCTCCTATCAAGTAAGGGGCTCTTTCCTATTGGATAAAGACGAACCCATCTACGGAGTAGGACAAGTGATGGACGGCAAATTCAACCGCCGCAACTCCATGCACCACATGCAGAACGAGAACATGTTCACCTATTCTCCTTATTTCATGTCGCCCGTGAAAGGCTATGCCGTATATTGGGACAACTACTCCATTTCAGAATTCATGGATACTCCGCAGGAACTCGCTTTCCAGAGCCTGGGACACTGTGCGGACTATTATTTCATGTATGGCGGAAACGCCGACGGCATCATCGCCCAGGTGCGCGACTTGACGGGACACTCCCCCATGCTTCCACTGTGGGCATACGGTTTCTTCCAAAGCAAGGAGCGCTATCATACGCAGGAAGAAAGCCTGAATGTCTTGAAGAAGTATCGCGAACTACAAATTCCCATTGACTGTATGATTCAAGACTGGCGCTACTGGCCCGAATATCAGAAGACGGACAGTGCGTGGAACTCACACAGCTTTGACCCTGAACGCTTTCCCAACCCCAAGAAGTGGGCCGACGAAATACACAAGCTGAATGCCAAGCTGATGATTGTGGCATGGCCCGGCTTTGGCACCCACACAGAGCAACGCAAGGAGCTGGATGCCAAAGGCATGATTATCAATTTTGATACCTGGCCTCCACAAAGTGGCGCACGCCCCTACGACGTCTACAATCCCGAAGCAAGGGATATTTATTGGAAATATCTGAATAAAGGCATTTTCAGTTACATCGGCAACGACGGCTGGTGGCTCGATTCTACAGAGCCCGACCATATCAACCGACAAGAATCGGACTATGACCTCCCCACTCACTTGGGATCTTACCGAAGTGTAAAGAACGCCTACTCACTGATGCACAACAGCGGAATAGCCTCGCATCAAAAGGCTTTGAGCAAAGACAAACGCGTTGTCATCCTAACCCGTTCCGGATTTATCGGACAACAACGTTACGGCTGCAACACCTGGAGTGGTGACGTGACCTCCACTTGGGACATGCTGGAGAAACAGATTCCTGCCGCACTGAACTACACCTTAATGGGCATTCCGAACTGGAACAGTGACATAGGCGGCTTCTTTGCCGGACGCTGGAACCAAGAAGGGGGAGCCAAGAACCCCAAATACCAAGAACTGTATGTACGCTGGATGCAGTTCGGCACTTTCTGCCCGATGATGCGTTCGCACGGTACGGAGTTGCCCCGTGAAATCTGGAACTTCGGCAAGCGTGGCGAGTGGTGTTTCGATGCCCAGGAGAAGATGATTAATCTGCGCTATCGCCTTCTGCCCTACATTTACAGCACTTCCTGGGATGTGTCCCACAATGACGGTACATTCATGCGTCCTTTAGTAATGGATTTTGCAGCAGATTCTAAAACACATGAAGTTGGCGGCGAATTTCTTTTCGGACGCTCCCTACTGGTAGCACCGGTCACCCGGCCGGAAGTGACGGAATGGTCGGTTTACCTTCCTCAAGGCGCAGACTGGTGGGACTTCTGGAGTAACGAAAAACAGCAGGGCGGACAGACCTTGAACCGCTGTGTATCGAAAGAGATTCTGCCCGTCTATGTAAAAGCCGGCAGTATCCTGCCGTTCGGTCCCAAAGTACAGTATTCCGCCGAAAAGAATTGGGACAATCTGGAGATACGCATCTATCCGGGTGCCGACGGCACATTCACCCTCTACGAGGACGAAAATGACAACTACAACTACGAAAAGGGAGCTTATTCCACCATCCGCTTCCATTGGGACGACAAGGCTCGTCGCCTGACAATAGAAGAGCGGGAAGGCAGTTTTCCGGGTATGCTGAAAAGCCGCAAGTTCAAGGTTGTTCTGGTCGGTCAGAACTCCGGTACGGGAGACCGGCCGATGAAAGGCGGAAAGACAATAAGCTATGCAGGAAAGAAAAAAAGTATAAAGCTGTAACAGTAAAAAGGAGGAACGTGTCAAAACTACCTTACTATTTTTTAGGCGCGGATTACGCAGATTTCAAGAATTCAATTTGCATAGTCCGCGTTATTCCACGTAATCCGCGCCTAATATTACAGCATAATGAAGTGGTCATATACTTTATTAAAAAGGAAACAGCAACGGCAACACAAATACCATCACCACTCCCATAATAATCTGCAACGGGAGCCCCACTTTTATATAATCCATGAATGTATATTGTCCTGCCGGCATCACCAGTGCATTGGGCGGTGTAGAGAATGGAGAAGCGAAACACATGCTTGCCGCAACCGTCACGGCAAACAAGAACGGAACGGGACTTACTCCAATCTGAACCGCACTTTGAAGAGCAATAGGGGCCATCAGCACTGCCGTCACCGTATTGCTGATGAACATGGTCATCAATGAAGTGGTGAAATAGATACCTGCCATCAACACAATAGGACCATAACTGCCCAATCCGCTCACAAGACTGTTGGATATATATTCCGAGGCACCGGTTTTTTCGAGTGCAAGAGACATGGGGAGCATGGCTGCAAAGAGCACAATCGTTTCCCAGTTTATCGTTTTATAGGCGGCTTCCACATTCCTGAAACATCCCGTCAGCACCATCAGCAAGCCGGCAATCATCACCGCTGTCACCGGGGCCACGGGAATAAAGTCGAAGACCATCATGGCAACCATCAGCACCATGATAGCGGCAGCTATGGGCGCTTTATAATCCAGCGTCACTTTGGCGGCTTCTGCCAAAGGCTGCCCCAATACCACCCAATCGGAATCTTCCCTGCTTATCCGTGCGATGTCCTGCCACGCACCCTGCACCAGCAAAACATCGCCACTATGCATACGCTCACGTCCCAATTCACGTAATATATATTCCTTCTTACGACGGATGCCCAATACATTTACATTAAATTTATCACGGAACCCCGCTTCCTTCACCGTCCGGTTCACAATATTGGAAGAGGGCATCAACACGATTTCGGCAATTCCGATGTCATAAAAGTCAAGGGACTTGTCGGCTTTGGAGGCTTCTTCAGTGGTATGCCCGTCGAGCATTTCCATTAAAAAGTCTTCAGCAAAACGATTTACGTTCGACACCTCTCCCGTAATGTAAAGCACGTCGCCCACCCAAATAGTCGTATCGGGTGATGCCAATTTCTGGGTAATAGTTTTCAGGAATCTATGTTGGGAAGAGTCTACACGCCGTACTTCAATGATATTCAGACCATACTTGCGGCGTACATCCAGGTCTATGATGGTTTTTCCTATCAGACGGGAATCATTGACAGCCCTCAAACGGAACAGGTTGCTGGAAAGTCCGTACTCCTGTACCAGTTGGTCCAATGATTTACCCGACAATGTTCCGTCATTCTTTTTGCCTTTCTTGGAGAGAAACCATTTGGTCAGAGGCATTAAAACCAAAGTTCCCACTATCACGCACACAATGCCCACCGGCAAGAAGGAGAAGAAAGACAGCGGTTCAAAGCCCGCTCCCGTCAATGTATTCTGAATGACCAAGTTAGGAGGCGTACCGATAAGTGTCATCATACCGCCCATACTGCTGGCAAAAGCCAAAGGCATCAATAGACGGCTGGGATTCATTCCGGCACTCAGCGCCAAGCTCACCACGATAGGCAGCATCAAAGCCACCGTTCCCGTATTGCTCACAAAAGCACCAATGGCAGAGGTAACCAGCATCACCAGCAAGAAGAGTTTCAGCTCGCTCTTGCCTGCCAGCTTTAAAATGCGCGAACTTATCATTTTAGCCAGCCCGGTCTGAAAAATGGCGCCGCCCACAACGAACAAGCCCACCATCATAATCACCACCGAGTTGGAGAAGCCGGAAAGGGCCTCTTCAGGAGTAAGAATCTGAAATATCAATAAACCAATCAGCGCACAAAGCGCCACAATGTCCGAACGGACTTTGCCTGCTACAAAAAAGGCAGCGGAGAGAACAAGGATAATAAGGGTAATCAGCATAAATATGTATATTAAGAATGCACAAATATACTTATTTACGCATGATCACACAACCCCTTACTACCTCAAATTACTGATTCAGAACTCGAATTTTTCCAACTTCATGGCAGCCAGCCCCTGGATTTTGGGCACCAGGGCCACAAAATGGTCTGCTTTTTCATGGGCAGACAATGACTCTGCATCTTTCCATGTTTCACAAATCATAAGAACATCGCTGCGAGTGGCGCTCTCAAACACATCATAAGCAATGCATCCATTGTCCTTCAAGGAATATGCGACCAGTTCTTTGGCAGATTCCAATACTGCGGCACGGTTCTCCGCACTTACCTGAATAAAAACATTTAATCTAATCATACTTGTATAAATTTTAAGTGCATCGCAAATTTAAGCAGAATAAATATCTCCACCAACAAAAGTAAATTGTTATTAATTCCTTTCCCGCCGGATGAACCAATCTTTGGCAAGTATGTTGTCTCATCAGAATTGATTCTAACTTTAACTATTAAAAACTGACTTGATTATGAAATGTAAAGATTCTAATTTCTGGATCGGACTGGGAATAGGTTCGGTTGCCGGTGCATTGGCCTACCACTTCTCCCGTACGGAGAAAGCTAAAAAGCTGGAAGATGCCATATGCCGTGCCATCCACAAAGCAAATGGCGAAGCCAAGGAGTTCATCAACACTGCTGAAGAAGAAGCATTGCACGTTGGCACCAAAGTAGCAGACAAGATGGCCCATGAGGCCCATGAGGCCGCAGAGAAAGCTGACAATCTGAAAAACAAGGTTCACAATTTTGCCGATGCTAAGAAATAAAACAAGCACTTGGAAACTTCTGAAGGGGTGTGTCAAAATTCACCACAGATTACACGGATTAACACAGAATGAGCTTAATCTACTGATAATCAAAGATGCTTATCTGTGCAAATCTGTGTAATCTGTGGTGAATACCAGTTTCGACACACCCTCTTTGCATATCGACCCATCAGTTCTGCAGACTGCGCCGATTCAAAATATCATTCATATGCTCCAATGCCCATCCTACCAAAGATTCAATATGCGGCATCAGGCTACATCCGATTTCTGTAAGGTTATACTCCACACGGGGAGGAACTTCCGCATAGACTTTCCTGACAATCAGCCCGTCCGTCTCCAATGAGCGCAATGTAACCGTCAGCATCCGCTGGGAAATATCCCCTATGGTTTTCTGTATATCGCAAAAACGCATCGTTCCATTCGCTTTCAGTGTGACCAGCACAAGCATTGTCCATTTGTCTCCCAACCTGCTCAGTACATCCCGTACCGGACAAGCATCCATACGATGAAAATTTTCCATTCCTTTATTTTACCAATCAGTTCAACCTCAGCAATGGCGACTCTATGCTTAGTGTCCGGCATTGCACCACAAAAGTAATAAACTTACTCAAAATAACTATCGTTTCATACGATAATTAAAACATTCTTTATACTCGTAAATGCATCTGCCTCATCCGGATTATTTGTATTTTTGCAACATCGTTTCCTATTCATATGTAACTGCAAGACTCTTATGAACGTAAAAATAGAAGAAAGCTGGAGAAAACGCCTACAAGAGGAGTTTGACAAACCTTATTTTGAGAAGCTGGTAGCATTTGTAAAAAGTGAGTATGGACATGCCAACGTGCTACCTCCCGGCCATCAAATTTTCCACGTCTTCAACTCTTGCCCGTTCGAGAAAGTGAAAGTCGTCATCCTCGGACAAGACCCTTATCCTAATCCCGGTCAGTATTATGGAGTCTGCTTTTCCGTACCGAAAGGAATAGCCATTCCCGGTTCTCTGGCAAACATATTCAAGGAAATACATCAGGACTTGGGAAAGCCCATTCCGACTTCCGGAAATCTGGACCGTTGGGTAGCGCAAGGCGTGTTTCCTATGAATTCCGTCCTCACAGTACGTGCCCACGAAACCGGCTCGCACCGGAACATGGGATGGGAAACCTTCACAGACGCTGTTATCAAGAAACTGAGTGATGAACGGGAGAATCTTGTATTCATGCTTTGGGGGGCGTACGCCAAAGAGAAAGCCGCTTTAATCAATAGCAGCAGACACTTGATTCTGACTACCGTCCATCCGTCCCCACGTTCTGCCGAATACGGATTCTTCGGTTGCAGGCACTTCAGTAAAGCCAACGATTTCTTACGGAGCAGAGGGATACAAGAAATTGACTGGTAACACGCTACAATACTCCGCTGACTCCGCTTCCAAACAAAGCAAAGTCCCCCAGGCACGGGTCGTCCGGAAAGGCCTCTGCCAGAGCTTCAGTAATCCGGCGGGCATTCTTCAAAGAAAATGTTTCTGTCTCGGTGAGTCCCAAAGCATAGGCCACACGGCAGACATGCGTGTCCAAAGGCACAATCAGGTCCCTGCAATCAAATCTCTCCCAAATACCAAAATCCACTTCCGGACCTTTCCTTATCATCCAGCGCAAAAACATGTTCAGTTTCTTTTGGGGACTCTTTGCCGAGACTTCCAAAAACGCACATAACCTTTCCATCGGATTACCGGCATACGTACATAAGGCATCCTCCAGACTGTCAAAAGCAGAATAGGCAGCATGCAAACGCCTGAAATAGGAATGAAAGTCAGCATAAGAAAGCATTCGGTAAAAACTGCTTCTGTCCGTAGCAGGGAAGTCTTTCTTCCATTGGCAAGATAATACGTATTGATGAGGCGATACCCCCATCAACCTATGCAACTCATCAGCCTTTTTCAATATCTGCTTACGGTTGCCGAAACTCATGATAGCAGTCAGCAGCCCACTGATTTCAATATCCTGCCTCCGTTCATAGCGATGTGGAAACTGTACGGGGTCGTTCTGAATGAAGCCGGCGCAATGATAGGCCGCCGCCCACTCCCAAAGTTGTCTTTTAATCTCCTCGGTCATCTGCAAGCATTTGTTTTTTCATCTGAAATGCAAAGATATTGCAAATCGAATGCAAAACTTTCATGCTTGCACGAAAAAGTTGTGCCGGGATATAGTTTATCTTATTTAAAGATATTGCATTTATAGCAACATCGGACAAGTAACCTATTTCTTTTCCTCCTATTTTTGCAACATGAAAAAGCCCAATAGAACCATGCAACAGAAAAAGACAACCCAGGAGGAATACCAAAAGTGCGTGAACGCAGTAGTGGATTATATAAATCTGCACCTCGGAGAAGAAATTGACCTGAAATCTTTGGCCAGGATTTCCCATTTCTCTCCCTTCTATTTCCACCGCATCATGAAAGCTTTTCTGGGTGAACCCGTCGGTACGTTCATTGTCCGGACGCGTACCGAAGCCGCTGCCCGGTTGCTTCGTTACTCGGACATGCCGATAGCGGACATAGCCTACCGTATAGGCTACTCTTCGCCCTCGTCACTGTCAAAAGTATTCAAGCAGTTCTATGGCATTTCACCATTAGAGTATCGTAACAATAAAAACTTTGTAATTATGAAACCAGCCATTATTCGTCCGGAACTGGAACTGAAACACGAAATCAAAGAAGTTCCTGCCCGAAATGTAATTTACCTCCGCCTCTTTGGCGACTATAAACTGAACGACTATTGCAGCGCATGGATGCGCCTTTGCCAGTTCATCCAGGAAGAAAAACTGCCTATGGGAGAAGTGATGCCCTACTGTATCTATCACGATGACCCCAAAGTGACACCCGCTGAAAAGCTGCGTACCGATGTATGTATGGTCCTACCCTCATTTGCAACGGCCAAAGGAGACATAGGATTTAAACAGCTCGCGGCAGGCCGCTATGCCATATTCCTATACAAAGGTCCATACGAACATCTGCAGGCCGTATACGATACCATCTACGGGAAGTATATCCCCGAAATGGAATGTAGCTTACGGGATGAGTCCAGTGCGGAACGTTACCTGAACAACCCCGCAGATACGGCGCCGGAGGAACTGTTGACAGAGATTTATATTCCGGTAGAGTAGGCAAACTGTTCTGCCGGAGCTATCAGACTTTCTCCCCGGAAGAGTTTAGGAGCCGGACAGCGAACAAGTATTCGTTCCTCCATGGAGTAAAAATCGTTCCACCATGGTGGAACGATTTTTACTCCGCGGTGGAATGATTTTTACCTCATGATGGAACGAATAAATATTAGGCAAGCCGGTCGATACTATATTAGATACCCATATCTATACTGTATTGTAAAAAAGGGACACTCCCTTGTCTGTATGCTTGTTTTTATTCATTAATTTTGCACGACGCAATGCGAATCAAGCAATTGACGCAAACAGATAATTTTAAAATCTCCATTAAAATCAAGATAAAAAATGCAAAATGTCTCCATAAAAGGGTTTATATATGCGGCTCTCTCCTCTGCCACCTTCGGGCTGGCTCCTTTCTTCACCATTTCATTACTCCTTGCGGGCTTCTCCTCTTTCGAAGTATTGGCCTACCGATGGGGAATAGCTTCACTTACCTTGGTCGTTTTCGGCATTATGCTGGGCGAGACATTCCGCATCAGCAGGAAAGACTGGGGAACGGTGTTCATCCTCAGCCTGCTCCGAGCAGCTACCTCCTTCAGTCTGGTCATCGCCTATCAGAACATATCCAGCGGAGTGGCATCCACCATTCATTTCATGTATCCGCTGGCCGTGGCACTGGCCATGATGGGCTTTTTCGGAGAAAAGAGGTCATTCGCCATTCTGTTTGCCGTGTTGGTGTCACTAAGCGGAGCTGGACTTTTGTCATCCGGCAAAATAGACTTTGAAGGAGGAAACACGACCATCGGGCTGATTGCTGCCGGTCTGTCCGTATTCTTTTATGGAGGATATATCGTAGGAGTAAGGAAGAGCCGTGCCGTGCAGATTCCCTCCACTGCATTGACATGCTACGTAATGGGGCTGGGAGCCTTGTTCTTTATTATAGGAGGATATCTGACCGGAGGCATCCGGCTGGCCAATGATACCTACACATGGCTGAATATTCTCGGACTGGCGCTGCCGGCAACAGCTATATCCAACATCACCCTGGTAAAAGCCATTAAATACATAGGGCCTACACTGACTTCCATTTTCGGGGCCTTGGAACCTCTGACAGCCGTAGTTATCGGTTGCCTGATATTCAATGAAAGCTTCACACCGGCCAGCGCCATCGGCATGGCGCTGATAATAACGGCCGTTACAGTCGTGGTGGTACACGAAAAGAAAAAGGAGAGTGAGAGTTGATTGTCCTTATTTCGCCTTTTTATAATCCGTGATGAAACCCTCCATCATCCACTTGGCCAAGGCCTGGCGGTTCGAACTGATTACAAAACGGCGCTGGTCAAAAGTGTTCTGGATATTTCCCAATTCCACGAATACGGAAGCGGGAGAAGTATTGGCTAACACATAAAGATTGCGTGCGCTGACAGTTCCGGTAAACCCACGGTTGGGCTGGTGCTTGTCATATTTCGATTCGAAAGTTTTCTTCATGGTCTTAGCCAGACGCTTGCTGTCGGGCTTGCTTTTAGAGTGGTAAAAGAACACATCGGTCTGATGGCTCTTACTGCGACTGTCCACATGAAGAAAAATGGCACGGCAATATTTATAGTTCTTGCGGTCCTTCTTGTAAAACTCATTGATTTTGGCGCAACGTTGCCGGAGACGTGCCACTTGGTTCAAGGGTATGGGAGCTCCCATGCACGTCTCACGTTTGCTGTTGGAAAGGTACTTGTCATCACGGATTCCGTCTTTAGCATCCTGGATAATGATACGGACTTCCGCCCCCTCTTGCATCAAGTTACGGGCAAGGCGCAAAGCCACATCATACGCATACTCATCTTCATGCAGTTCTATTTTGCCGATTCTGCCGATAGCTCCGGGGTCGGGGCCTCCATGCCCGCTCACTACATAAAAACAAGCGCCCTGCAAACGGTTGGATGTCACTTTTACACTGGCAAGCGCTTTCCCGAACAAAGGTTCATTGATTGTCTTCTTCCCATTGCCAACCGGCTTTGATAATGGGGGCAGTACATACTTCACTCCCAGCCGCAATTCCTCCTTCCCTTTAAGAAGTTTCTTGTTCAGCTCCAAAAACTCCTTATAATAGGCTCTCCCCGGGCGCTTGTTACGTTCCAGGAAAACAGAGATTCCTTCTCCACGTCTCGGACTATCCCGCTCTTCCTGAGCCGAAGCATTAAAAGCAAACAAAGTACAAAAGAGGATGGTCAGTAAACAAAATATGCGTTTCATATTCCAATTATTCATCATTTATTCGGTTCGCTACAAATTTCCAGCCGCTAATTTATAGCATTTTACCATACTTAAGCACAAAATTATAATTTTTTCCCTACTTTTGCGACAACTTACGCGATAATAGATAAGAAACTTTTAAAACAGATAACATTATGGCAAAGCAATTCAAGCCGGAGACGCTGTGCGTACAAGCCGGATGGACTCCTAAAAAGGGCGAGCCCCGTGTACTCCCCATCTATCAAAGTACAACTTTCAAATATGATACCAGCGAACAGATGGCACGCTTGTTCGACCTTGAAGACAGCGGCTATTTCTATACCCGCCTGCAGAACCCTACGAACGATGCTGTAGCCGCCAAGATTGCCGCCCTCGAAGGTGGTGTGGCCGCTATGCTGACATCCAGCGGACAAGCAGCCAACTTCTATGCCATTTTCAATATCTGCCAGGCAGGAGACCATTTTGTTTGCTCCTCTACCATCTATGGCGGAACATTCAACCTCTTCGGAGTAACTTTGAAGAAATTGGGCATCGACGTCACTTTCGTCAACCCGGATGCCAGCGAGGAAGAAATTTCCGCTGCTTTCCGCCCCAATACCAAGGCCCTATTCGGCGAAACCATCTCCAACCCTACGCTCGAAGTGCTCGATATAGAGAAGTTTGCCCGCATTGCCCACAGCCACGGCGTGCCCTTGATTGTGGACAACACCTTCCCTACCCCTATCAACTGCCGCCCGTTTGAGTGGGGTGCCGACATCGTAGTACACTCTACCACCAAATACATGGACGGACATGCCACCAGCGTAGGTGGAGCCATTGTAGACAGCGGTAACTTCGATTGGGATGCACACGCCGACAAATTCCCCGGACTGTGCACACCGGACGAGTCTTACCACGGACTGACTTATACGAAAGCCTTCGGCAAAATGGCTTACATCACCAAGGCTACAGCCCAACTGATGCGCGACCTGGGCAGCATCCAGTCTCCACAAAACGCATTCCTACTGAACCTGGGTCTGGAAACACTGCACCTGCGTATGCCCCAACATTGCAAGAATGCACAAGCGGTAGCCGAGTATCTTGCCCAGAACGACAAAGTGGCTTGGGTGAATTATTGTGGTCTGCCGGGCGACAAATACTACGAGCAGGCACAGAAGTACATGCCGAACGGCTCTTGCGGCGTTGTCACCTTCGGCTTGAAGGGCGGACGGGAAGAGTCTATCAAGTTTATGGATTCACTGAAACTGGCAGCCATCGTGACTCATGTGGCCGATGCACGTACTTGCGTGCTGCACCCAGCCAGCCATACACACCGCCAGTTGACAGACGAGCAACTGATGGAGGCAGGTGTACGCCCCGACCTGATTCGCTTCTCGGTAGGTATAGAGAATGCAGAGGATATTATTGCGGATATAGAACAAGCGCTGAACGCTTGATAAGGATAGAAATTTTAAAACTTTCTTGATATTTTTTTAGGTGCGAATTACGCGGATTTCACGGATTTAGTCCATTACATCCACGTAATTCGCGCCTAAATATTACAACAATTATTTTACCTGCCACGTTATCGGCAAACTTTCCTTTCCTTGATAGAATGTCTTTACCTTCAATACCGAAGCATCGCATTTCACCGGCTCCTGCCACAAAGCAGACTGGGCAGTAGGTTCCGACCCATCAGTCGTATAACGTATCTCAGCCCCATCAATGGCCACATTAGCAAACAGATTTCCCTCTTCTATCCATAAACCCGGCTGAGGCAAGCGGAAGTTAATCCCATGCTTTGCCCAATAAGGCATTTCACTCTTGCTGATTTTCTCATAATAAAGTGCCAAAGCCTGATTGAAAGCCTGCTCCTCCCGTATACCGGATAAATTTTCCCATGCCGGATGGGCATTCCAGCCACGTTCTGCCAGCCCTAATATTTTTGGGAAAAGAAGATATTCCACGCCATCAAAACTACGGATAGTTTCGGCAAACAATTGCCCTTGTACACCCATAATATGCTTCTTGCCTATCTCTGTCAAAGCAGTCTTCCCCTTTTCCGCATTATTCAAATCAATGGGATTGCCTGCCATATCCACACGCAGCGAACGATAAATGCTGAAAGGAAGCATAGAGAAAGAGACAGACTCATCCACATAACCTCCCCAATCGAGTCCACGCTCGTCCGGATGACCATTGTAAGCCATATCCATATAGAAATTGCCCACGTTGCAAAGGATGACCGGGTAACCGTTATTGGCTGTCTGATAAACCACTTCATCAGAGCCCGGTACAGTATTCCAGCAATACACACCGGCAGCCTGGCCCCTCAACTGTTGATGAGCCTCTTCAGTATGCCCCAAAGCAACTTCCTGCCAACCACTGAATTTCAGTCCGTTCTTCTGCATCACATCCGCCATTTGCGTAATGAAATACTCCGACAAATCATGAGCTTTCGTCATGCCTTTTTCCTTCATCAGTTCCTGGCATTTCGGGGAGCCCATCCACACACCGCGAGGCACTTCGTCACCACCCAAATGCACTGTGTACAGTGAAAGACCAGCTTCCTGATACATCGCATTAAGTTCCTGAATCACCTTCTCCATAAAACGGTAGGTAGAAGGCAAGGCGACATTCATCACATTGTCCGTATAATATTGTACAGAAACATAACGTGAAGTATCTTCCGGTTCACTCAATATATATTCTGTAGCTTTCCCCGGATCAGTTTCAAAATATTTGTTATAGCGTGCCTTCATGGAGACAATGGCAGCGCGGGCATGCCCCGGAGATTCTATTTCCGGAACAATGCGGACATGTCTTTCGGCAGCATACTTCAGCAAATCAATAAATTCCTCGCGGCTATAATATCCATTGCCTACAGTCTTTGCATCAGGGTCATAGCCACCGTCATAACATGGGTAGAGGCACTGGCTTTCGTCAGTGGTATGCCCGCGACGGCTACCCACAGCAGTCAGTTCCTCCAAACCGGGAATCTCCAAACGCCAGGCTTCATCATCACAAAAATGGAAATGCAGGACATTCAATTTATAAGATGCAAAAATATCCACCAGTTTCTTCAAGTTCTCCGGAGCGGTGAAATTACGGGCAATATCTATCATTTGTCCACGATATGCCAAGTCCGGATAATCCCGAATGGAGACTGCCTCCAGCAAATAAGGTGTCTGCTTGCCCTTCAACATTGACAAAAGTGTCTGTGTACCATTAAAAATGCCATGAGGAGTGGCAGCACTGATTTTTATCAGGTTGTCACCTATATTGATAGTATAATATTCATCATTTACGGCCTCCTTCCTATCAAGCAGTTCTTCCAGCACAATCTTCACGGAAGCATTTCCGACAACTTCCAAACCATACAAACCAGTCAGTTTCTCTTTCAGCAACTTGGCTTCACCGGCAAAGTTCTCCGGAAATGCCAAAGCTACCTTACCTTCCAATACGACATTATCGCCTTCAATGGCTACCACTTTCTTTACAGACGGAAGAATGTCTGACTGCACCAAAGCAGGAGCACCAGCCAAGCGAAGATTGGATTCATAAATCTTAGTCGCATCCGGATAGCCGCTCATTGACTCGGGAGAAGGAAGCGGCAGCGCCTTCAAAGCCACGGGCAACGGACTGCCCTCTTTACCATCCACAGTCTCCACCCAATAAGTTCCTTCCGGTACATGGGAGTTCCGGTCCAGCTTGTAAGTACAAAGGAAAGTGATCCGCATGGAATCACCGGGAGCCAGCGGAGCAAATTCGTCTGTCGGATACATTTTGAAAAAATTACCGTTCACTACCTCTACCTTCACTTCAGAGGCTCCTTCCTGCTTCACCCCTCGGGGAAGCTGTGAATAGTAAATCGTCCAGTTCTTTTTTAGAGGTTTTTGAGAGATATTCTTGAGAATAAAGGTATTCTCATAATATCCGGGTTCGATGTCACTTGCACCCATTTCCCAGGTCAGAGCAACCGGTGCCTTAGGTTCATTACTCGTTTTACATCCAGCAAATAGTGCCATTACACAAAATAATAATCCTGCCAGAGGAAGTTTCAAAATTCTCATGCAACTCATGTGTTAAGTTAATAAATGGGGGTAATTTCTAAAATCTGATGCCAAAAATAAGCATTTTAAGCTAATTAACTGATAAAAGTAATAGATTTTATTGACAGCGAGCTACAATTTAGAACTTTTATACCTACATTTGCAGCCAAATTATAACCAATTTAACTATTCTACCATGGCTAAAATAACCAAAGAAGCAGCCTTGCTCTACCATTCGCAAGGCAAACCGGGTAAGATTGAAGTAGTACCCACCAAGCCTTACAGTACACAAACCGATCTTTCTCTCGCCTACTCTCCGGGCGTTGCAGAACCGTGCCTCGAAATTGAGAAAAACCCGCAAGATGCATATAAATATACAGCAAAAGGCAATCTGGTAGCTGTCATCTCCAACGGAACCGCCGTGCTCGGCCTGGGCGATATTGGCGCCCTCAGCGGCAAACCCGTCATGGAGGGTAAAGGTCTGTTGTTCAAAATTTATGCAGGTATCGACGTATTCGACATCGAAGTAAATGAAAAAGACCCCGACAAGTTCATCGAAGCTGTCAAGGCTATTGCCCCAACATTCGGAGGTATCAACTTGGAAGACATCAAAGCACCCGAATGTTTCGAAATAGAACGCCGCCTGAAAGAGGAATTGGACATCCCCGTGATGCACGACGACCAGCACGGCACCGCCATCATCTCCAGCGCAGGATTGCTGAACGCCCTGGAAGTGGCAGGCAAGAAGATAGAGGAAGTGAAAATCGTCGTAAACGGTGCCGGGGCTTCCGCCACCTCATGTACCAAACTGTATGAAGCGCTCGGTGCACGCCGTGAGAATATCCTGATGCTGGACAGTAAGGGAGTCATCACCAGCGACCGCGAGAATCTGACCGAGCAGAAACGTTACTTTGCCACCGACCGTCGCGACGTACATACACTGGCAGAAGCCATCAAAGGTGCCGATGTATTCCTTGGACTGTCAAAAGGTAATGTGTTGACCCAGGACATGGTTCGCAGCATGGCAGACCATCCCATCGTGTTTGCCCTTGCCAACCCTACTCCGGAAATCTCTTACGAAGACGCCATGGCAGCACGTCCGGACGTACTGATGTCCACCGGTCGTTCCGACTATCCTAACCAGATTAATAATGTAATCGGTTTCCCCTACATCTTCCGCGGCGCCCTCGACACGCAGGCAAAAGCCATCAACGAAGCCATGAAAATTGCTGCCGTGCACGCCATTGCCAACCTTGCCAAGCAGCCCGTGCCCGATGTTGTGAATGAAGCATACCATGTAAACAACTTCACCTTCGGTCCCGAATACTTCATCCCGAAACCGGTTGACCCGCGCCTCATCACCGAAGTGTCCTGCGCTGTGGCCAAAGCTGCCATGGAAAGCGGTGTAGCTCGCAAAGACATCGAAGACTGGGATGCCTACCGCCTGCAACTGCGCGAGCTGATGGGTTACGAAAGCAAACTGACCCGCCAACTCTACGACACCGCCCGCCGCAACCCACAACGTGTGGTATTTGCCGAAGGCATCCACCCCAATATGCTGAAAGCTGCTGTGGAAGCCAAGGCTGAAGGTATCTGCCATCCTATTATATTGGGCAACGACGAAGCCATCGAGAAGCTGGCAAAAGAACTCGACCTTAGCCTTGAAGGTATCGAGATAGTAAATCTGCGTCATCCGGATGAAGCGCCGCGCCGTGAACGCTATGCCCGCATCCTATCTGAAAAACGTGCCCGCGAAGGAGCCACTTACGAAGAAGCCAACGACAAAATGTTCGAACGTAACTACTTCGGTATGATGATGGTGGAGACGGGTGAAGCAGACGCTTTCATCACAGGTCTTTACACCAAATACAGCAATACCATCAAGGTTGCCAAGGAAGTCATCGGCATCCGTCCGGAATACAAGCATTTCGGCACCATGCATATTCTGAACTCCAAGAAAGGCACATACTTCCTGGCAGATACGCTGATTAACCGTCATCCCAATGCCGAAACGCTGATTGACATTGCCAAGCTGTCGGAATATACCGTCCGCTTCTTCAATCATACACCGGTAATGGCCATGTTGAGTTACTCCAACTTCGGTGCGGATAAGGAAGGAAGTCCGGTAAGTGTACACGAAGCAGTGGATTATATGCAACAAAACTATCCTGACCTTGCCATTGACGGAGAAATGCAGGTGAATTTCGCCATGAACCGCGAAATGCGTGATGCCAAGTATCCGTTTACGCGCTTGAAAGGAAAAGACGTAAACACACTGATTTTCCCGAACTTGAGTTCTGCAAACTCTGCTTACAAGCTGCTGCAGGCGATGGATACGGACTCCGAACTGATTGGTCCTATCCAAATGGGGCTGAACAAGCCTATCCACTTCACCGATTTTGAAAGCTCCGTGCGAGATATCGTGAATATCACCGCAGTGGCAGTTATCGATGCTATCGTAGACAAAAAGAAAGCAGCCAAATGAAACGACCGTTATCAAAATTCCAAATAGTTTGCATTATGCTGCTTTGGGCAGCACTTTGCTACATTGTTTTGATATCTGTCGAACGAATTGACGGTCCAATCATCCTAACGCTTGCCATTTCGGCGGCTTTAGTATTTATTCCCGTCATAAAGTCTCTAAAAAGAGGATAAATAATATCTTTTTATTCCATTTTGCGGTATAAAACAATAAAATTGTTGTTTTATACCGCATTTTCTTTATAAAATGTTTGTTCGTTTCATTTTTATGTGTACTTTTGCAACCGCAATGAGAGGAAAAGGAAACAAACCGAAAATCGAATTGTTTTAGGTAATATATAGTAGCAACCAATAAAAGAAATAGATTATGAATGCAGCTAAGGTATTAGAAGACCTGAAAAGACGGTTCCCCAACGAACCGGAGTATCATCAAGCAGTAGAAGAAGTTCTTTCTACGATTGAAGAAGAGTATAACAAGCATCCGGAGTTTGACAAAGCCAATCTGATTGAACGTCTTTGCATCCCCGATCGCGTTTACCAATTCCGTGTTACTTGGGTAGACGATAAAGGTAACGTACAAACCAACATGGGCTATCGTGTGCAGCACAACAACGCTATCGGCCCTTATAAAGGCGGTGTTCGTTTCCACGCTTCTGTAAACCTGAGCATCCTGAAATTCCTTGCTTTCGAGCAGACATTTAAAAACTCATTGACAACTCTGCCTATGGGTGGCGGTAAAGGCGGTTCGGACTTCTCTCCGCGCGGCAAGTCAAATGCTGAGGTCATGCGTTTTGTTCAGGCTTTCATGCTGGAGTTATGGCGTCATATCGGCCCTGAAACAGACGTACCTGCTGGTGATATCGGTGTAGGTGGTCGCGAAGTAGGTTTCATGTTCGGTATGTATAAGAAGCTGGCTCATGAATTTACGGGTACTTTCACCGGTAAGGGCCGTGAGTTCGGCGGTTCGCTGATTCGTCCGGAAGCTACCGGCTACGGTAACATCTACTTCCTGATGGAAATGTTAAAGACTAAGGGTACTGACTTGAAAGGCAAAACTTGTCTGATTTCCGGTTCCGGTAACGTAGCTCAATATACGGCCGAGAAAGTATTGGAATTGGGTGGTAAGGTATTGACCATGTCTGATTCTGACGGTTATGTATACGATCCGGACGGCATTGACCGCGAAAAGTTGGATTACATCATGGAGCTGAAAAACCTCTATCGTGGACGTATCCGCGAATATGCTGAACAATATCCGGGTGTCAAGTACGTAGAAGGTGCACGTCCTTGGGGTGAAAAGGCAGACATCGCCCTGCCTTCTGCAACTCAGAATGAAATAAATGGAGATGATGCCAAAAAACTAATTGCTAATGGTGTCATGGCTGTGTCCGAAGGTGCAAACATGCCTTCTACCCCTGAAGCAATCCGCGTATTCCAAGATGCAAAGATTCTGTATGCTCCGGGTAAGGCAGCCAATGCCGGCGGTGTATCAGTATCCGGTCTCGAAATGACTCAGAACTCCATCAAGTTGAGCTGGAGTGCAGAGGAAGTGGACGAGAAATTGAAGAGCATCATGAAGAACATTCACGAAGCTTGCGTGCAATATGGTACGGAAGCCGACGGTTATGTAAATTACGTGAAGGGTGCCAATGTGGCCGGATTTATGAAGGTGGCAAAGGCGATGATGGCGCAAGGGATTCTGTAAGAACTAAAGCCATAGTACAACTACAACAGAAGAAAGGTGAGGGGCTCAAAGCTTTTCACCTTTTTTCTGTTTAATAATATAGAAGAAACAAAATTTTGTTTTTTTCAATCCATTATCACATAAATCAGATAACTTTGCGGAAGTTAATAAAAGAAGACCATTATCATTGAAGCAAACCAAACGATTATGAATACAATAGAAATCCCCGTACTGCTGTTGACCGGTTATCTAGGCAGTGGCAAAACGACGTTGGTAAATCACATTCTTTCTAATAAACGTGGCATTAAGTTTGCCGTTATCGTCAATGACATAGGCGAAGTGAACATTGATGCAGACCTTATACAGAAAGGTGGCGTGGTGGGAAAGAAAGACGACAGCCTGGTAGCTCTACAGAATGGCTGTATCTGCTGTACGCTGAAGACAGACTTGATAGAGCAGATGTTCGAAATCATGAAGATGCAACGCTTCGACTACATCGTGATTGAAGCGAGTGGCATCTGTGAACCGGAGCCTATTGCCCAAACACTCTGCTCCATTCCTCATATGGGAGGAGCGTATACTAAATACGGTATTTGCCGCTTAGACTGCATTACCACCGTGGTGGACGCCTTACGTCTGCAAAGTGAATTTTCTTGCGGAGATGATTTGACACGCAAAGGCATTGATGAGGAAGATATAGAAAACCTCATCATTCAGCAAATTGAGTTCTGTAATATTATCCTGCTGAACAAAGCAGCAGAAGTACAGCCCGAGGAATTAAAACGTATCAGGCAGATTATCCACACCTTGCAACCCGGTGCCCAAATTATAGAGTGCAATTATGCAGATGTAGACCTGGATAAGATTATCCATACCCACCTCTTTAACTTTGAACGTGCCGCAACTTCCGCCGGATGGATTCGTGGCATAGAGCAACAAGTAAGCGAAGAGGAGGAAAAAGAGGCGCATTACCATCATGAAGAGGGTCATCATCACCACCATCACGAAGGAGGTGAAGTAGAAGAATACGGTATTGGCACATTTGTCTACTACCGCCGTCCTGCATTCGACATTCATAAGTTCGACCACTATGTCGCTACCAAATGGCCCCGCAGCGTTATCCGCGCCAAGGGTGTCTGCTACTTCAGCCACAACCGCGACATGTCCTTCCTCTTTGAACAAGCAGGTATACAGAAGAAAATAACTGAAGCCGGACAATGGTATGCCACCGCCCCCGAAGAAGACATGATAGAACTGATGCGCCAAGAACCGGGATTGCTAAGAGACTGGGACGAGCAATACGGCGACCGCATGCTGAAGATAGTATTCATCGGACAAAATATGGATAAAGAGCAAATCATCCGCGACTTGGACAAATGCCTTGAATAACTTCCTAAAAAAGTGCTCCCCGTCATTCCAATCTTAGGAACAACGGGGAGCATCGTCCCAGACGCGTAACTCTATTTTAAGAATCAAGAACCATATCAATTCTCCGTAAAACGGAACATTTTGAAATACACCTTCTGCTCTGTGTCGGATACATTCACCAGCCTCATCTTCGCAACGCTCAAATCCTTGAGAGATGCCTTCACCTGCGTTCTGTATCCCGGTTTCAAATCCACCGCCTGCCAGTTTGTACCATCCGAAGTTACTTCCAGTTTAAACTTAGAATTAGCCACCTCCGCATCTCCCAAATCAATAAGCACCGAACTCAACTGGCGGGCATAATCCATCGAAATGGTCAGCACACCGCCTGCCTGCCAGTTGATGACTTCATTGGACGGAATAATTGTATTCACCTTTCCCTTCTGCTGAATAGGAAGCGAAGCCAACTGATTCACGTCGCTCTTCAACGTGTAGGGAGAATAAACAGCCTTTGTATCAAGCCCGGCATGGAACGCTGCATTATAGCCCGTTGTCGCCGCTTCGAACAAAGCATTGAAAGTAGGCATCAGATGCAGGCTGCCGCTCTTTATGCCCGCTTTATATTGGGCATCCGTCTCACCCATCAGCACCAGCAGGGCGCGGGCGTGTTCGTAGCTACCTATAAATGCATCCTTCTGCTGGCGCAGGCGTATCATGTTCAGCACCTCCGCACCATACTCTCCCACTTGTTTGAACTGAATGAGCCAAGGCCTTATTTCAGTTATCAACGGACGATTCTCATTTCCCGACGCAAGCAATCCATCAGCGGCAACGATTATCTTCCGGCATTCCTCAGCTACCTGCCGATAGGCATCTTCATCTATCTCGTTTTTCTCTTGATAGGCTTTCAACAAGGCAGAGAGAGCAGGCTGAATGGCAACGGACTCTTCACGACGGAAGCGATGTCCATTCTGTCCCGGGTCGGAATTATGAGCAGCGAAGATTTCCAAATATTCGGCATGAAGTGGCATAAGGTCTCTGACTGCATGTTTCCAAGAAGTTTCACTATCATAATTCTCCATATTCCAAGTATAATCAGCTACACTGTACAGAGAGATTTTGGAAGCCTCGGCATGTTCCATCGGATTGGAAACAAAAGCAGACATATCATCTTTTACATCAAGCCCGTTTCCATAAACCGGCCCTAGCAGCAAATGGTCTTGTACATAATCCGAAACGGGGAAATTCCACCAAATGTACGCCTTACGTTTCAGCAGCGGATTGACGAAGTCCAGCGTAGACTTATCTATAGTAGCAACTACCATATCACCGGTCCACATCACCTTGATACCCTCGTTCAACTTATCACCAAGCGTAGTGAGATAGCCTCCCTCCACATCGGTCCATGACTTGTTGTACTCTGTGGGACACAATATCAATGGTGCAACATCCCGCTTGACTTTTACAAAATGGTCGTCAATATAGTTCAACAGTTCAGCCTGCTTGTCTGCCTTTGTCCCCTCACCCGAAATATCATCAAAGAAAACGGCAAAACCACGCACACCCAACTGGTACATGCTTTCGAACTTCTGCAACAATAACGAGCGGTCTTCTTCATTCCAGCGAATATCCTGACCCGGATGAATGGCCCAATAGAAAATAACATTGTTCTCCTTCGCCCTATTCACCAATACTTTCAACTCTTCTCCTTCTCGAGCAGGATAAGGCTTGCGCCAGTTGGGAGTCCGGTGATAAGGATCGTCTTTCGGTCCATAGATATAGACATTCATTTTGTTCCGACCATAAAAATCAAGCTGGCGTATACGCGCCTCCTGACTCCAGGGAGCACCGTAAAAACCTTCTACCACACCCCGATAGGGAACATCAGGATAGTCCGTCACTTCAGCCAAAGGCAGCTTGTCTAAAGCAAGCAACTGCGCAAGAGTCTGTACACCATAGTACGCTCCCCGTTCGTCAGCACCGGCTATGACGATGCAGTCTTTTTCTATTTTCAGGAAATAACCTTCGGATTTGCGTGGAATCCGATGTTGGTATTTCTTGATAATCTTATCTCCTTTCACTCCTATATATACACGGAAAGAAGCGCCAAGCACCTCTTCCGGCATCAATGAACGGAGTAAAGGCAACGCAGGTCCGTCCTGCACGGAATTGCCGGAAAGGATCTGGTATTGTCGGGGAATATCAACAGAATCTTTTTGCGTAATATATTCTTGGGGAGTAGGTTGCAAATGAAACTCTTGCGCACAAAGCGTCGCTGTCGTCAGCATACCGAATGCTCCCAGTAACAGTAGTTCTTTTCTCATAAGCGGATTATTAAATTAAGGAATATCTATGTATTAAGAAAACTCTTCCATGCATTCAAGGTTGATACGTTCAAAAATAAGAAATAAATATGAAAACACGTACAAATACAGACATTTATTTCAGTTTAAAGATTCATTTATTCTGCATCCGTTTGAGTTCATCGCACACAGCCGGATGCAGGAAGTAGCGTACGTCTTTTCCCTCCTCTATGGCCCGACGGATAAAAGTGGAGCTGATTTCGAATACCGGAGAAGAAACTGTCCGCACATTCTGCGGTAAAAAGGTGGCCTCTACCGGATAGCCGGGACGGGGATAAACCAGAAGATGATTTTCGGCAATAATGCGTTCCGACTCGTACCAACGGTGGAACAGCCTCCAGTTGTCCGAACCAATGACAAGATGGAAAGTGTGTTGGGGATAAGTCCGTTTCAGCGCATCCAACGTATGAACAGTATAAGAAGGCCGAGGCAGATGGAATTCAAAATCGGAAGCGCGAAACTTGGGATAACCCTCAGTGGCTAGCTGCACCAGCTTCAAACGTAACTTGTCATCCATCAGATCGTTTTCTTCCTTCAGCGGATTGTGGGGGGTGACCATAAACCACACTTCGTCCAGGTCCCCGTATTCGCAAAGATAGTTGGCGAGGGCCAAATGTCCGATGTGTATCGGGTTGAACGAGCCGCTGAAGATTCCTATATTCATTTATTCTTATTCATATACAACCTTACAATGGACGTCTTTGCAACGCACGCCAGGCAGCCCAAGCATTGAAAATCGTCACTACAGAGATAAGAAACATTGAAATACTGGAACGAGGCTCGCCATGATGTATATACAATACACCCACAACAAGGGAGCAGACGAACAGAACGCTATTAATAATTAGCAATGCCTTGTTCAGCTTCGGGCTATTCTTCCTCCTCGGTGCCAACTGGTTGTACACTCCTCCACGTTGTTTCATTCGTTCAAGAATTGAGAGATTACTTTCAATGCTTCCGCTTTGGCTGTCTCCAGGTCATCGTTCACAATCACGGTATCGAACTTCGGTGCAAAGCCCAGTTCGTATTCGGCTTTCGCCACGCGGCTCTCTATCACTTCGGGAGCATCTGTTCCGCGCCCCACCAAGCGTTTGCGCAATTCCTCCACTGAAGGTGGCTGAATGAAAACAGACAAAGCACGCTCACCATAGAATTTCTTGATATTGCAACCACCCACTACATCCACATCGAACACTACATTCTGTCCGGCAGCCAATTGCTTTTCCACCTGCTCCTTCAGTGTTCCGTAAAAACGGTCCTGATATACCTCTTCATACTCCAGGAATTCATCATTGGCTATGCGACGACGGAACTCGTCAGGAGTCAGAAAGAAATACTCCACTCCATCTTTCTCCGTTCCGCGGGGCGGGCGGCTGGTCGCTGAGATGGAGAATGCCAAGTTCAGATTTTGAGTCAGCAGATAGTTGATAATCGTTGACTTGCCAGAGCCCGAAGGGGCTGAAAATATGATAAGTTTTGCCATCGAATTATTTACGATTTGACGATTTACTATTTGATACTACATGACGTTCAATACTTGTTCCTTGATTTGCTCCAATTCATCTTTCATCTGAACGACAATCTTCTGCATCTCCGCATGATTGGACTTACTGCCCAAGGTATTGATTTCGCGTCCCATCTCCTGGGCGATGAACCCTAACTTCTTGCCTTGTCCGGTTCCGGTTTCCAGCGTATTGATAAAATATTTCAGATGATTGCCAAGACGCTGTTTCTCTTCGTTCACATCCAGTTTTTCGATGTAGTAGATGAGTTCCTGCTCCAGACGGTTCTTGTCATAATCCACGCTCAAGGTCTTTTCCAGTGCATCGGTAATACGCTCCTTCACTTTGGCCACACGCTCTTTCTCGTAGGGAGCGATAGTCTCCAACAAATGGGAGATATTGGCGATCTTCTCACGGAACTTCTTTTCAAGGGCAGCTCCTTCCTGCTTACGGAAGTCCACCAGCGCACCGACAGCCTTTTCCACAGCCGAATAGACCACAGCCCATTCCTCCTCACTCAGTTCCTGCGTATCATTCTTCGTCATCACATCCGGCATACGGAGTAACGTGGCAAACCAGTCCATCGCATCCGGCACAGGTATTCCTAGATTTTCTGATATAGCACAAATCTGCTTGTAATATCCCTCAACCAATGTCTGGTTGATGGGAGTGGCGCTTTCCGCACTCTCTTTCTTTTCTATCCAAAGGCTGAAATCCACCTTTCCGCGCTCCAGTTTCCGTGATATTTCATTACGGATTTCCATCTCCTTCTCACGATAAAGCGGAGCAATGCGGGCAGATAGGTCCATTGCCTTACTATTGAGCGACTTTATTTCAACGTTGATTTTCTTATCAGGCAGTTCGACGGTTGCTTTGCCGTAGCCTGTCATAGATTGTATCATAATGTTATAGTTTTGCGCAAAATTACACGATTATTTTAATTAGTGAAAATAATCACGTAAATTTGCCACAATAAAATCAAGAATAAAAGTTATGTCATGTATCTTGCATATTGAAACGTCCACTTCTGCCTGCTCCGTAGCCGTGAGCGAGGATGGACAGAACGTTTTCAAGAAAGAGGACCTGAATGGCCCTTCACACGCCGTTTCATTGGGAATCTTTGTGGACGAGGCGCTATCCTTTGCCGATAGCCATGCCATGCCGTTGGATGCAGTCGCCGTGAGCTGCGGCCCTGGTTCGTATACCGGGTTGCGTATCGGCGTGTCGATGGCAAAAGGTGTCTGCTATGGACGTAACCTGCCACTTATCGGGCTGGAAACCCTGAAAGTTCAGTGTGTACCGGTATTGCTCTACCACGATGAGTTGCCCGACGACGCATTACTCTGCCCGATGATTGACGCCCGCCGCATGGAAGTCTATGCTGCCATCTACGACCGTGCCTTGAAATCGGTGCGCGACATTGCAGCCGATATTGTGGACGAAAACTCCTACCTAGAATTTTTAGAGCAACATCCCGTCTATTTCTTCGGTGACGGTGCAGCCAAATGCAAAGAGAAAATCACGCATCCCAATGCACACTTCATCGACGGCATCCGCCCGCTTGCCGGCATGATGTTCCCGTTGGCAGAAAAGGCAATAGCCGAACAAGATTTCAAGGATGTGGCCTATTTCGAACCCTTCTATTTGAAGGAATTCGTAGCCGGCACGCCAAAGAAACTTATTTAGGGTTTAGCGATTAGGGATTAGGGATGAATACCATGCGGTATCACTACGTAGCCCATTAATCACTAACCACTAATCGCTAAACCCTAATCACTAATCGTTGAACATTAATCACTAATTAAAGATGCAATATAACACTCAACAAAAACGGATGCCCCTACCCGAATATGGTCGCAGCATCCAGAATATGGTAGACCACGCGCTGACAATCGAAGACCGTGCAGAACGCCAGCGTTGCGCAAACACAATCATCAACATCATGGGAAACATGTTTCCCCATCTGCGCGATGTGCCCGACTTCAAACATAAGCTATGGGACCACCTTGCCATCATGGCCAACTTCCAATTGGATATAGATTATCCGTACGAAATTATCCGCAAGGACAATCTGAATACCAAGCCGGAGAGCATCCCCTACCCCAGTACCAAAATCCGCTACCGCCACTATGGCCGTACACTGGAAGTACTGATAAAGAAAGCCATCGAATTTCCGGAAGGAGAAGAGAAGCAGAACTTGATAGCGCTCATTTGTAACCACATGAAGAAAGACTACATGGCATGGAACAAAGATACCGTCGATGACCGTAAGATTTCAGATGATCTCACCGAACTCTCTGACGGAAAACTGCAAATGACAGACAGTATCGTCCGTCTCATGGCCGAACGTATTGACCAGAACTACCGTCCGAAAGTGAACAACCAGAATAACCGGAACAACAACCGGAACAATAAACGGAAATACTAAAATTGAATGATTAGTGGTTAGTGATTAATGCCATGCGGCATCACCATGCAGACCACTAATCACTAATCACTAATCACCAACCCCTAATCACTAATTTCATGGCATCATTTGTAATCGAAGGAGGACACAGACTTTCCGGTGACATTTACCCCCAAGGAGCAAAAAACGAGGTGTTGCAAATTATCTGCGCCACATTGCTCACTGCCGAAGAGGTGACTGTGCACAATATCCCGGACATACTGGACGTCAACAACCTTATCCAATTGATGCGGGATATGGGAGTCAGCGTATCTAAAAAAGGCATTGACACTTACAGCTTTCAAGCTGCCAACATTGATTTCGCCTATCTGGAAAGTGACGCGTTCCTGAAAAAATGTTCCAGCCTGCGCGGTTCCGTCATGCTGGTGGGGCCGATGGTGGCACGTTTCGGCAAGGCCATGATTTCCAAGCCGGGCGGAGACAAGATAGGACGCCGCCGTCTGGATACACACTTTATCGGTATCCAGAATTTAGGAGCCGACTTTGTCTATAATGAGGAGCGTGGCATCTACGAAATCTCAGCCAAACAACTGCATGGCAGTTATATGCTACTCGACGAGGCATCTGTAACGGGAACAGCCAATATCGTAATGGCAGCCGTCCTTGCCAAAGGCAAGACCACCATCTACAACGCCGCCTGCGAACCCTACGTGCAGCAACTTTGCAGAATGCTGAACCGGATGGGAGCTAAGATAGAAGGCATCGCCTCCAACCTCCTGACTATCGAAGGAGTAGACGAGCTGCACGGAACCGAGCATACCATCCTCCCCGACATGATTGAAGTGGGCAGTTTCATTGGCATGGCAGCCATGACCCGTAGCGAACTGACCATCAAGAATGTCTCCTACGAGAACTTGGGAATTATCCCCGACAGTTTCCGTCGACTCGGCATCAAGATGGAGCAGTGGGGAGACGACATTTACGTGCCCGCACAAGAGACGTACCAGATAGAGTACTTTATCGACGGCTCCATCATGACCATTGCCGACGCACCCTGGCCCGGACTGACACCAGACTTGCTCAGTGTGCTGCTGGTGGTTGCCACCCAGGCAAAAGGCAGTGTACTCATTCATCAGAAAATGTTCGAAAGCCGTTTGTTCTTTGTGGACAAGCTGATAGATATGGGAGCGCAAATTATCCTCTGCGACCCGCACCGCGCCGTTGTCATCGGTCACGACCACGGCTTTAAACTACGTGGCGGCAACATGACCTCGCCCGATATCCGTGCGGGCATCGCCCTGCTGATAGCTGCCATGAGTGCGGACGGCATCAGCCGCATCCACAACATAGAGCAGATAGACCGTGGGTATCAGAACATCGAAGGGCGACTGAATGCGCTCGGAGCAAGAATAACAAGAATAGAATAAGATGATAAAGAGAGAAGAAGTATATAAGATAGGTATATTCAACAAGCCCCACGGCATTCACGGAGAACTATCGTTCACTTTTACGGATGACATCTTCGACCGGGTGGAAGCCGAATACCTAATCTGCCTGCTGGATGGTATACTGGTGCCTTTCTTCTTGGAAGAATACCGTTTCCGCTCCGACACCACCGCCCTTGTCAAACTGGAAGGCGTGGACACGACAGAACGCGCCCGCATGTTCACTAATATTGAGGTCTACTTCCCCGTAAAGCATGCAGAAGAGGCAGGACCAGGTGAACTGAGTTGGGACTTCTTCGTCGGTTTTCGTATGGAGGAAGTACATCACGGCACGCTGGGAGAAGTGACGGACGTGGACACATCGACCATCAACACACTGTTTGTGGTAGATTATCAGGGAGAAGAACTGCTGGTGCCGGCACAAGAAGAGTTTATCATAGACATTGACCAGAAGCACAAGGTCATCACCGTAGACCTGCCGGAAGGTTTGATAGCTTTGGACGAAACAGAAGAGGTATGAAAAAGAAACGAAGAAAAGCATTTTGGAGTAACATCAAGTTCAAGTACAGACTGACGATTACGAACGAGAATACCCTTGAGGATATCATCACGTTGCGCGTATCCAAGCTGAACGGACTGTCCGTATTGCTCTCCGTGCTGTTCGTATTGTTTCTCATCGCCTCCCTGATCGTAGCCTTCACCCCGCTGCGCAACTACCTGCCGGGATATATGAACAGTGAAATCCGTGCCCAGGTAGTGGAGAATGCCTTGCGCGTAGATTCCCTCCAGCAACTGGTGAACAGACAGAACCTCTATATCATGAATATCCAGGACATCTTCCAGGGCAAGATAAAGGCAGATACCATACATTCCATCGACTCGTTGACCCACCTGCGCGAAGATTCGCTCATGGAACGTACACAACGGGAAGCCGAATTCCGCAAACAGTACGAGGAGACAGAAAAGTACAACCTGACGAGCATCACCGCTCGCCCCGAAATAGACGGACTGATTTTCTACCGCCCCACACGCGGCATGATTTCATCTCCCTTCAATGCCGAAACAAAACACTTCGGCACGGACATTGCCGCCAATCCGGGCGAAAGCGTATTGGCCACCTTAGACGGTACCGTCATACTGAGTACCTACACTGCCGAGACGGGTTATCTGATAGAAATACAGCACAACCAGGACTTCGTGTCAGTCTACAAGCATTGCGGCTCTCTGCTGAAACGGGAAGGAGATGCGGTGAAAGGGGGTGAAGCCATCGCACTGGTAGGAAACACCGGCGAGCTGTCCACCGGTCCCCACCTTCACTTCGAGCTGTGGCATAAGGGCAGGGCCGTAAATCCCGAGCTTTACATCGTATTTTAGTCTCCAAATAGTAAATTGTAAATAGCATAATAGTAAATGAAACAGATTGCCATACTCGGTTCTACCGGTTCCATCGGTACACAAGCGTTGCAGGTCATCGAAGAACATCCCGACCAGTACGAAGCATACGTATTGACCGCCAATAACCGCGTAGAGGAACTCATAGCCCAGGCACGCAGATTCAAGCCTGAGGCAGTGGTAATAGCCAACGAATCGAAATACACGCAACTGAAAGAAGCGCTTGCCGACCTACCTATCAAGGTATATGCCGGCGCAGATGCCCTCTGCCAGATTGTGACCGAAAATCCCATTGATATGGTATTGACCGCCATGGTGGGATATGCAGGGCTGAAGCCCACCATGAATGCCATCCGAGCCCGTAAGCCGATAGCCCTTGCCAACAAAGAGACGCTGGTGGTGGCGGGAGAGCTCATCAATAACCTGGCACGCTTCAGCGGTGTCCCCATCCTACCCGTCGACTCCGAGCACTCCGCCGTTTTCCAGTGCCTGGCCGGTGAGATAGGCAACCAAATAGAAAAAGTGATACTGACTGCCTCCGGAGGTCCGTTCCGCACCTGCACTATGGAGCAACTAACAACCGTCACCAAAGCGCAAGCACTGAAACACCCCAACTGGGACATGGGCGCCAAAATCACGATAGACTCTGCTTCCATGATGAACAAAGGGTTCGAGGTAATCGAAGCCAAATGGCTGTTCGGTGTACGTCCCGACCAGATAGAAGTCGTGGTACACCCGCAATCCGTCATCCACTCCATGGTACAGTTTGAGGACGGTGCCGTGAAAGCACAACTGGGAATGCCGGACATGCGCCTGCCCATCCAATATGCCTTCTCCTATCCCGACCGGTTGAAAGCCTCTTTCCCGCGCCTGGACTTCAAGCTGTGCACGGAACTGACGTTCGAGCAACCGGACACCACCCGTTTCCGTAACCTCGCCCTGGCCTACGAAGCGCTACATCGTGCAGGCAATATGCCTTGCATTGTCAATGCCGCCAATGAAGTGGTGGTAGCTGCCTTCCTGCAGGACAAAATTTCGTTCCTTGGCATGAGTGAAGTAATAGAAAAGACCATGTCGCGCGTATCCTACTTACAGAAGCCCACCTATGAAGACTATGTGGCTACGGATGCCGAAGCCCGACGGATAGCAGAAGAGCTGATTTGATAGATACAGCGGAATGAAAAGAATTATAAAAAACATCTACTCATTTGATACGTTAAATAAGAAAACGTACCTTTGCGAAAATTATAAAAATCGTAAAACAGCAAATAATTAGATGGAAACATTCTTGATTCGTGCCCTGCAACTCATTATGAGCCTCTCGTTGCTCGTTATTGTTCATGAGGGGGGGCACTTCCTTTTTGCGCGTCTGTTCAAGACGCGGGTAGAAAAGTTCTGCTTATTCTTTGACCCTTGGTTCACATTATTCAAGTTCAAGCCCAAACACAGTGACACGGAATACGGTATCGGGTGGCTACCCTTAGGTGGTTATGTAAAAATAGCAGGTATGATAGACGAATCTATGGATACCGAACAGATGAAGCAACCCATGCAGCCATGGGAGTTCCGTGCCAAGCCGGCATGGCAGCGCCTGCTAATTATGGTAGGCGGTGTATTGTTCAACTTCCTGCTCGCATTGTTCATCTATTCCATGATACTTTTTACTTGGGGCGACGAATATATACCAGTACAAAAAGCCCCATTGGGTATGGATTTTAACGAAACAGCCAAAGCCATAGGCTTCCGCGACGGCGATATCCTAATATCTGCCGACGGGGTACCGTTCGAACGCTATGATGGCGACCTGCTGACCAGTATTGTCGATGCTCGCCAGGTAAGCGTATTGCGTGATGGGGAAGCTGCTTCAGTCTACATCCCCGAAGACATGATGAACCGCTTGCTGGCAGACAGCGTGCGTTTCGCCAGTTTCCGTTTCCCTTATGTAGTCGACAGCCTGATTGTAGGATACCCTGCCGCTTCCGCCGGTCTGCAAGTAGGTGACAGCATCACCCACTTGGATGGAAAGTCAATAGCCTACTACGACTTCAAAGAAGAGATGCTGAAGCGCAAGAAAGCCAACGCATCCCATGAGGTAACCTTGACATACGTCCGTAACGGTGTGACAGACACCTTGAGCATGATGACCAATGCCGACTATGAAATAGGCGTAGCAGCACGTACGGCAACCGACAAACTGCTGCCCGTTGTCCGCAAGGAATACAGTTTCCTTTCCTCTTTCCCTGCCGGCGTATCTTTGGGGGTAAAGACTCTGAAAGGCTACGTAGGCCAGATGAAATATCTCTTCTCCAAGGAAGGAGCCAAGCAACTCGGAGGTTTCGGAACCATCGGCAGTATTTTCCCCGCCACGTGGGACTGGCACCAGTTCTGGTACATGACGGCATTCCTCTCCATCATCCTTGCCTTTATGAATATTCTGCCCATCCCTGCACTGGACGGCGGACACGTGTTATTCCTCATTTACGAAATCATTGCACGCCGCAAGCCCAGCGACAAGTTTATGGAACGTGCGCAGATGGTGGGCATGTTCCTCTTGTTCGGTTTGCTGATTTGGGCAAACTTCAATGATATACTGAGGTATTTCTTTTAAAGAACAAGACATAAAAAAACGCATCATCCATTCGCAGTAGAACGGATGATGCATTTACATCAAACAGATGATGTGTTCGGGGCAAGCAGACGATGCGTTTGAGCCAAACACATCATCTGTTTTTTCTGTGTCTTATACCAAATGGCCGATCCACTCTTCTCTATCGCCCGGAAGCAGGTCTATTACCGGAACTTCAACCATTGTATAGCAACCCGGCTGCTGACGCATAGCGGCACGCGCCACACATACCAGCACTTGTGCCGTGAGGGCAGGATTGTTGATACGCATGTTGAACTCAAATAGCTGGTTCTGCGTCTTGCCGGACACACCCTTACGGGTCAAGTTTACCCCATGCCCCATATCGAGCAGTGCATCCACACTCGGAACCAATTTTACATGTGTTTCGTCATTCACGAAGTACGGGTCGGCTTTGATGGCTGCAGCCACCTTATCAAATTCGTAACCATCCTTCAACTCAATGTACACCATACGACGGTGAATGCCGGTTCCTGTAGGAATAGTCATGGAAAGAGCGGCTTTCACACCTTCGATGGCCTTTACAGCCACGGTGTGTCCCATGCTCATACCCGGACCAAAATTAGTATAGGTAATGCCTTTCGGAGCAATGGCTTCCAGCATAGTGCGGACAATGGAGTCACTACCCGGATCCCAGCCGGCAGAAATGATGGATACCGTATTATGCTTTTTAGCCTCTGCATCCAGTGTGCGGCGCAAGGCAGTGATACCCGTATGGATATCGAAACTGTCCACAGTATGAATGCCTAAAGCAAGGATCTCCTTTGCATACTCTTCCACTTTGCGGGTAGGCGTACAAAGGATAGCAACATCCACGCCTTTCAGTTCCTTGATATTCTTCACAACGGGATATGCACTCAGTTCCGCAGGACAGTTTTCAGCTCCGGCACGGCGTACTACACCGGCAATTTCGAAATCGGGAGCTGCTTGCAGGGCTTCGAGCACATAATGCCCGATATTACCATAGCCAACGATGGCCGCTCTTACTTTTTTCATTCTTTTTATGAATTTATTTATCAGTTTTCTACTTTATCGGCGCAAAAGTAAGCATTTTAATTTATTATATCGGCAGAACTCCCTGCTGTTTCACACAGTTTTTCTTTTTTTAGTGAGTGAAAGTCCAATAATAATTCATACATTCGCAGATGATATGTACGCAAGGCACATTTGGGGCCAACAAGCAAAAGAATTATGATAGAATACATCAGAGGCGGAATTGCCGAACTAAGTCCGGCAACCGCAATAATAGACTGCAACGGACTGGGATACGGCGTCAATATTTCATTGAATACGTATGCCGCCATCCAGGGCAAGAAAGAATGCAAACTATATATATATGAAGCTATCCGTGAAGACGCCTATGTCCTCTACGGGTTCGCTGACAAGCAGGAACGCGAACTATTCCTGTTGCTCATCTCCGTTTCAGGCATCGGCGGAAATACAGCTCGCATGATTCTCTCGGCACTCTCGCCATCCGAACTGATAAATGTCATCAGCACGGAAAACGCCACTCTACTGAAAACAGTCAAGGGTATCGGGCTGAAAACAGCCCAACGGATAATTGTGGATTTAAAAGACAAAATCAAGACCGGCAGCGTTGTAGCCGGCAACGCAGGGACCATAGGTACACTGGTATCGGCAGCCAACGCACAAGTACAAGAAGAAGCCGTAGCCGCCCTTACCATGCTGGGCTTTGCACAAGCCCCCTCACAAAAAGTAGTGCTTGCCATTTTGAAGGAAGAACCAAGCGCACCGGTGGAACAAGTCATCAAATTGGCATTAAAAAGACTATAATATTTATCTAAAACAAACAAATCATGACAACAATCAACATGCAATATTGGTTGGGGGCCAATGAACGCACCCACGTACTGCCAACGGACAAATGGTACCTCGACTTTGCCACAAGCATCCTGCCCCTCGTCAAGACCTCTCCCTTGTTCAACAAGGAAGACCTGCGTACCCAAATTGACGCAGCCATCTCCCTCGGCATGTACTTTCAAGATGCCATTGCCCAAAGCGGAGGCTGGAAACTTTTCTCCGAAGCCTTTCAAGGAGTATACGGAACTTACCTGCCGTTCTATCCACTGGGTGACGATTATACGCCCGATGAAATAAATCAGGAAGACATTGCATTCGTACTGTGGACATTGAAATCACAATTTAGTATTTTTGACAAGGAATACACCTTGTTCAGTCCTTATGACAAAGACCTGCTTGCATTAAGCCAAAGCGCCTATGAACTGATGGATGCACGTTTCGAAGAAGCTCCCATCAGCGAGGGAGAATCTTCCTTCCTTTGGGTAATGGGACTTGATTTACTGGATATGCCCATTACTCCGCTGCCGGAAGTCACTCCGGAAACCAAACTGAGCAAAGATGCCGCCCGCTGTCTGGAATACAGCCAGGGGAAACCGCTGCTATACTTCACCGATTACAAGGAGCTTTGCACTTTCTTTGTCGATGTCTTGGGATGGGAAAACAAACGGTCCGCATTATTGCCCGACCTGGAATACCAAAAAGAGTTCGTGATTTATGCCAACGCCAAAGGTATGCTCGTAGCCCACAACGTGGCCGCCTATTTCTGTGAAGAACATAACCCGATGTACGATGCCAAACGCGCTGCTGCAGAGGGTTACAAGATGTTCTGCCAACCCGGAGAGTGTCCGTTCGACCTGCTGAAATACGGAATGACCAAAGGAATTCTACCCGATGTGGAACTTCCCTTCTTGAAAGGAAAAGAAACACTGCATCAATATTGGGACTTTATAGCCCGCTACTACTTATGTGAATATTATGAAGGCGAGTAACCATTCCGGCATAAAGCCCAAACGGAGCAACAAGGCCAAGCCAACCGGAAAACGGATTGGTAAATCCAAACCTTCGAAAGCGAATAATCAGCTTAACAGAAGGGTAAAATAATTGAAAATGGATAATGGAAAAATAAACAGTGCAGCGTATTTATTGAAACCGCATGGCAATTTTCCATTATCCATTATCAATTTTCAAAGTTCCACAATCTCTTCCTTACACAACGTCAGTTTCTCCACTCCTTCCGCTGTTACAACCCAAGAGTTTTCGATACCGACGGGACCAATGCCTGGCAAAACAATCTTCGGTTCCAAAGCAAAGACCATGCCCGGTTCCAGCTCCTGCTTCATGCGTGGAGCCAGCACCGGCATTTCATTGATTTCCAGTCCGATGCCATGACCGATAAACTTGGCTTTTTGAGTGGCTCCCATAAAGTTGTCGGCAAAGCCCGCTTTGGTGACAATATCGATAGCGAGATTGTAAAGGTCCTCACAAACAGCACCCGGTTTCGCTTTTTCTACAACAGCCTCTTGTATGTCCAGGCAAACCTGATGGGCAACATATGCCTTTTCCGGCAACTTTCCGATAGAGAATACACGGCTCATGTCTCCCATATAGCCATAGAAGTTACCCCCCATATCGACCATAAAGCTCTGGCCGGGCTGCAACAGTGCACCGTTCACACTGATAGGCAGTGACGGATCAAGTCCCTCGCCTCCCAGAGCAAAATCATAGGGGGCAGGCGCAGTAGCATTATCTCCTGCCAGCAGACTTCCCATAAAAATCTCCATACTTTGTCCGAAGGTACGGAAAATACCCAGACAACCTTCCAAACGCATCAGGCGCTCTATTTCGATGGATAACTGGCGGTCTGTCATTCCTGGTCTATAAACCGAGGGTATTTGTTCGTAAGCTTTAGCATGTGCAATGCCGGAACGGCGGAACATCTCAATCTCTATTTCAGTCTTGACACTTCGGGCCTTCCGGATAAGTGCCGTACCACAAGGAAGCACCTCCGTTTCAGGGAAACACGCAGCCAAACGGTTATATTCCGTAAAAGACAACTCATCCCCCTCCAGCATCAACCTCGCAGGTATGGGCAAACCACATTCCTTTAGTAAGTCAGGCAGTTGTTCCGGTTTACGGATAGGATGAATATGTTCCCCTTCAATATTGTTGGGACGTTTGATGAATAAACGAGCGGGAGCATTCAACGGCAGATACAAGTAACCGCTGACGACACGTCCGTACGTATAGATTAAATTTACATTGCAAGCGATAAGAGCGGCATCAATCTCTTGTTGAGCCATGAGAGAGCGTATTTTATCACGTCTCAGTTTCAATTCAGGTAGTAACATCTCTTTGTCATTTATGGTTTCTCGGATACAAAGATACAACTTTTTTAATTGAGAATAAAAAAGTACTGCCCCATACCTTCACAGGCGTAGGGCAGCACAAACCACAAATACAAATACAACTAAACAAAGTTTCTCTCTTAGATAATTCCCTGACCCATCATGGCATGAGCCACCTTCATGAAGCCGGCGATATTCGCTCCCTTCACGTAGTTGATGTAGCCATCAGGTTCTGTCCCATATTTTACGCATTGAGCATGAATTCCGTGCATGATGGCGTGGAGTTTTTCATCCACTTCGGCTGCACTCCAGCTGAGGTGCATGGCGTTCTGCGACATTTCCAGTCCGCTGGTAGCCACACCACCTGCATTGACAGCCTTACCCGGTGCATACATAATCTTATTTTCAATAAAAAGGTCGATAGCTTCGGGCGTACATCCCATATTGGAGATTTCGCCTACACATGTCACCTTGTTGTCAATGAGGTGTTGTGCATCTTCGCCGTTCAGCTCGTTCTGGGTAGCGCAAGGCAGAGCGATGTCCGCTTTCACTTCCCACGGGCGTTTGCCTGCTACGAAAGTAGAGCCGGGGAATTCGTCGGCATACGGTGCTACGATATCGTTGCCCGATGACCGGAGTTCCAGCATATAATCTATCTTTTCGCCACTGATACCGTTCGGGTCGTAGATGTAACCGTCGGGACCGGAGATGGTAACCACCTTGGCACCCAATTCGGTAGCCTTGGTAGCAGCACCCCAAGCCACATTTCCAAAACCGGAGATAGCCACGGTCTTGCCCTTGATGTCAATGCCTTTTGTTTGTAACATTTGGTTTACGAAATACAAGCCGCCGAATCCTGTTGCTTCGGGACGAATCAGCGAACCGCCAAATTCCAATCCTTTACCGGTAAATGTGCCCGTAAATTCGCGAGTCAACTTCTTATACATACCGAACATATAGCCCACTTCGCGACCGCCTACACCGATATCACCGGCAGGAACATCCATATCCGGACCGAGGTGACGCCACAATTCCAGCATGAAGGCCTGACAGAAACGCATGATTTCAGCATCGCTCTTTCCGCGCGGAGAGAAGTCGGAACCACCCTTACCACCGCCCATAGGCAATGTAGTCAAAGCATTCTTGAAAGTCTGCTCAAATCCCAGGAATTTGAGGATAGAAAGATTTACGGAAGCATGGAAACGAATACCGCCTTTGTACGGGCCAATGGCATTGTTGAACTGCACACGATAGCCGAGGTTCGTCTGAACTTCACCCTTATCATCCACCCACGTTACACGGAAAGTAAAGATACGGTCAGGTTCAACCAGACGTTCTATAATTTTCGCTTTCTCGAACTCAGGATGTTGGTTATAGATATCTTCGATGGAAAGAAGAACTTCCTTTACGGCTTGAAGATACTCAGACTCGCCGGGGTGCTTTGCCTCTAAAGAGGCCATGATACGTTCGATATTCATAATATTACGTTTTAAAGGTTATTACCTTGTTGACTTCACGCTATTCAAACAAAATGTCAATGAATAACACCGCAAATATAAGAAAACTTTTCAAAACAGCTAAATTTTACGGTTATATTTTGATTAAAGAATGATAAAATGTCAAATCCCCGGCATTCTCTATTCATACCTAAATGGTCTATTCTTTTCCTATTCTGTCAACAATTCGCCATAACGGCATAAATATAGAAAAAATTATAATAAAGAAAATAAGAAATGACGAATAATTTACGAAAAAAGACACAATCCTCACGGACTATGCCTTTCCAATTGCTAACTTTAATTCTTAAATGCTTGTATTAAATCCGCAACATAATAATTACTATGTACGGACAAGCTTCATAATTTCTTCAATCCTTTTACCTCTTCTTTTGTTGCTTCTCGAACACTGATAGCCACCCCTCCACTACTTGCCAGAGGTTGACGCAGCACACTCTTTGACGTTACTATGCCACGACGGATGTCATAGCTCTGCGGATTATCTTTCCAGTCTGCATCCCGACCATCTGCATAAACGGTAACAATATATTTCCTTCCTTCGGGTAAGAAAGAGAAAGGAATAGTTGCCGTACGAGGATGTTCGTCGGTAATAGCACCTACATACCACTCTTGTTTTCCTTTGGCTTGACGAGCCACTGTGATATAATCACCCGGTTCGGCTTCCAGATACCAAGAATTGCTCCAATCCACCGCTACATCCTTAATAAATTGAAACGCATCGGGAAAACGGCGATAATTATCCGGCAGGTCTGCTGCCATCTGTAACGGAGAGGGCATCGTTACATATAGAGCCAATTGTTTTACCAATGTAGTACCCGCCTGACCTTTAGGTTTCGAACCATTATAATACGAAAGTTTTGTCTGGAAAATACCAGGAGTGTAATCCATCGGACCACCCTTCAACCGAGTAAACGGCAAGATACAAGTATGATCCGGATCATTGCCCCCCATAGATTCAAACTCACCACCACGGGCAGATTCTTGCGCTACCCAGTTGGGCCAGGTACGGCACAAGCCGGTGGGACGAACAGCCTCGTGACTATCTACCATAATCTTATAATCAGCAGCACGCTTCACCACATGTATATAATGATTGTTCATCCATTGTGAGGAATGATATTCACTACGGGGAATGATTGAGCCCACATATCCGGTCTTTACAGAATTATAGCCATTATCTACCATAAATTGAAAGGCTACATCCAGCTGCCGCTCATAGTCGGCAGCATTAGCAGCCGTCTCATGATGCATGATAATCTTTACTCCCTTTGATTTGGCATAGGCATGTAGTACCGCAACATCAAAGTCCGGATAAGGTTTGTCAAAAAGGAACTGACGATCCTTACGATAGGATGCCCAATCTTCCCAACCTTCATTCCAGCCCTCAACCAATACCGCATCAATACCATTCTCCGCCGCAAAGTCTATGTACTCTTTCACATGTTCAGTATTGGCCGGATGATGTCCATTAGGAGTTAACTTTGAATAGTCGGTTATGCCGGGTTTAGCCTTATAATAGTCGCTATATGCCCATGTACCTCCTCCACCAGTAAACATCTCCCACCAGACACCGATAAATTTCTGTGGCTTAATCCAAGAAGTATCTTCCAGCTTACAAGGTTCATTCAGATTAAGAATCAACTGAGAAGCAAGGATGCTACGTGCATCGTCACTAACCATAATTGTACGCCACGGGGTATGCAACGGTAATTGCAGATATCCTTTCTTTCCTAATTTATCGGGAGTAAGATGAGCAGAAAAGTTAAACTCTTTATCATCCACATTCAGCAACATGGCAGAATAATCTACCAAGGCAGCTTCATGAATATTGATATAAAGTCCTTCGGTAGTCTTTATCATAAGGGGTGTTTGTACTGTGAATGAAGTCGCTTTAGCTTCATATCCTTTTTTACGTAGATTACGTTCCATAGCTTCGCGCACTTCGGAAATGGCCGCAGTAGTATAGGCAAACTCATTCGTATCATAATCACCGGGAATGCAATAGAGTGTATGATTACCGGTCAGATTGAATTCCGTCAGTTCGTCTTTTACCGTCAGATAATTCATGGTTTTCTGCTCCGGCAACTCATAACGGAATCCGAGTCCATCGTCAAACAATCGAAAACGTACAATCATCATACGGTCGTGCTTTGCCGGTTGTGAGAGAGTGACAGTAAGTTCATTGTAATGGTTACGGACTTTTTCATACTCTCCCCATACAGGCATCCAAGTTTCATCAAAAGTAGAATTTGTTGCATCAAGAATCCGGAAGCCATTTGACAAATCCGCTTCTTCCATAAGTATTCCCAAGGCAGAAGGTTCTACAACCGGCTCTCCTTTGTAATATAAGCTATAGACCGGCCCCCCCTCGGAATCAAGCACAACATTGAGTTTCAGATTCCCATTGGGAGATGACAATTCGTGTGCCATCGCCACACAAGCAATTCCCAGAAATACAACTGTTAATAATACATGTTTCATATACATCCGTTATTGTTGATATATAAAATATTGATAAGGTTCCATCGTCATTACTGTAGGCAACTCCACATCCACACCGGCAATCACATCGGTCATGGTCTTGCCAGCATGCTCCATAGGTACTTTCACTTGTACAGACTCATTGGCAGTATTCACCATGACCAACATGCCATGACTGCCTGCTGCCCGATAAAATGAAGCGACATCTCCGGTAGTATAAACTTCCAGTTCACCACCACGTACACTGCTCGTAGCTTTATAGGCTCTGATGATTTCTGCCATCTCTTGCGCAAAGACTTCATTGGACTTCAAGTCTATAACTCCGTAATTGAAAAAGTTAAGTGACCGCGGATAGGCTACTTCCTGCGAACTATAAATAAGAGGTATCCCCTCGAGCATAGTCGTCAATACAAAAGCAGACATGGCACCACGCTCACCGCCATAACATTCTATCGGTGAAGCCTCACTTGCCTGGTCATGATTAGTAGAATAGCGTAACCGTAACGTACCCTTCGGCATTCCCTCCAATTCGGAAGTATTCATAGCATAAAGGTCAGTAAGTGAGCATTTACCGGCATAATAGTCTTTCAGTTTACTATGGAAGTTCCAGCCGTAGAGCAGATTGAAACCATTGTTCATTAAAGACGTTTTTCCGCCTTCGGCAAGCATCAGCAAATTATTGTCAAGTGTACGGAGCTCGGCGATTGCTTTCTTCCAGAAAGCATCTGGTACCCCCTCGGCATAATCACAACGGTATCCATCAATACCAATTTCTGTTACCCAATACTTCATGGCATCAATCATGGCTTGCTGCATGGTTTCGTTGTCAAAATTCAAGTCAGCAACATCCGCCCAAGGCTGTTCTTGAGGTTGTACCACATTGCCATTTGCATCCTGTGTATACCAATCCGGATGCTCAGTCACCCAAGCATTGTCCCACGAAGTATGGTTGGCAACCCAGTCAAGAATCACTTTCATTCCTTTGGCATGGGCAGCATCTACCAGTTCTTTCAAGTCTTTTTTTGTTCCGTAACGTGTATTCAGCTTTTTATAATCCTTTATACAATAAGGTGAATTCACACTTTTCAGTACTCCCGGCTCATTTACAGGCATCAGCCAAAGCACGGTAGTTCCCAGGCTTTGAATACGGTCAAGCTCTGCTTTGATGGCAGAGAACGCATTTTCTTCGGCAAAAATGCGGGGATTTGCCTCATAAATCACCATATCCGAAGCCATGTATTCTTCCTGTGGGACGGGAATCGGTTCCATGTCACTCTGACTATCACTACACCCCATACAAGAATGTAGCATCGTAAAGAGCAGTGTCGCAATTATTACTTTTTTCATATTTCTACTTTTTATCTATACTTATACTCATTGGCGGAACTGATATCTGCAAAAGGAGCATCCAAACTCTCCAGTGATGGGCATTGGCAGAAAAGATACTAAGACTTAATACTAAAAATCCCGGAAGCCAATACTAAAAAACAAAAGAGCTAAGAGATAACTTCTTCCCAAGGCTTGGTTTTTCTATCCCAAGACTTGGGATAGAAAAACCAAGCCTTGGGACATATATCCGCAAGATTGAAAAGAGATATCCTATCCCCAATCTCATTCCACCAATAGGTCATTTAACATCTTCATTACTATACAAAACTCATTTCAAGAAATTATTCTGATTAGAAACAAAAGCCGCTTCAGATTCCGGTTCAGAGTCTCCGTCCGGATTGTTAGGGTCAATCTCCTCACCAGCTATGTCCGTAATACGGAAATAATAATCTCGATCAAGCGTCACTGCTGCGAGGTCAAATTGTGAGCCTCCATTGTTATTATTCATTATCAGATTGTAAGTCAATCCCTTATTTGCTTCACCTGTATCGTAATAATTATACGTGACACCTTTTATCTCAACACTACCGGTTGGTAATATTCCTGGCCAACTGCCAAAGAGTTCCGGTATATCATTTCCCCACGCATATATGGTTGTTTCTGCCCATCCGGACTGGTCTTCAATAAATATGGCATAACCATCATGGATAACCACTGCATCCGGATCTATTTCCGTCCAACCGCTTTCTGTGATTTCCAAATATATGTCACGGTCAAGAGTAAAGTTCTGTGGTCCATCAAATTGTGAACCTACTCCATTATCGTTAAATATCAAATTGTAAACCAATCCCTTATTTGCTTCACCTGTATCGAAGTATTTATAGGTAATTCCTTTTATCTCAACGCTACCAGTAGGTGAAATACCGGGCCAACCTCCAAAAAGTTCCGGCAAATCATTTCCCCACGCATAAAGTGTCAGTGCATCCCAACCTGTATTGTCCATCACGAACACAGCATAACCGTCATGAATCACTTCACTTGGGTCTTCCGGCTCCTCAAAATAAGCATTCCAGCGGGTTACCGTTATATCAGTGCGAGTACCTACCTTAGCCGAAATTTGATGTAAAGCATCCCCATTCTGCAAAGTACGCTCTATACCTTGTGTCTTAGAAACGAAATAAAAGCCATCGGCAAGTGTCTTTCCATTAACAAAATCTTCCGGATAGAGGTATATGCCCCATTTAACATCATTGTTTGCAGCTTTCTCCATCTGCCACTTAAGGTCTCCGGAAGCAGCATCCTGACCTCCATTGAAATCGCCTGCAATATAAATTATTTCATCGGCACCAGTTCCTTGGGGCATAATCACCTCCAGCAAGATAGCATCGCTACGAAGTTCAAATTGCGGCAACTCATGGTCAAACACAATTTCCTCCTTGTCACAACTACTGATGAAAGCTACAAAAAGCAACAAAAGCCATAGCGGATTACATATATATTTTTTCATTGTTACTATTATTATAGGATGATTAATAATTAGGATTCTGTACCAGTCCCGGATTTACCATAAGGGCAGACTGGGGCAAGGGATACCACTCGTATTTGCGGTCACGTTTAGCCGGATAGCTTAAACCGTCGTCCGTGGCACGGCCAAAGAACCACCATTGCCCTTGCGTAAACTTATCGAAACGACGCAAGTCTGTACGACGACGACGCCCCTCTCCCAAGAATTCAAGTCCCCATTCACTCAACATCCAATCCATATCAAAGGATGTAAAACCAGGACCGGGCTGCTCGAGAGCCGATTTATCTGTAAAATAGCGTGTTTTAACTCTATATACCAGTTCTTTAGCACCTTCCGTATCACCTGCACGCATTTTACATTCAGCAAGAGTATAGACCACTTCACTCAAACGGAATTCCACCTCATCGATGTTTTGGAAATCAATGCCTGCACTCTCCGGATAAACCGGATATCTTACCAAACGGACACCTGAATTCGTTTCACCCCAGCGAGGTGACATGACAGTCTCCAGATTACGTCCTAAATTAAGGAATGTACCCACCTGATCCACATAAACCAAATCCTGACCGTCACGGTCGGCATCTGCTTTCAAAGCCGCACCCTTACCATAGTTGGCTTTAATAGCCCCTTTCAAAAAAATGCCTTGATAGTTTCCTGTTGTTTCATTATACACATAGTTCTGCTTACGGATATCTTTATCGTGGAAACGTTCATAAACTGCTCCTAACTTATCACCGTAGTCAGTAAGAAAGCTCTTAGGATTGTCAGTACCACCATACGGCTGTACATTTCCAGAATTATCCCATGAAGGTGCCAAGCATACACAATTCCATCCGCTCTGGCTGTATGTACCTCCAAAGTAATCCCAACAATTGTAAGGCATGAAAGGCATGTTACGCATCCAACCGGTATTGACCTGACCGACTTCCATCGCCAATGCCATTACAACTTCCGGACATTCTACATTGTTTATCGAATAAATATCGCGATAGTCATCGGTAATGCTGTAAGTACCATAATCGCCATTCAGAATTTTTTGGCAAAGAGTGGCACACTCATTATAACTGTTTTGTTTGATAAACACCTCAGAATTCAGCAACAAGCGCATCTTAATCATACGATTGGCAGCTTGGTTCATGCGGTTGCGAGTCTTTCCAGAACCATCTTCTTTCATAAGATCTGTAACTGACTCATCTAATTCCTGACTGATAAAATCGTAGATAATCTTGCACCCCTTATCAAAATCAGTATCTGCAGAACCAGGGATTTCCGCACCCGAAGAAATGTTCAAGGGAAGTGCTCCACCCCAAATCTCAAAGATATTGTAGTATGCCCAAGCACGCAGGGTACGTACTTCGGCAATATAACTATTCAAAGCATCCTCAGTCATGCGTATAGATGCGGGGCTGATTGCCTGCAAATCTGTAATAAGCGTATTGCAAAGCCCAATAGTGGTCCACGCATTCTCCCAAGTTTGGCGAATAATGGTTGATTCTGACGTCCAGGTATGTGAAGACAAAGCAAACTTCAATGCCTCATCCCATCCCCAAAGTCCACCGTTCCAACTGCGCCATGCCACCTGGTCGGCAGAAAACTCCTGCAAATACCAGAAGTATTCCAAATAACTATATGCAGCTTTCGAATAGATGGCTGCCACTGCCCCCTGAACACTCGTCTCATCTTGATAATAAATTCCGGCATCCACACGATCGAACACTTCCTCGTCCAAATTAGTACAAGAGAAAAGTGAACATGACATAATCATCGCCAATAACCAACGACATTTTATATATTTCATATCTTTCATATTTTTAATAATTTGTTTCTCATTTATTTGAAGCGAAGAGTCACACCTAAACTCAATTGAGTTGCTGTAGGATAAGCACTATTACTATCTACTCCCGGCTGGATACCATTCACGTCTATAATTGAAGGGTCATTACCAGAATATCCGGTCAAGGTAAACAGATTCTTGGCAGACAGATATATGCGCATATTATCCAGTAACTTACGGTTCTTAGGAGTAAAATTATATCCCAAGGTTACATTTTCCAGTTTTATGAAGCTACCATCCTCCAGGAAATAGGAAGATATTACTCCACCACCGGTACGGATATTCTTATCTTCCAGATACGCAGAGCGAAGAACATTATCTGTACCACATCCCTGAAGCCCCATACCATATTTACGCATATTGAATACATCAAAACCGAATGTACCGCGGAAGAATACACTCAAATCAAAATTTCTCCAAGTCAGGTTGTTACTCCAAGACAAGAAGTGCTTGGGAGCACCATTGCCAATATAACGTTTATACTTGGCATCAGCCTGAGAAATCGGTATTTGCTCATCTTTATCATTCAAAATAAGCATATTGCCATTTTCGTCAACACCTGCATATTCATAACCGTAGAACTGCCCTATCTCTCCCCCTTCCTGCACACGGAAGAAATATTCGCTGGAACCAGTACCCGGTTTTAAGTAAAGGTCGAGATAAGATGCCTTGTAAATATCGTTAGAAAGTTTGGTCAACTTAGTCTTCCCATAAGAATAATTGATTCCGCTCGTCCACTTCACTGCTGTTTTAGTAAGGATGTCACCATCCAAAGATACTTCTATACCGGTATTTTTCGTTGTTCCAACGTTAACCAAAATAGTGGAATAGACAAAAGGCGGTTGAGGTGCCGTGTACGTATAAAGCAAGTCTTTAGAACTACGGTCAAAATACTCCACTGAACCACGTAAACGATTCCATAGAACAAAATCAACACCCAGATTAATCGCAACGCTCTTTTCCCAAGCCAAATCCGGATTAGCATTACTGGAGGGAGCATAGCCCGTTACCCAACGCCCGTCAAAGAGATAACTACCATTGGTATTGTAAGTAGAAAGTGATTTATAAGCATCAAAATCCGAACGACCGGTAATTCCGAAAGAAACACGCGGTTTCAAACTGGTCAACACTTTCCGGGTATTCTTCATAAAGCCCATCTCCATCATTTCCCAAGCCAAAGAAGCTGCTGGGAAGTACCCCCACTTTTGGTTAGCACCAAATTTGGAAGAGCCTTCATAGCGCAACGAAGCCGATGCAAAAAGCATATCCTTCCAATTATAGTTCAACCGACCAAAGAAGCCAATAAGTGTCGATTCAGAGCGACCGCTATATAAACTTGCCAAACCATCCTTCAGATAAGAGCCACTGCCCAAATCCCAATATTTCGTATTATCAAAAGAGAAGTCGTTGTTACTACCACCAATCTGTTCCCAGATAGACTTCTCATAAGTATAGCCCACTACAGCCTTAATATTGTGGTCGCCCAAGTTCAGTGCATAATTTCCCAACCACTCCAATCGATTGGTGTACCATTTCTGATACTTCATTTCCGCACGTCCTTTATAACCATTCCAATAGGACTCCGAACCGGCAGACGAAGCATAATATTGTTGCTTCATGTCATTGTAATGCAATGAGTAACTTAATGTTGTATTCAACAAATGCTTTTCTGTCTGCAAAATATTCAGTTTAGCCTCAGCCGTACCCAACAAATACATACGCTGGCCGTTGTTATCTCTCAAAGCAAGCTCCGCAACCGGATTGGTTGCACCCGTAGGAGAAGTAGGCTGATAATACGAACCGTCTGCATTATATACCGGCATTGTAGGATTCATTGTGAGTGCCCTATCGAAGAAACCATCATTTCCCCAGGTTTCATTTACACGACGTGCACTCAACGAACCGTTGAATTGTAAGCGATTCTCCAGTACACGCTGTTCCATAGAAAAACGACCTCCAAATTCTTCACGACCACTCACGATGTCAAGTCCATTGGCACTTTTGTAATTGAAGGAAGCACCATAGAAACCATTCTTTGTGCTACCATCAATAGATATATATTGGTTTGTGTCGTATGCTACATCACGAGTAATCAGTCCATACCAGTCAGTGTCGGCTCCATAGTCTGTACCTCGTCTCGAACGACGGAATTCATCAGCCGACAGAATATCCGGAGAGGGCTTGGCTACATTAAAAGCGATGTAACTGTCATATGTGACTACCGTTTTTCCAGCTTCACCCGAGCCACGTTTCGTTGTAACTAAAATCACACCATTAGCACCTCGCGTTCCGTAAATAGCAGCTGAACCCGCATCTTTCAATACCGTAATAGATTCAATATCCTGTGCAGCGATGTTACGGATATCGCCACCTGCCACACCATCTATGACAATCAAAGGACTATTACTTGCAGAAACAGATGTTGCACCACGTACTTGTAATGAAGAACTGGAGTTAGGATTGGCAGCTGCCTGCGTATTGACATTCAAGCCCGCGACTTTTCCCGATACCATTTCCATCGGGTTATTCATAGCCCCCAAATTAAAATTTTTCTTATCCACTTGTACAATGGAACTGGAAACTTCTTTTTTACTCAATGAACCGTAACCCACTACTACAACTTCTTCCAACACCTGCTGGTCATCATGCAAGACAACATCAATCTTGTTTCTACCGGATACGTTCAGTTCCTGCGTTTGGTAACCTACATAAGAAAAAATAAGTATTGCATCAGGATTGACATTCAATAACACATAGTTACCGTCAATGTCAGTTATCACCCCCGAAGTTGTACCCTTTACCAATACACTTGCACCGATAAGACCTTCACCCGTTGCATCGGTCACCTTTCCTTGTACCTGAAGTTGTTGCGCAACAGCAACACCAGTCATCATAAGAAAACCCAGTAAAAGGATCATGCGCTTTTTAAGGCATCTCTTTAGACTTTTCTTTTTCATCTTATTAGAAATTAGTTAAACAATAAATAGATTGATGCAAATGTATTATCAAAACAAACGCACGATTTGGGCTGAGATAAAAATCTAAAGTCCTGCAACAGGCAATCAACTATAATACAACGCATTACAAAAATGCTATTGCTACTAATTTCTAAATCATTTCTAAACTTTTTAAGGCAGAAGAAAGCCTCAAAAGGAGGATAAAATCAAAAAGAAGTTATTTTCATCACTCGTTCTTCAAAGTCCTCTTTACAAAGAGACTTGTTTTTTAGCTTGGAACGATAAGTATAGATGGTAGTTATGGAATAACGCAAAAATTCTGCAATACGCGCACTGTCTGTAATACCTAAACGAATCAGTGCAAATATGCGCAGTTCGGTAACAAGCAATTCTTCATTTTTAGGATGCAATTGTTCTTCAACTGGCAACAAACGATTAAATTCTTCTACAAAGTTAGGGAATATCTTAAGAAAAGATACATCGAAATTGTGATAGAACTCTTTCAACTCTTGATTTATGAAACGGTCGGACTTCAATGTACGATATAACTCCTCAAGTTTACCGGCAACAGCCTGCTTGTTCAATATGCGGCGATATTCTTCCATCTTACTTATATAAGAGGAACTTAAACTGAGGAAACGTCCCAAATACTCTTCCTTAATATGATTGGCTTCCGTAAGAGTCTGATTAGTATGCAATAATCGTTCATTAGCCTCATGTTGAGACTTGTTCAGCTTCTTCAATTCACTATTCAATATACTCAATTGGGAATTGGCAGCAACAACTTTTTTACGGGCATAAGACAATTTTTTCATTTGCCATAGCACACACAGTACTGTCAATAGAAGGAAAACAGAAAGGATACATATGCCTGTAATAAACATTCTCTGCCGCTGTTGCTGTATTTCCTTTTCTTGCTGATAAGCACGATCTATGAGCGGAAGCATCTTGGAATTCTGCGAACTACGCAACCGAGTAGTATAATAATTAGCATCTTCCATACTAATCTTGATATAGTGATTAGCACGTTCCAAATCGCCCATTCCATAAAGTAATTCCGCTAATGCGCACAAAGAATAATTTTCTTTCACCACTGCCCTAATGTCAGCAATGGCACTGCTAATACGTGCTTCCATTTCTTTCTGCTTGTTCCCCACGACATGATAAGCAAAAGCCAGAATTGAAGTAGCTACTGCATACTCACGCGTATTGGATTTCAACCGAGGTAAAAAATTCTTCAATAAACATATAGCCTCCTGACTTTTTCCCTGGTCAATGAGCTGAGGTGCATGCACGACTACATATCTATAAGTATCTTCCGGTACTAGGCTGATTATAGAATCCCTATACAAATTTGCTATCCGAAGATAATTGTTCACGTAGTTCCGATCAGTGGCGTACTCTGCCTGATAGAGATATAGGTTTTCAAAACATACATAATAGTCCACTATATTTTCACCCTCCAACGTGTTACGAGGAAGCGATTTCAGCAATTCCATTGCTTCAACAAAAAGGCCCGAAGTATTTAGAATATGTACTTTATTTAATATAGAACTATTTATCCATTGCCTATTATTTAGCCGTGTGGCAATAAGAATATTTTCATTTATATAATGTAATGCAGAATCACTAATATAAGAATTATATTCGGCAAAAAGACGATTTTGTATCAGATAACGCTCCATGTCAGTAAGCCTCCCTTGCTTCAACTCATCCTTTATCAAAGAAATATACCGTTCTTTTTCTTCCTCGTATTGTCTACGCATCACGATAGTCTTATCCAGAACAGACAAAAGGCTATCTATTGCAGATGCATACATACCAAGCGAACATGGCAACAGCATTATTATTAAAATCAAGATACGCATCATAGGTTAACATTGTGACATAACTTCGCAAAGTTACAATTTTCTTCTGTTATGAAAATACGATTTTAGTATTTTCTTTGGCATTATAAGTCGTACATCATAGGGATTATACATCTACCGAAATTCATATTTCCTCTACTTCGGATAGCTTTTAAAGCTTTTATGGCAGTTTTCAAACCTCCTTCTGCCTAATAATGGCTAACATTGCAACCGAAACCAAAGGTTGACATCAACATGAGAAAGACATTATTATTTTTATACCTTTTATCTCTCGGCAGTATTGCCGCATACGGTCAGACACGTCTGACCCAAGACCCCAAACTGGAACGACAACTCCACGAAAGCGGACTGATACATCAACCCCTCCCCCTGGATATTGAAAACTCTTTCGAAACCAACGGATGGAAAAAGGAGGTCTTGCAAAGCGCTCCTCTCACCCGCTCGGCAGGTACAGAGGGATGGAGTCATTCCGGCGCAGGAAGCATGTCCTTCAGTACGGAAAAGACCGTTTCCGGCAAAGGCAGCATCAAACTGCAATTCCCCACATTCACCGGGAAAAGGGCGACCGGCTCTCCTTCCGACCCAGACTATGCCACCTACGGAAACAGCAGTGTTACCTATCATCTAGACGGCGCCAATCTGGAGAAGTACAACCGCATCGTATTCTCCATCTATCCCGATTGCGACGGCGCGCGCATCGTCAACATGAACCTCACGTTTCGCAATGCAGATACTCCTGCCAAGAAAGGATATAATCAGCCTTCGGGTTCACACCTCATTAACCTTATTAATAAGGAGTGGAACCAATGCTTCCTCGAAATAGACGAGTATCAGCGCGACAAGGTGATATCCATCACCTTCAGCACAGCCCTCAAAGGCAAAGACCGGACTACAGGAGATTCAGCTATCTACTACCTGGACAATCTACAACTGCAAACGGTGAAAGCCCCTGAGAAAGTCAGCGGATGGATACCTGCCGATGGAAAAATCTCCTACTCGACAACCGGCTATGCCGTCAACCACCCCAAAACCGCCCTCATCAACACAAACCTCACCATAGACGCCGGAAAGCGCTTCCAACTGCTTACCCCAACCGGAGAAATAGCTTACGAAGGAGACATCCGAAAAGAGAAAACCACTCTCGGAGAATTTGGCCTTATTGATTTCACCTCCTTCAATAATCCCGGAGAGTATCAGCTGAAGGTCGGAACATCGCTAACTCCCACCTTCCGGATTAGAGAAAGACTTTGGGAAGATTCACAATGGAAAGTGCTGAACTTCATCTTCTGCCAGCGCTGTGGACATCCGGTTCCCGGCAAGCATTCCACCTGCCACGTAGACCTCATGTCCCGACATGACGGACGCAGCATCTCCTACTCCGGCGGATGGCACGATGCAGGAGACTTGTCCCAGCAAACCTTGCAGACGGGAGACGTGACCTTTGCTCTGCTCGAAGCCTATAATAAACAAAGAAATATCAACCCAGCCCTCGCCGCCCGCCTGCGTGAAGAGGCGGAATGGGGAGTAGAGTTCATCCTAAAGAACCGCTACGGCGATGGTTACCGCGCCAGCAGCATGGGATTGCTTATCTGGCAAGACGGTGTGTTCAATACATTGGACGACATATCTTCCGTACGTGTACAGAACATGGCATTTGACAACTTTCTCTATGCCGGATACGAAGCTTACGCCTCCATGACGCTGGACAACGACCCGATGCTGCAGGAATACCTATTGCGCGTGGCCGAAGAAGATTTCGCTTTTGCTATGGAGAAGTTCAAAAAAGATGGCTTCGACCAGTTCGTCCAGCCTTACGAACACAGTTACAACACTTCGAAAAGTCAGTATATGGCTACCATCTCCTGGTCGGCAAGCCAATTATACAAGCTGACCGGAAAACCTTCTTATGCGGACATCGCCGCCGAATACATCCGCTACACCCTCGACTGCCAGCGCACGGAACCGCTGAAAGACAAAGACGGGACACGCGGATTCTTCTACCGGGACAAATCCCGCAAATCCATCGTACATTACATACACCAGTCGCGCGAGCAGGTCTATATGCAGGCCATGGTGATGCTTTGCGAAACCCAGAAGGAGCACCCCGATTATCCTAAATGGGTGAATTCCATACAACTATATGGAGAGTATCTGAAAGGAATGATGAAGTATACCCATCCCTACGGTATGATTCCAAGCGGTGTTTACCATGCAGAGGAATATAAGGATACCACCAACTTCTACGCCCTCCATCTGTTTCCCCCTGCCAATGCCAAGGAACTGTACACGGAACAGATTAAACGAGGAGTACAACTGGACAAAGAGCACTACATGAAACGTTTCCCCGTGTGGTTCAACATTTTCAACGGCAATACCGCCATCCATCTTTCCAACGGAAAGTCCGCCGCCATCTGCGGAAACTTCCTGAAGGACAAGGAACTGCTCAACATCGGTCTGGAACAGTTGTACTGGACCGTAGGCAAGAATCCTTTCGGACAATCCTTGATTTATGGAGAAGGACACAACTATCCGCAACTGAATACCTTCTCTTCGGGAGAAATGACAGGAGAGATGCCCGTTGGTATCCGTACCCTGGGTAACGACGATGTCCCCTATTGGCCGCAAACCAACAATGCCTGTTATAAAGAGGTATGGATTACCTCGGCAGGCAAATGGCTGTCTCTGATTGCGGAATATTAGATAATGGAGAATTAATAACTTATAAATTATAAATTACAAATTATGAAACATCTGTTTATTTTATTGTTTACGGCTTGCACCCTGCTGACGTACGCACAAGTCCCCGAAGGTTATCCGGCAAACTATGCCAAAGCTCCTCGCTTCAAGGCCTTGATTTATTACACGCAACATGCGGAAGAAGCACACGTACAATTTGCAGAACAAGCAACCACTTTCTTCAAGAAGCTCAATTACGGTGACGGCTTTGTTCTGGATATTACTACCGATTTTTCAAAATACCCATACGAGAAACTGAAAGAATACAATGTCATTATCATGCTTAACACATCCCCCAACACCAAGGCCGAACGCGATGCTTTTGAGCAATACATGGAAAACGGAGGCGGTTGGGTAGGTTTCCACGCAGCTGCCTACAACGACAAAAACACGCATTGGCCCTGGTTCGTTAAGTTTCTTGGTGGTGGGGTGTTCTATTGCAACAACTGGCCTCCCCAGCCGGTATTGGTCGAAGTCGACAACGAAGAACATCCCGTTACCAAGAATCTGCCTGCATCATTCGTGGCTCCCGCCAGCGAATGGTACCAATGGACTCCCAGCCCCCGCCAGAACAAGGACGTAGAGGTACTCTTGTCCCTATCTCCCAAGAACTATCCACTGGGTATCAAGGATGTAGTGAATTTTGGCGACTTCCCCATCGTATGGTCCAACAAGAATTACAGAATGATTTACCTGAATATGGGACATGGTGACGAAGAGTTTATCGACGGTACACAGAACCTGCTATTGGTTAATGCTTTCCGCTGGGTAGTGAGCAAAGACAAGAACGGTGACCCGTTCCTCAAATGAAACAACTCCCATAACAGTAATCAAAAGAATAAAATAGGATAGTATTCTTCAAATCTTCTCCAAAATACAACACTTTTATGCCGAAACAGATACTTTTCGAAGGAAAAGGTATCTGTTTCGGTTGTTTCATATAGATACCCTTGCTGGTCCCGACAAGTTGGAATGATAGTTTCCTATAGTCGAAACCAAGAGTTTTAACCTTTGAAACGAATGGTTTTATCGAAAGAAACTTTTGGTTTTTCTTGTTGAAACCAATAGTCTTACTTGTCAAAACTTTTCGTATTTAGTCTTGAAACTAAAAGTTTCATGCTGAGAACTAAGATTATAACTATTTCAACAACCCACGAAACAAGTATGCATACCATCTTTTACAAAAATTGGAAAGCGTGATGGATGGTTGTAATGTTTTTTATCTATCACAGGTATCCATCACACTTTAATTAACTTATAATCAAAAGAATAATCTCTTCGCGTGACAGCATGACAGATGTTTTGCCGAAATAAACTTTAGTGAGAGATACCGCCACTGCCTACACATAAAAATCCCCAGTATTTCAAAAGGAAATACCGGGGACTCTTCAGAAAGAAAACCAATCTAAACTTATAACCAGCCAGGGTTCTGTGTCAAGCCACCTTTAGCTCTATCCATTTCCGACTGGTCAATCGGGAAGTACCTAAACTTCTCCGTCCAACCTTTGTTACCTAAAATCTCTGTTCCTTTATCGAAACGCAGAATGTCAAACCAACGCTGCATTTCATCCATAAACTCATACCCACGCTCTTCAAAAAGAATATCCAACAACTCCTGCTTGCTCTTTCCCGCCAAGTTGATACGATGCTCTTTGTCTTTGAAAGCGCGGTCTCTGACCTGGTCGAACCAACCTTGCGCATCAGCACTGGCAGTTCCGTTGATACGTACATCAAGCTCCACAGCCAGCAGCAAAACATCGGCATAACGGTAAATACGCCAAGAGTTATAATAGTTATCCGTAGGATTCACCGTAGACGTCGTCTCCTTTCTCGGATGAATCTTATAGTGCCCCAGACCCTCGTAATTTTCCTGCTGGTCACTGACTTGGAAAGCACTTCCTGCCGGTAGTTCACCTTTGGCCACCATTTCTGCCACTTTTTTAGCCTCGTCCGCATAGACAATGACTGTTCCCTCACGGCGCGTATCACCTTCCTTAAACATGTTGTAAACAGTACTCGGCATGGTGTTCTGCCCATAACCTTCGCCTAATCCACCCTGCTCGGCACTTCTCGGGTCAACAATGTTACGACCGCCCAAAGAACGTGCAAGCCCAAACCCTTCACCGGAGTTATTGCCGGCATAACATACCTCAAAGATAGATTCCGCACACCATTCTCCGTCTTTCACCCATAAGCTTTGATAATCAGGGTTCAACTGGTATCTTCCACTGGTGATTATTTCTTTCATGTCATTCAATGCCACCTGATATTTAGTCTCATCACGATGGAACAAAATAATTTTAGCACGAAGCAGCTTGGCAGCATCCCGGCAAACGCGTCCCTGCTGTGTAGCACTGCGCTGGGGCAGATACTTAGTCACTTCGTCATCCAAGTCACCCATCATAAACTCATAAATTTCTTCACGGGTTCCTTTGGCAACGCTATACATTTCACTGGCTGCCAGATAATGTTTGATAAGCGGGAATTGCTCATACCCCATAAACAGATGGTAATAGAAAATGGCACGGTAAAAGCGCGCTTCGGCAGAAATGGAATTGACAAAGTCTGCATTGAGGTTGCACCCGGCCAATTTGTCAATCAACAGATTGGCAGCAATGACTCCATTGAACAAGCCGAAATCCCACTCATTCCACCAAGAACCATAGCCCCATGCACCGAAACAAGAAGTCGCGTCATAGGTAAAAGTATCCCATTTCGTCTTGTAAGATCCCTCACCGATACCACCACCGGTTTCAGACTCATCGCCCAGCAAAGAAGAGTAAGACCAAACCTCCGGCATGCGGGTCTGCATTTCATTTATCACGGCATACAAGCCCTTCATCATATCGTCTTCCGTCTTATAGAATTCGGTTTCCGATACCTGAGTTCTCGGATTCACTTCCAGAAAATCTGAACAAGCTATGGTCGACAAAGCCATCGCACCCAAAGCCAATACTTTTAATATCTTATTCATTGTATCTAATTTTTAGATTAATCAAAATGTTATGTTTGCACCGATGGTATAAGTACGTGCTTGCGGATATGTTCCCCCGTCAAATCCATCACGTGTTCCCACTTCCGGATCATAACCGCTATAATTGGTGATTGTAAACAGATTCTCGCCCTGCACAAAGAAACGCAGCCCCTTGATACCGACACGCTGCAACATCTGACCGGGTAGACTGTAACCTATCTGCAACACTTTCAAACGCATATACGAACCATCTTCCACAAAAAAGTTTGAAACCTGATAGTTATTGTTGTCACCATCTATCACACGTGGTACCCAATTGGAAGTTCCTTCACCGTGCCAACGGTTCAACCAGGATTTGTCGTAGTTACCAAAAGTCACATTGGAACGTCTGTACAGTTTATAAATGTCGTTTCCGATACTTCCTTGAAAGAATGCACTGAAATCCAGCCCCTTCCAATCGGCAGAGAGCGTAAATCCATACGTCCAGTCGGGATTCGGCTTACCTATCATAGTACGGTCATCGCCATTAAGACCATTTTTACCATCCAAATCTTTAAAACGGATATCTCCGGGCTTGGCATTCGGTTGTATCAAATGAGTCTTTCCGTTAGAATCTACGTAGGTATAGTTGTCTATCTCCTGCTGATTCTGAAAAATGCCATCATGCAAGTAACCGTAGAAGAAGCCGTACGGACGCCCGTTCTCTCTCCAACTGACCTGGCCGCCCATACCACCACCGATATTATTGAGACCGACGCGGTCGGGACCTTGGTCTGTTACAGTATTCTTCACATAAGAAGCATTTCCATTGATACCCAGATTCACTTCACCCACCTTAAAGCGATAGGACGCTTCGAACTCGATACCTTCGTTCTTCACTGTACCCGAATTGACCGTCATACTGCCATAACTGGTATAAAGAGGAATCGGCATGGAAAGCAGCATGTCCTTCGTCTTCTTCACGAAATAGTCGGCAGAGAATGTCAATGCACTGTTGAAGAAACGCAAGTCAATACCCAAGTCGGTCTGTTCGGAGGTCTCCCATTTCAAGTCTGCATTGGCATAGCCACTGGGCAGCATACCTGTATATACCTTTCCATTTATGACTGCATTCTTACCCTGACTCATCATACTTGTATAGGCAAAGGAGCCGATGCGTTCATTACCGTTCTGTCCCCAGCTCAGACGTATCTTGGCAAAATCCAACCAGGAAGGTCTGTTCTCCATGAACTTCTCCCGGGTCAACACCCAACCCAAAGAAACCGAAGGGAATGTAGCATACTGGTGTTCGCGACTGAAGTTTGACGAACCGTCCCGTCTCACTACCGCTTCGAACAAATACTTTTCATCATAATTATAGTTGATACGTCCGAATACGGATGCAATGCGGTGATCTTCCGCCCCACCCCATACTTTGGACTGTTCTTCGGGCGCTGTGGCCGTGTCTATATATCCCTTGTCTATATCCACCACCAGCAGATTATAATCTTCCGCTTCCAAATTGGAGTAATGGTAGGAAGACATACTCGTACCGAACAGTGCACCTATATTATGACGGCCGAAAGACTTCGTATACGACAGCACATTTTCCCACTGCCAGTAGGAAGACTCCCTTTTCTTATCCTCTACTTTGGAAGTAGCATTCTTACTGGTAGCATTCAGCTCGTAAACCGGAGTTACATTCTTGATGGAATTGAATACCCATTCCGCACCATAGGTAGTCTTGAACTTCAAGCCCGGCAACAAGTCGACATCAAGGTTAAAGTTCGCACCGAAATTCTGCGGCATAGTCCTCTGGTTGTGGTTGACCTGCATGGCAGCCAGGGGATTGTTTATTTCACGCATCTCAATGATATTGTATGCCAAGCCGTTGGGAGCAATGACATGATTTGGATAAGTTACGGCATATTGCTCCAGTATAGCAGGGTCGGTCTGATAAACCGGCTCGGTAGGAGGCAACATATTCATGGAAGTAATCAAGCCTGCTGCTTCACTATTGCCAATAGTATTACCAGTCTGGATTGACTTGGAATAGCTTGCAATTGCACCAAAACTAATCTTATTCAACCAATTTCGTGATTTCGTGTCCAGTAATACATTATTGTAATTCAAGCGTACATTGTAGCGTTCATAATCAGCATGTCCTTTGGCATAAATACCTTCTTGCTTTACATAACCGAAAGAAGCATAATAGGTAGAGTTGTCCGTACCTCCACTCAACGAAACCTTGTGGTTCATAATAGGAGCATTCTTGTTCTGCAGTTCCTTTTGCCAGTCGGTATTGACGCTGGAAACAGTCGGGAAATAAGGGTCCTTACCTGCGTTGGCAGCCATTTCATTCATCAACATCTGATAATCCGCACTACCCAGCAAATCCACCTTCTTGGAAGGATTCTGAATACCGTACGTAAATTCATAGTTCAAAGTAGCCTTCCCTTTAGTACCCTTCTTCGTAGTTATTAGCACAACACCGTTAGCACCACGGGCTCCGTAAATAGCGGCGGAAGCTGCGTCTTTCAACACTTCAATAGACTCAATATCAGAAGGATTCAAATGACTGATACCACTTTCAGACGGCATGCCGTCTACTATATAAAGCGGATCGGAGTTGTTGACCGTACCGGTACCCCGAATACGAATCTTTGATTCCGCACCGGGCTGACCTGAATTAGAGATAATCTGTACACCGGAAACTTTACCTTTCAAAGCATTCTGAATATTTGTAGGATTACCTTTATCCAACTCTTCACTGGTAACACGGCTCACAGCAGACGAAAGTACACTCTTCTTTTGTACACCATAGCCTACTACAACTACCTCGTCCAGCAACTCAGAAGAATCAGTAAAACGGACTTTCAGATTTGTATCTGCAGCAGTCAGTTTATACTCAATAGGCTCATAACCGATAAAGGTGAAGACCAACACATCACCCACAGAAGCTTTCAGACTGAAATTCCCATCAATATCCGTCACAGTACCCACAGCCGGATTACTTTTCATACTGACATTAGCACCCGGAACCGTTTCTCCAGAAGGATCATAAACGATACCCTGCACATTAATTTGTTGTGCGAAGAGCTGCAAAGTGCAACTGAGAATGCAAAGCAGCAAAAGGACTCTTTTTCTTTTCATGATAATAGTATTAGTTTATAAAATAGAAAGTTATTCATATTGTATTGATACAAATTCCAATACTTCGATAAGCGAAATTACGTACTAAACAAGAAATGGAAGTTGAATATTTCTCATAAGGAGTTCATTTACTAACACATCCATAAAAAACGTTTTATTTTAAACTTAAAGTGATAAAGTTTAAACCCATAAAAAAACGGATACGTTTCTGTACGTACCCGTTTTCTTCCAAATCCATTGATTATAAAAAGTATTACCTTTCTAAAGTCCAGTTAATGGCATTTCTGAACATGGTCGTAAACCCTTCCGTTTCGTACAACTTACTACTATGCCCTATCTGGAAATAAACATTGCGTGCCTTTTTGCTTTCATTGACCCAAACCACCGGATGATCGCCCATCTTGATGTCCGATGCAGGCGTGTAGCTCGATTCGTCTACATTGGCTAATACATGTACATTAGGGCGCGGACTCTTGTCATAAGTATACCACTCGTCATCGGGCACCACGAAAGAGGCCGGAACATCCTTCATTACCGGATGCTGTTTATCTTCCACAATCAGCGTACCGTCGGCCAGCGGAGCTATGTAGTTCTTGAAACGTACACCACCCATGAAATCAGAGAACCATTGCCACATGGGATAACCGTCAAACTCGCCCAGCAAAGTAGCATGATGGAAACCTATCCAGCCGCCACGGCCTTCTTCTATATACTTGACGAACGCATCTTCCGCTTCCTTCGGCCAAGTATAAGGCGGGAAATCCAATTGAATAACCAGGCTGAACTGCGACAAGTAAGCCTCCGTTATGTTCCTGGCATTGTTTATCTCGGTAATACTGAAATTCCCCTTTACACCTTCGGCCGCCAACCACCTCAAACCGGCATCCGTAAATCCTCCGTGCTGTCCGCCACGTTCCGTCAACACCAGTACCTTCGCCTTGTGCGGCTTGCCCAATAGGTTTTCTGCTACCGTACGGCGCAAATCACCCTGTTCATTGTCTCCGCTATAATCCCAATACATGCCTCCCAGCAAATCTTTATCCAGAATATACTGACACTTGATGGCAAGTGAACGGGGATTCTCAAAACCAAATACCAACGTATCATTCTTATCGGCCAGATAAGGCACTTGAGCCACCTCATCCCACTTTTCAGTATATTGGGTATCCGTATTCCCTACCTTATTATAGTCTTGGAAGCTGGGATAACCGTCACCTCCACGACCATAGAAGGGCATACCCATCACCAGCTTGGAAGGCGGTACGCCCGCTTTCAAGTGTGCAGTAACGGCACCGTCCGAAGTAATGTCACCGCTATGTCCTGACGGATAAAGCGCCGAATGGTGCTTGGGAGCAGAAGCCATGTCATAAGCCATGATATTCACAAAATCGACGGAAGGCAAGATAGCCTTGAAGTCAATGTAACGGGCAGAAGCTACGGTGGCAAGTGTCAGTTCCTTTTCATTGCCGATGGCAGCTCTGATATCCTGCATCAGAAGTGTAAAATTCTCCGTATCGTCCGGTGACGAGGATATATTTGCCATAGAGCTGGTGGGATATTCCCAATCGATGTCAATGCCATCCAAAGCGAACTCCTTCACCACACGGTCACAGTCCGCGGCAAAAGCACGGCGATATTCATCATTGGCAGCCATCTCACTGAAACGTCCGCTTCCCCAGCCGCCGATGGAAAGCAGCACTTTCAGCTCCGGCTTCTGTTTCCTCAAATCAACAATCTGTCTCAAACGTTCCTCATTATCAATCTTGACACCGTTAAAGCTCTCGTTTACATGACCGAACGCATAGTTGATATGCGTCATGTACTGCGGGTCGGGCATCACCTCACTCCACGAAGTGACATAAGCAACCACAACCTTTGAATCGCGGGAAGCCGCAACGACCTCTTCTCCCGACTTAACGCTACCGCATGAAACCAATACGCCCAAAGCGGCAGCCATCATCATTCTAATTTTTTTCATAAGTACTATCTTTAATTACAAATTATCGCAGGTCTGACGGACCCGTGAACCTATCAATGCATAATACAGCATAAACGCTTCTCCAAAAAGAACGATGAGCCATGACCATCTCCAGCCTCCAAGAACATCGGCAAGCACTCCTTGCAACAAGGGCAATATGGCACCGCCTACCACTCCAATCATGAACACACCCGAAGCCACCGAAGTGTATTTTCCCAAATGGGCAACGGACAAAGTAAAGATAGCTCCCCACATGATGGAATGGAACAGACCTACTGCCGTGAGCAGCCACGGATTATTCAGAAGAATGGCCAGTAGGGCGAGTAGTCCTGCCGATACCGTAGTAACCGTCAACTGCACGCGGGGAGAAATCCTGCTCAGGCTGCTCCCCACCAGGCGGCCCACAAGCATACCACCCCAATAGAGCGTAGCCATCAGTGCCGGAGAAGCATAATCCATCTCGATGGCATACAGATTGATATTGGCCCCGATACAGACTTCCACTCCTACATAAAAGAAGATAGCCACCACGCCCAATGTCAGATGACGGAAGGACCATACACTTTTTTCCAGCTTTTCTCCCTTCTCTACCCTGGTTCCTTGGATATCGGGCAAAGACAATTTCATCAACAACAATACAATCAAAGAAATAACAGCCATCAATGCCAGGAACGGAACCATCAGCTGGTCAATCTGAATGTCCTCCATAGACAGACCGCCGAACACGACACCGGTCACGAAATAAGGAGCAAGCGTAGTTCCCACAGAATTGGCGGAACCGCCTATAGCCAAACGCTGAATGGACTGGGTACCCTTGACATGGCAAGCCGTCAGATAAGGATTTATAACCACTTGCAGAATGGTGGCCGAAGCCCCTACCACGAAAGAACCCAGTAAGAAAATCAAGAACCCTCCAGGGATAACATTATTTCCTGCATGCCAATTCGCTTCAGGAAAGTGTACTGTGAAATAGGAAGAGGCAAAGAACAAACCAAGTCCCACAATCATCGCCAGCAATCCACGCATCAATGTTCCTTTATATCCGTATTTGCTAATCCACGACGAGCCTACCCCTCCACAAACCGGATAAGCAAGGAACCAGGAGAAAGTAATCAAAGTAGCAAAAGTATTTTTCAACCCGCCCACTTCCGAAAGAAAAGTTTCTTTCAGAGGACCCTGAAACTGAGTATTGGCAGTCGTAAGGAAACCTACAATAAAGAACAAGAACACCATCGTGATGAATGGCCCCATATAGTTTATTTGTTTTTCTTGTTGTGTCATAGTATTTTGATTATTAATTCAAATAATTAGTTATCAGCCGCCTGCAAGGCGACTTAGCAGTTAAGCATGCTTGCCGCCGCCTCATCCAGCAGAAATTCACAGTTGGGATGAAGCTGAAGGATGGAAGCAGGAACATCTGTTGTCACAGGCCCTTCAAGCATCCGCTTGACAATATCCGCTTTATTAGTCCCTTTGGCAACCAGTACAATCCGGCGTGCCTGCATAATGTTCTTTATTCCCAAAGTAGCCCCTCCCAACTCTTTATCGGGAGGAGTACCCGTTTCTCTACGGATGCGTTCTTCCAGTTCCACATTCATCCGGGTCACCCATGCTTCACCGCCAAAGGGAGATTCCGGCTGGTTGAATCCCAGATGTCCGTTCTCACCCAACCCTAAAATCAGCAAATCAATGCCGCCACGGTTCGCAATTTCCTGCTGGAAATCCCTGCATGACTGTTCAAAATCACCAGAAATGGTAGGCAGCATCAAGAAATTCTCTTCCTTGATGCCCAATGTATCCATCAACTCCGTTTTCAGCATCGTGTAGCATGCTCCGGCATATTCGCGCGGCACATTCGTTACCTCATCCAATCCGAAGAAAGTAACGGTATCCACCTTAAACGGATATTTAGTATAGATTTCTCCCACCAACCGATGAAGATTGCCGGTAGTACGTCCCGTCGAAAGTCCTATCACACTCTCCGGTTCATTCAACATCTGCCCGATGATGCGCCATGCAGCCGTGCAGTCAAACTCCTTTTCATTCTTTGTTATTGTTATTTTCATATTCTTAATCATTAATTCCTAATCACATATTCATCGCCACCGCGCCGGCCCCCAGAAGCCCGATAAATCCGGGATTCAGTTTCGTAATGACAACCCCGTTGCTGACAAAACGCATGGTCGTAGGATGAAGTTTCTCCAGAATCTTCTCGTGCATATACCCGTCGGCCACAATGCCTCCACCCAACACCACCGTGTCCGGGTCAATCACACGTACCAGATTCATGATAAGATTGGCAAGCGCCTCAGCTGCATTCTCCACCAGCACCGTACAGAGAGGGTCACCTTTCTGACTAAGTGCAAACACCTCACTCACAATCACCCGTTCCCCTTTTTCAGCCGGAATATGCAGGCCGGTCTCATACTGGTTGCGGAGCAGACGGGCACAATTGTCAAAACCTATGCCGGCAGCAATCGCCTCCACACAGTCCATCCGTCCACAACCGCATTTAATGCCTATGTTCACACCTACACGCACGTGTCCCACTTCGCCGGCATTGAAATGGCTGCCACGGATTTGTCTCCCATTTATCACCGTACCCACGGCAATGCCTGTACCTACATTTACGTATATAAAGTTTTTGGAAATTTGTCCGAATCCCCAGACGCGCTCGGCTCTTGTAGCGCTCTTCACATCATTGTCTATATGGCAAGGCATGCCATATATGTCCGACAGTTCCTTTGCCAACTCAATCCGCTGTGTCCTGCTCGGGTCAATCTGCAGCCAGACACCTTCGTTGGAATCTACACGCCCTATCAGGCCAACACCCATCGCTACCGGTTTCTGGTCATACCAGCCCACGGTACGGATATAATCATCGAGCGACGACTTGATGATTTCCAGCGCAGCCTGCTGATTAAAGTAACCGGAGTCATATTTCTTATACCTCAAAATGTTGCCACGGCTATCCATTTCGCCAATCAGCAACTTCGTGCCTCCTAAATCAAGACCTAAATACGTTTCCATTTTTTATATGCGTTTTTTAATATTGTTTACTGTCCACAATATTACGCACTATCAGGGAGACAAGGGTTTATTCTCTGACAAAAAAGGTTTAATACTTGTCAGCGGTGGTTCAAAAGCAGTCTTCATGGCTCTAAATTTTGCTGGGACTGGTACCAAACTGCTTTTTGAAGCATGTACTGAAATATTTCGGGTCAGAAAATCCGACCATATTCGCCACTTCCCCTATCGAATATTTCCGGGAAACCAGCAGCTCTTTTGCCTTGTTCAAACGGACAATGCGGATGAAGTCATTCGGTCCCTGCCCGGTCAGCGTCTTTATCTTATTGTAGACAGAAGTGCGGCTCATGCCCAGCATCCGGCAGAAGTCATTGATGGAGAATTCCGAATCGGACAACTCCTCCTCAATCACTTTCATAACCTTGTCCAGGAACTCCTTGTCCAACTGGCTGGTATAGTCTGTCTCTTCGGGCTGCGCATCCATCGCCAACACGGTTTCGCGCAAATGCTGCCTATTCTGAAGAATATTCCTGATACGCACTTTCAGCACAGACAAGTCGAAAGGCTTGATGATGTAGTCATTGGCACCGGCCTCCAGTCCGAAGATGATATTTTCCCTCTCACTCAGTGCGGTCAGTAATATAATAGGTATATGGCTTGTTTCTACCGATGATTTCAGAATCCGGCACAATTCATCACCTTCCAGTACCGGCATCACAATGTCCGAGATAATGATATCAGGATTGATTTCCCTTGCCGTCTCCAATGCCTTTCCGCCGTCGGGCACGGCAACTACCTTATATTCGGAAGACAAGCTGTCCACCAGATACTCCCTCATATCCGCATCGTCCTCCGCCAGAAGAAGGACATTCTTCCTGGCACGTTCCGTTTCTTCATGCACAGCCCCGGTAGCGGCCTGAGCTTCTTCCTGGCCGTCAGCCTTCGCTTCCACCGCCACGCTCGCCTTTATCCTCTGCGGGAAAGTTACCGTAAACGTAGTTCCCTGCCCTTCCACGCTACTGAAAGAGATGGTGCCGTGATGCTGTTTCACAATGCGGCGCGTAATCATCAGACCGATACCCGAACCGGTTTCCTCAAAGTTCATGGCATTCTGGGCTCTATAATATTCGTGAAAAATATTGCCCTGCTCCTCTTTCGGAATGCCGATACCCGTATCCTTCACTTCAATAGTCCACTTCTTTCTTGCAGTCTTCACCAGTATGTGAATGACCCCCTTCTCTGTATACTTCAAGGCATTGGAGAGCAGATTGTCTATGATATGATCCATCTTCTCCCGGTCAATCCAAACCTTGGGCATATCCGGCTCCACCTCCAACTCTATCCCGACGCTCTTCTGCATGGCAGCTAAGTGAAACTCCGCCATTTTTTCCTCCAGATAAGCCTTAATGTCGTATGGAGAAACCTTCAGACACTCCTCGGCATGCAGTTCCGTTTTCTGCAACTCAAGCAGTTGAGTAATCATTCCCATCAGTTTTTCCACATTCTTCATAGCCACCGCAACGGTTTTCTTACCCTGCTCCGGAAGTCCCTCCTGCGCTTCGAGCTCGCTCAGCGGAGCCTTTATTAAAGTAACCGGTGTACGGATATCATGGGCTATACTGATAAAGGAACGTATCTTGTCCCTTATACGCCCCTCGTTCACCTTATGCCTCCTATACTGCACAAACATGTACACAAAGACAGACAACAAGATGAAATAGATGAGCAGCGCCCACCACGAAACCCAGTAAGGGTTATGAATGACAATGTCCAGACTTCTTTCTCCCACCTGCTGCCCGGTGTATTTATCAAATGCCCGCAAGCGGAATACATACTTACCGGACGAGAGATTCATATAGCTCACGTTCCGCACTGAATTGGAGTGTTCCCACTCTTCATTGTGATTTTCGAGCCTATACTCATACCTAATACGATGCGGGACTGCAAAGTTGATGGCAGAGAAGGAAATTGAGAAGGAGTTTTGATTATACTTCAAATCTATTTTCCGGGTATCATTGATATTCGTTTGCAAAAGAGAGCCTTTCATTCCCGCTTTGACCGATTCATAAAGCAGTTTAAAGTCTGTCAGAATCAGCTCAACGGGTGCATGAGTCCCCAAGTCCAAAGACGGGAGAAAGGAAAGAACCCCTTCTGCGGTGCCGAAAGCAAGACATCCATTCTTCAACTTAAGGGCAGCATTCGGATTGTAATATCCCCAGCTGACATCCAAAAAATCATTGGCACTGATGATAATATCCCGGGAGCAGTCCAAGCAATACAATTCCTTCTCCGTACTGAACCAGATACGCCCTTCGTTATCCTCCAGCAGGCTGTTGATGGAATTGGAAACCAGATTGTCATCTACGGTATAGGCATGCGCCTCTTTCCCATCCGGCCCAACACGTATAAGGCCTTCCCCGTCTGTAGCCAGCCAGGTATCGCCGGATGAGGACTGCATCAGGCAACGGACAGGATAATGCAGAGAGATGTCTCCAAACGTCTGATGCCACTGCGTGTCTCCCGACTTCTTATCAAAGACGGCCAACCCGCTGCAACCGGCAATCAGTAATGAGCCCCCCTTACCCGGCTTTATGTCACCTATGCAATCAATCGGGTAATATGTATAAGTATCCGTCCGTATATCGTAACGGGTAAACTCTCCTTCAATACCACCGAACCAGACATAATCCCCTTCCGCATAAATGGCATAAACATAGTCGGTGGCCATTCCCTTCTCCGGATGTGCATTTCTTTTCTCTTTCTTCTGTACCCGTCCGGTCTGTTTATGAATACAATAGACACCGATACCATAGCCACCTACCCAGATGTTTCCCCCGGAGTCTTCGGCAAGCGCCAATACCACTTTGCCACTATATTCCGTACCGTCCAGATAGTGGGTCCATTTGCGTGACCGAGGTTGATAGAGGCTGACGCCGTTGTTTGTACCATACCAATAATCTCCCTCCGAGTCCTGAAACATCACATTTACATGGTCCGACTTCAGGGAATTATCATTATTGCGTTCGTGCCTGATTCTATAGACATCCGGCATCTCCGGATCCAGATAGCTGATGCCATTCGTAGAAGTGCCAATCCATACAACTCCGGATTCATCCACACAAATATCGGATACCGTATTACCACTCAAGCTTTTGTCATCATCCCCGTTATTCATATAATGGTTCAAAAGTTCTCCGGTAGCGACATCCATGCAAAAAACACCTGCACCGTCGGCTCCCACCAGCAGCAAATTATCCTTTGTCTTTGCAAACGAACGGATAGGTACATGAGGAATCCGGTCATTCAAGGAATGTATTTGCCCTTCGGGACCGTCAAGCACAAATACGCCGTTTGAAAAGGTACCGATGAACAGCTTCGCTCCGAAGACATAGAGCGATTCCACATGCATCTCTGTATGCAGGTCAACCGGCCTCGTCTCAAAAGACGAAGAACCTGCCGCTCCTGCCTTCGTCAGCCGGAAGACACCCTTGTCGGTGCCTGCAAAAAACACTTCATCTTCCATTTGGACTATGCAACGGACAGATTGCCCCTTCAATCCGGCAAAAGACAGCCCTGCACTTTCTTCCCAAGAATAAAGCCCCTTTGACATACACAACCACAAACGGTTTTCGTCATCAAACAGCATATTATACAATACCGGAGAAGGCAGGTAATCGGCCAAGTCCACACGCAATTGGAAAGAGTCCGTCAGTTTGTTGTATGCATAGATTTTTCCATTCTTCAATGCAACCCAGACAATACCCTCCTTATCACACATCATGGTAGTGGAAGACTGGATATTGTCCCTGGAATCAACCATTCCGTCCAACTTGTAATGCTTGATTTCATTCCCGTCATAACGATCTATCCCGACATGAGTATACACCCAGACAAATCCGGCTGAATCCTTGTTTATCTGGAATACTTGCCGACTGCCCAATCCCTCCTTGATACCCAAGGTGCGGAATGAACCGGCAAACAAGTCAGCGGACAAAAAAACGAACACCCATAACAGCAGAAATGTACATGCAACGGATTTATATGGAAACGGATATGGAGCAGACATAGGTCATATATTGTTTTTCGGATGCAATATTACGCATAAATATAAAAAAAACGGTCGAAAAACTATCCGAATAGGTTCGATTTCTATTACTTTTGCCTTCCGAAACCAACAAATCATGAGAAGCCATGCTCAGTAAGTTCAAATTAAACCAGCTCTATTTCAAGGACACACAGTTTGCCAACCTCATGACACGGCGCATTTTCAACGTCCTTCTGATAGCCAATCCTTACGATGCTTTCATGCTGGAAGATGACGGCCGCATCGACGAAAAGATATTCAATGAATACACTTCGCTCTCCTTGCGCTACCCTCCCCGTTTCACGCAGGTTTCCACTTGCGAGGAGGCGCTGACACAGCTGTCCTCCATCTCTTTCGACCTCATCATCTGCATGCCGGGCACGGGAGACAACGACAGCTTCGACGTGGCACGATACATCAAAAACCTGTATGAACAGATTCCGATGGTGATACTTACCCCTTTCAGCCACGGCATCACCAAGCGTATTGCCAATGAAGACCTCAGTCCCTTTGAGTATGTGTTCTGCTGGCTGGGAAACACCGACTTGCTGGTTTCCATCATCAAGCTGATAGAGGACAAGATGAACCTGGAGCACGACGTCAACGAAGTGGGTGTGCAGCTCATCCTGCTGGTGGAAGACGGCATCCGCTTTTACTCCTCCATCCTGCCCAATCTGTATAAATTCGTATTGAAGCAGAGCCAGGAATTCTCTACTGAAGCACTGAATGCCCACCAGCGCACACTGCGCATGAGGGGACGTCCCAAAATTGTACTGGCACGTACCTATGAAGAAGCCTTTGGCATCTACCAAAAATATAAGAATAATATATTAGGTGTCATCACCGACGTACGCTTCCCCCGCGTAGAACGGGGCGAGAAGGACGGACTGGCCGGTATCAAGCTCTGTGCCGCCATCCGCAAGGAAGACCCGTTTGTACCCCTTATCATACAGTCCAGCGAATCGGACAACGCAGCGTATGCAGCCAAATACGATGCCGCCTTCATCGACAAGAATTCCAAAAAGATGGATGTGGACCTGCGCCGTATTGTATCAGACAATTTCGGCTTCGGCGACTTTATCTTCCGCAACCCGGACACGCTGGAAGAGATTGCCCGCGTAAAGAATCTCAAAGAGCTGCAGAACATTCTTTTTGCTGTTCCGGCAGAATCATTCCTTTACCACATCAGCCGCAACCACGTCAGCCGCTGGCTCTACTCACGTGCCATGTTTCCCGTGGCAGAGTTCCTGCGGCCCATCACCTGGAATAGCTTGCAAGACGTGGATGCCCACCGTAAAATTATCTTCGAGGCTATCGTGAAATACCGCAAGATGAAAAACCAGGGAGTAGTGGCAGTCTTCAGGCGCGACCGCTTTGACCGATACTCCAACTTTGCCCGTATTGGCGACGGTTCGCTGGGAGGCAAGGGGCGCGGACTGGCTTTCATCGACAACCTGGTGAAGCATCACCCCGAGTTCGAAGAGTTTGAGAATGCCCGTGTCGCCATCCCCAAGACCATCGTGCTCTGTACCGATGTGTTCGACGAGTTTATGGATACCAACAATCTGTATCAGATAGCCTTGTCCGATGCCGACGATGACGTCATCCTGCGCTACTTCCTCAAAGCAAAGCTGCCCGACCGCCTGGTGGAGGACTTCTTCACCTTCTTCGACGTGGTGAAGTCGCCGCTTGCCATCCGTTCGTCCTCGTTGTTGGAAGACTCGCACTACCAACCCTTCGCCGGCATCTACAACACCTACATGATTCCCTATCTGGACGACAAGTACGAGATGCTGCGCATGCTGAGCGATGCCATCAAGGGAGTATATGCTTCGGTCTACTTCCGCGACTCGAAGGCATACATGCAGGCAACGAGCAACGTTATCGACCAGGAAAAGATGGCTGTCATCCTGCAAGAGGTAGTGGGCAACCAGTATGGTGACCGCTACTACCCCAGCATGTCCGGTGTGGCACGTTCGCTCAACTACTACCCCATCGGCGACGAGAAGGCAGAAGAAGGTATCGTCAATCTGGCGCTCGGTTTAGGTAAATACATCGTGGACGGTGGCATGACGCTCCGCTTCTCGCCCTATCACCCCAACCAGGTGCTGCAAACCAGCGAAATGGAGATTGCCCTCAAAGAGACTCAGACCCGCTTCTATGCCCTCGACCTGCGCAATGCCGGTCACGACTTCTCCATCGACGACGGCTTCAACCTGCTGAAACTGCACGTCAAAGAAGCGGAAAAGGACGGAGCACTGAACTACATAGCCTCCACCTACGACCCTTACGACCAGATTATCCGCGACGGGCTTTATCCCGGCGGACGCAAAGTCATCACCTTTGCCAACATCCTGCAACACGACGTATTCCCCCTGCCACGCATCCTGCAACTGGCTTTGAAATACGGAGAGCAGGAGATGCGCCGTCCCGTAGAGATAGAGTTTGCCGCCACCATGAGCCGCGAGAAGGACAAAACCGGCACCTTCTACCTGCTGCAAATCCGCCCGATAGTCGACACCAAGGAGATGCTGGATGAAGACCTTACCGCCATTCCGGACGACCAGGTACTGCTCCGTTCCAACAACTCATTGGGACATGGCATCATGAACGAGATACATGACATTATCTATGTGAAGACAGACGACTATAGTGCCTCCCACAACCAGGAGATTGCCTGGGAGATAGAGAAGCTGAACCAGCAGTTCCTGGACGAAGGCCGCAACTATGTCCTTGTAGGTCCCGGACGCTGGGGTAGCAGTGACACCTGGCTCGGCATCCCCGTGAAGTGGCCGCACATCAGCGCTGCCCGCGTGATAGTGGAAGCCGGACTGACCAACTACCGGGTAGACCCCAGCCAGGGAACCCACTTCTTCCAGAACCTGACCTCCTTTGGAGTGGGATACTTTACCATCAACGCCTTTATGAATGACGGCGTATACAACCAGGAATTCCTGAATGCACAGCCTGCCGTACACGAGACGAAGTACCTGCGGCATGTACATTTCCACCAGCCAATGGTGGTAAAGATGGATGGCAAGAAGAAACTGGGAGTGGTGCTGATGCCCGAAGAATAAATCAGTCCGTCAGCCGGTGCAGCACAATCATCACCACCTCTGCGGGAGCAAACATGCGGATGGCTTTCTGCGAAGTGCCGATGCCGTTGGTGACAATCATCGGGATGTTCTTTGAGTTGTACTTCAGCCCGGAGAGGAACCGCTGCCCGTAGTGCGAGGGGACTATCGGTGCATAAAGCCCGAACAGCGTCACCTGCCCGCCATGCGTGTGTCCGGCCAGGATGAGATCGGAGTTTGTCACCGGGACGTCCTCGGCATAGTCTGGCGTATGCGTCAGCAGGATTACGAAATCGTCGGGCGAAAGGCCGAGTGTGGGCGATGTGCCGTTCTTGCCCAAGTCGAAAGGATTGCGCACGCCCGCCACAAGAATCCGCTCGCCGCCACGCCGCAGGGTGTCCACCTTATGCTCCAGCAGATGCATGCCATAATGCCTCATTTCGCGCACGATGTCGTCATAGCAAGCCTCGTAGTCATTGTTGCCAAGCACGGCATAGGTGCCCAACGGCGTCTTCACTTGCGCCAGGGCAGCCATGACGGGCGGCACGTACTGGCAGCCTTCGTGAAAGTCGCCGCCAATCAGCAGCACGTCGGCCTTCTGGTCTATGAGCAGGCGGACCAGGTCCTTCAATCCCTCCTCCTTCAGCAGGCTTTTGTAGTGCAGGTCGGAGACAAAGGCGATGCGGAAGCCCTCGAAGGCGGCAGGCACGTCGCGATGCGTGAAGTCGTACGTCTTAATGCGGCTGACGCCCTTATAGGCCGAGCCTACGTGGGTGGTTTTCGATGTGATTCTTGTACCTCGCTGCACAATTACCTTTTGTACCGGTGCCGTTTTCTTTATCTGCTGTTTCTTTACCTCGCCCTTCGCCGGCTGGCGGCGGACATTACGCAAATCAGACTGGTCAAAGGTGAACATCGGCGAAAGGCGGGCGGGCAACCCGATAGTATCGCCAAGCTGCGTGCTGTCTGCCTGCATGACTGGCTGCGGCAACGACACGGTAATCATCCGCTTGGAACGGCAGGAAGACAAGAGCAGCAGAGAAAGAATGGATATGTAGACTAACTTCTTCATCATAAGTGGGTACAAATATAGGGATTTTCAGTATTTTTGCTGGCAGATGCCGAACTAAATTGGAACTACGATGAACGAGATTAAACAGAATTCACCCTACGCATGGTTTCTCGCCGCCCGCCCCAAGACGTTGACGGGAGCCATCATCCCGGTATTGCTGGGCAGTGCCCTTGCCTTCAGCGACGGACAGTTCAAGACCGCACCCGCCCTGCTGTGCGCCCTCTTTGCCTGCGGCATGCAGATTGCCGCCAACTTTATCAACGACCTCTTCGACTTCCAGAAAGGGACCGACCGTCGGGAAGACCGGCTGGGGCCGCAGCGCGCCTGCGCCGAAGGTTGGATTACGCCGGCAGCCATGAAAACCGGCATCGGCATCGCACTGACACTGTCGTGCCTGGCAGGGCTGGCAGTGCTGTTCACCGTCTGGGGGCAGCTGCCCCACGGAGGCTGGGAACTGGTGGTGCTGGGCGTGGTGTGCATACTGTTTGCTTTCCTCTATACCACGCTGCTCTCCTATCGGGGCTGGGGCGACGTACTGGTGCTGGTGTTCTTCGGCTTCGTGCCCGTATGCGGCACCTACTACGTGCAGGCCTATACGCTGAATATGGATGTGGTGGTGCTGTCGCTCGTCAGTGGCCTCGCCATAGACACCTTGCTGATGGTGAACAACTATCGCGACCGCGAGCAGGATGCCGTGAGCGGCAAGTGTACGCTGGTGGTACGCTACGGCAAGAAGTTCGGTGAGAATATGTATCTGGCACTGGGCATCGCCGCCGTGCTGCTCTGCTTCTGGTTTGTCTACACGGGCAAGCTGACTCCGCTGGAATTTATCTGGGCTCCCTGCGTCTATCTCTATATGCACGCACTGACGTGGCGCAAAATGATACAGATAGGTAGCGGTAAAAAGCTGAACAGCATACTGGGCGAGACGTCGCGCAATATGCTGTTCTTAGGATTACTGTTAGCGGTGGCGCTGAATTGAGAGGTTAGGGGTTAAGGATTAGCGGTTAGACCCTAATCCCTAAACCTTAACCCCTACCTCCATACATCTGTTCGTAATACTTCTGATAGTCACCGCTGGTCACTTCTTCCACCCACGGCTGGTTGTTCAGGTACCATTCAATGGTCTTGACGATGCCGACCTCGAACTTCGTCTCCGGATACCAGCCCAGGGCATTGGTAATCTTTGTGGGGTCGATGGCATAACGCTGGTCGTGACCTAGGCGGTCTTTGACGAAGGTGATAAGGTCTTCGTTTATCCAGCTGATGTCAATCGTGCCGTCGGCGGCTTTTACTTGTTTCTTCAGCACTGCACGGTAACGGGGTTCTTCCTCCATCAAGCGGCGGACGGTGGCAATAGTCAGCTTCACGATTTCAAGATTGGTCTTTTCGTTGTGACCGCCTACGTTGTAGACTTCGCCTTCCACACCCTCGCGGACAACCAGGTCGATAGCTTTGCAGTGGTCTTCCACGTAGAGCCAGTCACGCACGTTACTGCCGTCGCCATAGACGGGGAGGTTCTTGCCTTCGAGAATATTCTTGATGATAAGCGGAATCAGCTTTTCGGGGAAGTGATAAGGACCGTAGTTGTTGGAACAGCGGGTGATAGTGACGGGCATCTTATAGGTGTCGTGATAGGCCATCACTACCATATCGGCACTCGTCTTGCTGGCGCTGTAAGGGCTGTGCGGGCAGAGCGGGGTTTGCTCTGTGAAGTAGCCTTCGGCACCAAGTGAGCCGTAAACTTCGTCGGTAGACACTTGATGGTAACGAACGCCTTTGCGCCAAGTGGGATAACCGGACTCGTCCTTGCCCGTGACCCAGGCACGGCGGGCGGCGTCGAGCAGGTTTTGTGTACCCAGGATGTTGGTCATCAGGAAAAGCTGGGGATTCTCTATGCTACGGTCTACGTGGCTCTCGGCAGCAAAATTCACTACGTAATCGAATTTATACTTGGCAAACAGTTCGTCGGCAAGCACGCGGTCGCAGATGTCACCTTTTACAAAAAAGCAACGTTCATCGTCAATGTCATTGGCAATGGTGCCCAGATTGCCTGCGTAGGTCAAGGCATCCAGTATCACCACTTTAATATCATTATGTTTTGCCAGGATATATTTAATATAGTTGGCGCCGATAAAACCGGCGGCACCGGTTACGAGATAAGTCTTCATGAGAATTAAAAATTATAAATTAAAAATTAAAGTCAGCGGGCCTTTATAGGAGAACTATTCTCCTTCTCTTTTTGGGGAACAAAGAGTTCATCGCTTCGATTCAGCCAGTTCCATCAGGTATTTGCCATATTCGGTCTTGCCAAGCTGTTCACCCAAGCGATACAGCTGGTCTACATCTATCCAGCCCTTGCGCCAGGCAATCTCTTCGATACAGCTCACGCGGAAGCCTTGACGGTTCTGGATGGTGGCGACAAAATTGCTGGCTTCCAGCAGGCTGTCGCAATTGCCGGTGTCGAGCCAGGCAAAGCCACGGCCGAAGAGCTCCACTTTCAGCGTGCCCTCGTCCAGATAGAGACGGTTGAGGTCGGTAATTTCGTATTCGCCGCGAGCAGAGGGCTTCAAGGAGGCGGCTTTCTCTGTCACGGTGGAGTCGTAGAAGTACAGTCCGGGGACGGCATAGTTGCTTTTAGGATTGGCAGGCTTTTCTTCCAGCGAGACGGCTTTGCCGTTGGCATCAAACTCCACTACACCGTAGGCACGGGGGTCCTTGACGTAATAACCAAAGATGCAGGCACCCTTGTCTATGGAAGCGGCACGCTTCAGCATGGCGGAGAAGCCTTGACCGTAGAACATGTTGTCGCCCAAAATAAGGCAGCCCGGTCCGCCGTCCAAGAACTCTGCACCCAGCACAAAGGCTTGTGCCAGTCCGTTGGGATTCTCTTGTATCTTATAGGAAAAGGACATACCGAGTTCTTCGCCGGTTCCCAGCAGCTCGCGGAACATGGGTAAGTCACGTGGAGTAGAGATAATAAGCACTTCGCGAATTCCCGCCAACATCAGTGTAGAGAGCGGGTAGTATATCATCGGCTTGTCGTAGACGGGCATTATCTGCTTGGAGATAGCCTTGGACAACGGATAGAGACGAGTGGCACTGCCACCTGCAAGAATAATTCCTTTCATATTTCAGTTCTTTTTCGGTGATACTTCAAAATGGAGAATAAAATAAGAAGGAGGACGATGCCCCACGGCTCTACTTGCTATTCGGGTACAAAGATAATGGAAAAATTCGATTAAGTGAAGGCTTGGTTTCATCTTTTTACTTCATTGCTTTGCTTACTCCGGTACATTGTTTTGCTTACTTCAGTGCGTAACGGCCGTCACTGTCTTATCCTGATATAGGTAGACACATTTACAAACTAATAAATGTGTTACTATTAT